>NZ_JBFTKS010000015.1:0-173387 GCF_056396065.1 Allobosea sp. 05T433 | reverse complement strand
CGGCCGCGCTACCCGCGCGGTGGCGCGTGGCTACCGCCAGGCCTTCGATGCCTACAATCTCGCTCTCGCCAAAAAGCCCTGACGCGCGAGAGCGGCAGGAGTGAAGGTGTGGGCAGGTGATTTCCTGCGTTCGGCAACCATCGGACATTCGATCAGTCACGACTTGATCGCATGTCCGAGTTCAATGCTGCGAGGCAAAGCATGAACTACGTCGTCGAAGCCCTGCGCAACAATCCCGAGCTCGCCATCTTCCTGACGATCGCTCTCGGCTTCCTGATCGGCAAGGCGAAGATCGGAGGCTTCAGCCTCGGCGTCGTCGTCGGCTGCCTGCTGGCGGGCGTCCTGGTCGGCCAGCTCGACGTCAAGGTGCCCCCGGCCGTGAAGACGGTCTTCTTCGACCTCTTCCTCTTCACGACCGGTTACAAGGTCGGCCCGCAGTTCTTTCGCGCCCTGAAGCGAGACGCGCTTCCACAAATGGCACTGACGGTGGTTCTGTGCGTCACATGCCTGCTCGTGGCGCTCGGCTTCGCGAGATTGCTGAACTTCGACATGGGCACGGCGGCCGGGCTTCTTGCCGGGGCGTTCTCCGAGTCGACCGTCATCGGAACGGCGGGCGAAGCGATCCAGCGGCTGAATCTTCCGCAGGCGGAGCGGACCGCGCTCATCAACAATATTCCCGTCGCCTACGCCGTCACCTACCTGGTCGGGACGGCGGCCCTGGTCTGGTTCCTGCCGAAGGTCGGGCCCAAGCTCATGGGTATCAACCTTCGCGAGATCGCGGCACAGCGCGCGGACAAGGCCGGTCCGGGCGCCGATGTGGAGGGCGTCACCTCCGCTGCCCGCTTGTTCGACGTTCGCGCCTATCGCGTCGAAAACCCGGTTCTGACCAACAAGACGATCACCGAGATCGAAGCGCTCATCAAGGAGACCCGTGCCTTCATCCTGCGCGTTCGCAGCGGTGTCGTGCTGTTCGGCCACGCTTCGGATCGCAGGATCCAGGCCGGCGACATCATTGCCATTATGGCGCGCCATGAGGTTCACGCCGCCCGCGGCGACCTGATCGGCCCCGAGGTGAGCGACCCCGAGCTGCTCGACATTCCGCTCGAGGCGCTCAACGTCATCGTGACAGCCCGCAGCATCGACGAGAAATCGTTGGCGGAACTGGTCGAAGCGGAGTTCGCGCGGGGGGTCTTCCTGTCCAAGCTGACACGCTCGGGCATTGAGATGCCGATCGAGCCGACGACACGCGTCAATCGTGGTGACGTCATGTCGTTGGTCGGGCCGTTGCCGGAAGTCGAGCGGGCCGCGACCGAACTCGGCTATCCCGACCGCCGCACTTCGGCCACCGACATGGTCTTCGTCGGCTTCGGGATCTTCCTGGGCGGCTTGTTCGGTCTGCTGACACTGGTCGTCTGGGGCGTGCCACTGACACTGACCGCCAGCGGCGGCGCGCTCTTCATGGGGCTCGTCTTCGGCTGGCTGCGCTCCGTCTACCCCTTCTACGGTCGCATTCCCGAGCCGGCGATCTGGATCTTCGATACGGTCGGGCTCTGCATGTTCATCGGCATCGTCGGGCTCGGCGCCGGCCCAAGTTTCGTCTCGGGCCTGAAGGCGACCGGCGTCAGCCTGATCCTGGTCGGCCTCGTCTCCGCGCTGCTGCCGCATACCATCGGCATTCTGTTCGGGCGCTACGTCCTTAAGATGGACCCGCTCATCGTGCTCGGCGCCTGCGCCGGGGCCGGCACCATCACGGCGGCGCTCAGGGCCATCCAGGACGAGGCCCAGAGCAGCATTCCGGCGCTGGGTTACACAGTGCCCTATGCCATCGGCAATATCCTGCTCACGGCCTGGGGGCCGATCCTGATCGGAATCATGTCGCGTTAGGGCAGCCGATCTGTTGCGGGTCCGTTTCCACGCTGTGGACATCCAGCCCCTGGCGAAAGCTCAGGTCGCGCGTGCTTTCGGGTATTCGAGGAAAGAACCGTGGCAGTGCGCGGGTTGATCGCAGCAGAGATGGCGCTCTCCTTATCTCACAAGGAGCTTCGTCTGATGGGCGCTTCCTGAACAGAGCCGAACAATTCCGTTCATCCTGCGTTCCCTTTCGGAAGGCTTTAATCGCCGGGAGGAAAGAAGGAGAACCCCGATGCGTCGGTTCTTGATCACAGCCACTATCGTCTTGGGCGCGGCCGCAACCATGGCCGGCCTCGCGCCCGCAGCTCACGCCAGCGAAGCGATTGCGCCCTCGATTGCGCAGCAGCTCGACAAGCAACCGTTGGCGTTCGCCATGACCGAGGCGAAGCGGGAACGCTTGATGATCATCCAGGGCAACATGGATCGGCAGCGATATTACGGCCGCCGCGATGGCTATAGTCACGGCTACGGCTATGGTTATGGCCGTCGCCATGGTGGTCCGCCGCCCTGGGCGCCTGCACATGGCTACCGCCGGCACCATTATGAGCGCTGGTAGGCTCGCTCCCGCGGGATAATTTCCCCGCTGAATAGGCGGAGGGCCGGCAGGCGGCTCTCCGGAATGGTCGAGGCTCCGGTCTCATAAGCTCGGAGCCTTGGTCATGGGAGCCACGCGTTAGGCTCGAGCAGGTCAGCCTTGTGCATCGTCGCGCGCGTGTCGCCGCCGACTTCGTGCGTGCCGCCAGAACGCGACAAGCGCAATCAGGGCGGTGACCAGCAGGAGTGAAACGCCCATCTGGATCAGTCCGAACTTGTGTGCGCCTGGAGGCACAAACCACCCGGCGACGACGGCGGCGACGTTCAGAACGGACTCAACGAAGCGGTCCAACATCTTGATCCCCTTTCCCAAAGCCCGTTTCAGGAGCAAGTCGCTGAACGGTGGCGAACGAGAGGACTCTCATCCTCATTTGTCGGGGGTGCCCGCTCGCGGTGCAAGCAAATTCTAGAAGATCCTGCCCGCAAAATTCATTCTGGAAGCAGTATTCAGCGGCATCGGGCTGCCTGAACATTTCCGAGCCACTTGCGAAACCGGGATGCGCCCGGACTACCCTTCAGTCAGCTGCTACAGCCGCGCAAATCAACCAGGTCTGGCGTGCGCCATCCCAGGGCTTTCTGCCCTCGGGCGGTGTTGCGGCGGCCAAGCTAACAGCTGATCGAGGCCTATGCCGGTGGTCCTTATCCACCGCCGGGAACCACCCCCCGGCAGGCCCAGGCGACCGCCGCAAATGAGCGCGGGCCATCAGGTTGGCCGGCCTCATAGGCGGCCCTGACGGCTTCACCGGCCTTTGCCCGGGACGCCGGATCGAGCCCCGCCACATATTTGCCGAGCGGCCCCTCCCCGGCGGCGAACGGGTCCCAGTAGTCAGCGAAATTCGCGTAATCCATCCTGATCATAAGCGAGGTCTGTTCGACGCTCTCGAGGCCCTGCGCCGTGAAGGTCTGCCGCATTTCGTCGGGCCTCATCATGGGCTGGAAGCAGTAATGAGCGCGCAGGCTTCGCGCCTGCTCGTCCTGCGCAGCGAGGGTGTCCAACATCATGCGCATCCCCGACATCCCGCCGAGATGATCCCAAACGGCGGCTGCGACAACGCCGCCCGGCCGCACGACGCGACGCATTTCGGCAACCGCCTTGTCGGCTGCCGGCACGAAGTGCAGGACGAGCAGCGACAGGGCCCGGTCGAATTCGTCGTCGGGGAAAGGGATGGCGCAGGCATCGCCCTCCTTGATCGTGATCCGCGGATCACTGTTCCGGCGCCGGGCCTCCGCGACGAAGATCGGTGAAAAGTCGATCGCCGCGACCTCGGCGATTTCCGCTGCCTGGGGCAGCGCGAAGGTCAGGCTGCCTGTGCCGCAGCCGACGTCGATGACGCGCTCGCCATGGGCGATACCGGCGAAATCAATGAACGGGCCGGCAAGCTGACGGCTCCAGCGGCCCATGAGCTGCTCATAACCGCTGGCGCTGCGGACGGTGAAGCTGGACGGCATGGTGGGGCTCTCCTTGCTCGCTGAAGAACCTCCCTACTGCGCAACCTGGGAAACGGCCGACATGAGCTCCTGGGGGTTCGGCGCCCCGAACATGTAACGCCCCCCTTCCGGAACTTCGGTGAAGCACCAGCGCACGATGCCTTGCCGGTCGAGCAGGAACTGGCCGACAAGCTGGCCAAGGCCTGTCGCCTTCATCTCCAGGTCGGCCTCGGTCAGTTCGTAACCGTCCTTGTTGTCGAGGAATTGCGACCCCGCCAGCGGGTCGAGCGGTCCTGGCGTCTCGCCGGAAATCTCGACCCGCATACCCAGCACGGCGGCCATCGAGACCTTGTGCGGCCACGCCGTCTCGTTCTCCGTGAATTCGAGATTTGGCAGGCCAAATGCCTGGTGGGAGGTTCGTTTAGGGTCGGAGGCGGCGATAAGATTGGGCATCGGATGATAACGGAAATAGAGCCGCGCGCGTTCAATCGGCGTGTTGACCACGGTCAGGCTCTCGACGCCCGCAGCACGGAGCGCCGGATCGAGCTGCGCCTGGGCGGCGATATGGCGCCGGCAGAAGGCACAGTGCAAGCCGCGGTACAGGCCGACCAGCACCGGCTTTTGACCGCGAAAGTCGTCGATCGCGATCTTTCCCTCGCGGGTGATGGCGTCGAGCACGACGTTCGGTGCCCTGTCGCCGGGTTGAAGAGGAACCATGTCGGCCTGCGCGAGCATATCCAACCTCCTCCGCGGTCAATCGAGGAAAGGCAGCACCACGAGCGCTTCCGGGTCGAGCCCGTGCCGGGCGCAGACATCTTGCGCCAGCGAAAAGTAACGGTCGGCTTCCGCCAGATCGTCACGGTCGAGATTGAGTGTTGCGAGACCATCATAACATGGAAAGAGCAGCTGCGGCTCGCCCGTTTCGCGGGCAACGTCGAGCGCTTCGTTGTAGAAGCTGGCCGCGATGTCTGGTTGCCCCTGGCATTGGTGAATCTGCCCGAGCACGATCAGGGGCACAGGCAGGTGCTCGCGCTGGTCGAGCGCACGGTCGATCTCCACCGCCTTCTCCGCCGCCGGAACGCCCTCTGTCGGGCAGCGGTCCGTGAATGTGCAGCAGGCGACCGCCAGATTGGTGAGGAGGCGTGCCTGGAAACCCAGATCGCCGATACGCCGCGATATCTCGAGGCCGCGCCGACACACCTCCATCGCCTGCACGGGATTGATCGTTGTATAGAGCACGCCGAGATTGGTGTAGCCGCGGCAGGCGGCGCCAGGCAGGTCGGCAGCTTCAGCCACCTCTATGCTTCGCTCCACCTCGCGCACTGCTTCGCGGTTCCGCCCGAGCCGGGCCAGCGCGACGCCCTTGGTGTTGAGCGCTTCCGCAGTCACGAGCGCTGCCTCGCGCCCGATCCCGGAGGCCTCGTCCCGGGTCAGCGTGCACGCGCATGCGAGCGCAGCGTCGGCCCATTCTGCTGCACGCGCGTGGTCGCCGGTCCGGAACGCCAGGCGGCCGCGTTCCTGCCAGAGATGCGCCTGCTCGATCGGTGCGTCAGCTCCGTCGAGAAGTGTCGCGGCCTCGGCGTAGCAGGCTTCGGCCTTGTCGCGCTTGCCGACATCCCAGAGCAGGCGGCCGATCTTGCGAAGAACCCGGGCCGAGGCGACGCGGTCGCCGTTCTCGCGATAGACCCGCAGCACCATCCCATAGTGCTCATGCGCCAGCGCACGGCGGCCGGTCGGGCCACAGAGATCGGCAATCCGCTCGCCGACCTGCAACCTGACCCCTGTCGGTTCGGCCGTCGCCAGCGCCGCGAGCGCCTGCTCGTAGAAGCGAAGGGCGTCATCATTGGCATAGATCATGCGGGCGCGATCACCGGCCTCGCGCAGGTATTGCGCGCCCTTTTCCCGCTCTGCGCTCAGCCCGAAATGATGACCGAGCACGGTCAGATCTTCGAGCCTTTCGGGACTTTCGCCGCACAGGCCTTCGAAGGCGGTGGCGATCTGCCCGTGCAGTTCGGTCCGTCGTAGCAGCAGCAGATTCTGGTAGATCACATCGTGCAGCAATGTCTGCGTGAAGCGGTAGCACTGCGACGAGATTGCGCCTGTCCCGGCCTTCTGGATGATTTCCGCGTCGCCAAGCAGTTCGAGCCCGGCTTCGAGCCTGGCGGGGTCGGCGGTCACCGCTGCAAGCAGCGTCGCATCGAAGCGAGGGCCAATGACCGCGGCTTCCTGCGCGAGACGCCGCGCCTCCTGCGGCAGCCGGTCGAAGCGGGCGAGCAACATCGCCTGGATCGTGTCCGGGATGCTGACTGCCGCTTCGCCCGCCACGATCTGCCAGTGCTGGCCGTCGCGCTTCAGCACGTCGAGCTCGATCAGGCTGCGCACGATCTCCTCGAGGAACAGGGGGTTGCCGCCGGCGCGCTCGAGGATCCTCTCAGGCAGCGCCCCGATGGAACTCAGCCAGCCCTCTCCGAACAGGGCCGCGAGCAGGCGGCGTCCGTCGCTGTCTCCAAGCTGCGTCAGCCTGAGCGCGGTATGGCTGAAGCGGCTTGAGTCCAGCGGGTCGTTTTGCTGCGTGGGGCGATGAGTGACCACCAGCATCAGCCGCGATCGGTCCAGCCTGTCCATCACGAAACGCAGCGCTTCCAGCGATACCGTGTCAGCCCAGTGCAGATCTTCGACGACGATCAGCAGCGGCGATAGCGCCAGGCGCCGCTCGATGATCGTGCAGACAGCATGGAGGATTTGCCGCCGCAATTGCTCGGGCTCGACATGCTGCAAACTTGCCTTGGGGTCGCCCAGGCCGAGCACATGGTAGAGCAGCGGCATCAATCGCTCCGCCTCTTCGCCCGCCATGCCAAGGTTGGCCAGCAAGGCTGCGAGCTTCAAGCGCATCTCGTCGGGAGCATCGTTCTGCATCACCCCGGCAGCGCTGCGCACGACTGCGCCGATGGCGCCGAAGGACTGTTCGCCAAGCGGCGAGCAGGCGGCCTGCCGTACGGCAACGTCGCGAAAGCGCTCCTCGCAGCCGAGGCGGCCGACGAACTCGTTCACCAGCCGAGATTTCCCGATGCCGGCCTCACCGACAAGGCGCAGAAGCTGCGCCTGGCCAGCACAGGCCTGGTCGAGACTCGCCAGCATGCGCTGGAGCTCCGCATCGCGGCCGATCAGCGGTGCGCTGAGGCCGAGTGCATCGAGCCCACGCGCTGCACGGGGTGATGCGAGCGGTCCACCCAGCCGATGCACCAGCACGCTGCCGGACCTGCCGCGAAGGGCGACCTCACCGAGCGAGGTATAGGAGAAGGCATGCCGGGTCAGCCTATAGGTCAGCGGCCCCACCAGGACCTCGCCCGGGGCGGCCAGCGATTGCAGTCTCTGCGCTGTATTCACCGTGTCGCCGGTCACCGAATAGGATTTCGCAGTACCGACGCCGAGACCTCCAGCAACAACCGGCCCGGTGTTTATGCCGAGATGGAGCACCATTTCAGCGCGCCCGGCGGCGGAGCTTTCGCCGAGCCGCGCCGTGCGGGCGATCATGTCGAGCGCAGCGCGGAGCGCGCGTTCGGGATCATCCTCATGCGCGACAGGTGCGCCGAACAGTGCGAGCAGCGCATCGCCGATGAACTTGTCGACAAAGCCACCGAAGCTCTGCACGGCCGCGGTCAGTTCCGTGAACAACGCGGTCTGCAAGGTCTGGACGACCTCGGGGTCGAGCCGCTCGCTGAGCGCGGTGAAGCCGCTGAGGTCGGCGAACAGGACCGTCACCGTCCTGCGATCCGCATCGGAGACCGGCGGCGCGGTTGTATGGTCCCTTTCAACGTCCGGAAGCGGTGCTGGCATCCGGGAATCCAGCGCAGCGATTGCTCTCGACGCGGACGCTGTCTGAGGAGTGGCCCTCGCGGTGGTGCGGGCGCCGCATTGCGGGCAAAAGGCGAAATCCGGCGCACAGAGAAAGCTGCAACTCGAACACGGCACGGGCTGGCGCACGCCGCATTTCGGGCAGAAGGCAAAGCCGCTTTCGATCTGGAAACCGCAGCCCGAGCAGTCCATCGAACAAGACCTCGCGGGGCCGTAAAAGCCTGCTCTCGCTTCACGCTTTGCCGCACGGCCTTCATGAGGTTGAACCCATAACGGCCAGGCTGCAAGCGACGGCGCGATAACGGAATCAGTCGGCCGTTCCTACCAGGCGAGTTGGCCGGTCGGGCTCTCGGCGGCAGCCGATCGCGTCGGCGCGTCCTGCGCCATGAGCGATTTGCCGTCGGGCCGAGAACGTTCCTGCGTGCGCGGTCGTCCCCTGCCCTCAGAACCTCATTCCAAGCCTGGCGTTGAAGCTATGGTCGGTGGCGCCCCGCGCGAGCTGGCCATCATAGGCGATGCTGAGCTCGGCCGCCGGCGTGAGCTTCATGCCGATGCCCGCGCCGACCACCAGCGCATCGCGGGCGATCGGAACGCCCGCGATCGAGAACGGGGCGCCGCCGGCGAAGGCCTGGAGCGAGAGTGGCGTCAGGTCGCCGCCAGCATGGCGCCAGCCGAGCGTGCCGTTGAGCTGCACCGTGCTGCTGCCGAGTTCGACGCTGGTCTGCGCACGCAGGCCGAGCGTGGCGAAGGTCACGGCGGTGGTCTGCGGGCCCGCGGACAAAGCGGCGATGCCGCCCGTCTCACGAAAGCCATCACTGCGAAGGTTGACATAGGCCAGATTGGCGAACGGCTCGAACACGCCCGGCCCGAAGTCGAGACGATAGGCGATCTCGCCAAAGGCCTGCAGGGAGTGGGCGCCGTAGCCCGACAGAAGCTGCTCGCCGCTGCCAGGGAAGGAGACCGAACGCCGCATCGAGAGATCGTGCCAGGTAAAGTTCGCCGCGCCGGTCAGGCGGAGACGATCGAAGCGGGCCCCGCCATAGAGGCCGATCGTGTAGTTGTCCGCGTCCGCCTGCGACCTGCGGCGCGCCACCTCGAAATGCGAGCGCGAATATCCCGCCATGATGCCGGCCCGACTATCCGCCGTGGCAGCGAGGTCGAGGCCGGCGACGAGGCCGTTGGTCGAGCGCGTGAGCGAGGCGGCATTGCCGTCCCCTTGTGTCTGCCCCCAGGAGCCGAAGCCGCGCGCCCATAGCGCCAGGCTTTCCGCCGGGGCCGTCGAGATCGCCCCGTTGCCCGAAGCATAGGCCAGCGTCGCGATATGCGGCGCGCCGATTCCGTCGAAGGCCGCGCGGATCCGGTCGGAAACCGCACTGCGCACGATCTGGCTGCCTTCGATCAGCACGGTCTTGGCCGAGGCGTGAATCTCGCCGGACAGGCTGTCGAATGCGCGTCGGCCTTCATCCTCGTCGCGCAACTGCGTGAAGCGCTGCCAGAGCGGATTGGCCTCGTCGAGGCTCTCCAGGCCGAGGCTGGTCTGGGTCTGGTTGCGGGTCTGTGCGAGAGCGGAGAAAGGCAGGTCGTTGCGCAGCAAGGTCAAGGTGACGCTGGTCGCGTCATAGCCCAGCGTCGGATCGAGGAAGAGATAGCGCGAGCTGACATCGTCGAAACGGCCCTGCACGCCCCGATCGGCGGTCAGGATCGTATAACGCTGGTTCGCTCGATAATTGCCGTCCTCACCGAGATGCACCACCGAGCCGCCGCCGAGCCGTGCCGCACCACCGGCACGGATCAGGTCGCTCGACATGCCGCTGGCATCGACCTCGACCTCATAGCTCGCGCCCGGCTCGAACGCGATGTCGCCGGTAACCGTCAGCGTGCCGATCGAGTTGCCGGGCGCGATCGTCGCGCCGGAGCGGATCGTCGTTGCGCCGACGGAACCGCTGCCCTGAAGTCTGGCGCCAGCGAGCACGTCGATCTCGCCGCCAAGGGAACCATTGACCACGAGCATGCCCGCCGACACCGTGGTCGTGCCGGAATAGCCCGCGCTATCGCCGCGCAATTCGAGCCCCCCGCGGCCGGTCTTGTCGAACCGTCCCGTCCCGGAGAACACGCTAGCGATGCTGGCGTCTCTGCGCTGATCGAACACGACCGTGCCGTTATTGGCGATGTCGCCGGAGATCGAGGCTGCGTCGCCGACGAGCCTGCCCGCCGCGACGACGGTGCGGCGATAGAAGTTGGTGCCGGTCAGCGTCAGCGTTCCCGCCCCGGTCTTGATCAGATCGCCGAAGCCATAGACCCCACCCGTCAGCGTCGCGTCGCGGCCATTGGTATCGACGGTGCCGTTGCCCAGCAGCAGCACGGTGCGGCTGGTGTCGAACGCGGTGCCGAAGCGCAGCGCGCCGCCGAAGAAGCTGATCGCCGTGCCCCGGGCGCCGAGATTGCCGTCGGACGCGACCTCGAGCACACCAGCCCTGATCACCGTGCCGCCGGAATAGCTGTTATTGCCGGTCAGGATCGTCGTGCCGCTGCCGGACTGGACGACGCTGCCGCTGCCCGAGATGGCGCCGGCGAAGACGTAGTCGTTCGTGCGGTTGAAGCTCAGAAGGGCGTTGTTGACGACATCGCCGGCGAGTTCGCCGGAGGTCCCGCCATTGCCGATCTGCAGCATGCCGGCCGCAATCGTCGTGCCGCCGCCATGGCTGGCGCTTCCTGTCAGTGCGAGCGTGCCCCAGCCGTCCTTCACCAGGCTGCCAGTGCCGCTGACTGCCCCACCGAGGGCCAAGGTTGTGCCCGCGATGGTCTCGATCGTGCCCGAGCCGGTGAGCGTGACCGCGCGGCTGCTGGTGATGTCGGCGAGCGTCGCCAGCCGGCCTCCCCCGCTCAATGCAAGGCTGGAGGATGCATTGCCGAGATTGGCGTCGGCGATGATGGCCAAAGTGCCGCCGCGGATCGCCGTGCCCCCGGAATAGCTGCTCGTCCCCGTCAGCAACAGCGTGCCCGCACCTGCCTTCGCGACCCGTCCGGCGCCGGTGATGCTGCCGGCGAAGGCACTGTCCTCGGCCTGGTCGACGGTCAGCGTAGCCGTGCCGAGCGCAATCTCGCCGCCTGTGCCGGCGAGTTGGCTCATCGCCAGATGATAGCTGTTGAGATCGAGCCTGCCGCCGGTCAGGACGTAGCCGGTCATCCCTGGCAGGGCTCCGGCGCTCTCTGCGATCAGCGTTCCGGCCGTGATGAGCGTGCCGCCGGACCAGCTGTTGCTGCCTGAAAGCGCGAGCGTACCGGTGCCCCATTTGATCAGCCCGCCCGCGCCGCCGAGCCCCCCGGTGAGCCGCAGCGTCGTGCCAGTATCGGTGTCGATGGCGCCGGTGTCGCGCAAGGCGATGCTGCGGCCGGAGGTGAAACTCGCGGTCGTATGGAGCGCGCCATTGTCGAAGGTGAGGCCGCCCGCACCGCCAAGATTGCCGTCATCGGCGATCTGAAGCGTGCCGCCCCCGATCTCCGTGCCGCCGGTATAGGTATTGGCTCCAGACAGGATCAGCGTGCCGTCGCCGGTCTTGGCGAGACCGTCAGAGCCAGTAATCGTCAGGGCGACCGTTGCGGTCTCGCCGTCGAGGACGCGGATCTCCGGCGTCGTGATGACGAAGCTGCCGTTATTGTAGCCGCGCAGGTTCAGGCTGCCTCCGGCCCCGTCGACCAGCGTGTAGCTGCCGCCCGCGAATTGCAGCCCGACGAGGTTCTGCTGGCCGTCAACGGTAACGGTGCCGCCCGGACCGCGGAAGACACCGTAGCCGCTCCCCCATTGCGTCGGAGTGGCGCCGGCATAGTCGAACCAGTTCTGGCTTCCGGCATTCCAGGTGCCGGATGCGCCGCCCGCCGATGTCGTGCCCCAGAGTTGCAGGATGTTGAGGCCGTTCTGCTGGACGAGCAGGTCGACCTTGCCCGCCTGCGAGATGTCGATTCTGTAGTCATAGGCGAACGGGCTGGTCGCCGGCGTGCTCCCGATGCCGAGGCCGCCGCCGGAGAGGGCACCGGTATAGGTGAAGACACGATGGAAGCCGATCATGGGCTGAGAACCGGCGCCGATGTTCAGTATCCCGCCATTGAGGGCGAGGTTTCCATTGACCTGTGTCGTGGCGGAGTCGATCGGGGGGGCGTCGGCGCTGCGCAGTTGGTAATCGTAGTTGCTGCCGGCGTTGAGTGTCAGCGTGCCGTTGACGATGAGCGGGGCGGCATCCGATGGCCTGATGGTGCCGCCTGCATTCCCCGTGAGGTTGCCGTTGACGGTCAGCGAGGTCGGGCCGGAGGGCGCCAGGGTGCCGCCATTGCCGATCGTGATCGCACCCAGGCTGCCCTCGCCTTCGACACGGCCGCCAGCATTGAGCGCGATGGCGCCGCCGAGACGCGCCGAGCCCGCCATCCTGAGCGTGCTGCTCGCCACCGTCACAGCGCCCGAGAAACCCGAACTGTCGCCCGTCAGGATCGTCGTGCCCGAGAGCAGCCGGATCGTCCCCGCGCCCGCGCTGGCGCTGGAGAGCGCCGCATCGAAGCGATAATCCGACGCCGTGTGGTTGAAGACGAGCGCACCGGCTGTCGAGATTTGCACGCCACCGGTTTTCAGGAATCCGGGAGCGGCTGCCGGAGCCCCGGCACCAGCACCGATGTTCAAGGAGCTGGGGCCGTAATCCTTCAAGGCGATGACATATTTGCCGGTATCGATCAGCCCGCCATCCGAGACCGTCGCGGTTGCGGCTGCGCCGCCGAGCCCCGACAGGGTGAAGGCCTCGACGCCATGATAGAGGGCATCCGAATTGACCGTGGTCAGCACGGAACCGGCACCTGTGACGACGAGGCTGCCGGCGACCGCCACCGTGTCGCTCTGGACCCGACCACCATCGGAGATGAGCAGCGAACTCGTGCTGCCGACGCCAAGTTCGGCGCGCTCGAGGTAGCCGGGGCCGCGATGCACGGTCCAGCGCGAGCCTGCACCCGTGACGACGGCATCGGAGCCGGGCGCGCCGGGCTTGCCGCCGATGATCGTCTCGCCATAGCTGTCGAGGCTCCCGCCATTGGCGATCGTCATATGACCTGAGCCGTCGATCCCGAGGTACAGCGCCGAATAATTGCTCCAGTGCGACCCTGGCCCGGAAATGAGGACCGTGCCGCGAGAGCCGGCCTCCTTGCCGATGATCGTGGCGATCCCGAGCTGGGGCTGGAAGAGCGTGAACAGGCTGGTCAGGGTACCGCCATTCGTGATGGTCAGCGACGCATCCCCCCTGTCGCCCACGACCATGGGGACAGCATTGTTCCATTTGGCCGCGGAACCGGAGATCGTGACGGCAGCATGGGAGCCCGCATCAGGCGCGATGACCGCCGTCGTGCTGGAGAATTCCGCCGCACCGGACAGGACGAGCCCGCCATTCCTGACGCTGATCGTGCTGAAGCTCGCCGCGCCCGTCACGGTCCAGGTGCCCGGGCCGTCCTTCGCAAAGGTGCCGAAGGCCTGGCTGGCATTGCCCAATGCGCCGAAGTCGAAACCGGCATTCTGCCAGCCTCCGAGGACGAGCGTGTTTGGATTGCTGTCGTCGCGGGTCAGGACGACAGTGCCGAGGATGCGATAGCCCGCCTGCAATTCCAGCGTATTGCCGCCGCCGCTCAGATTGATGGCATCGGCACGCGACCCGTCGGGATTGAGCCCGCCTTCGATCTGCCCGGCCGTGACGATCCGAACGCCGCCGCCGCCCGACACAGCACGCCCGCCGCGCCCGTTCTGGCCCGCAGTGCCATCATGGCCGGGATCGATATTGTACGACCCATATCCTGCCGCGCCGGCCGCCCCTCCAGCGCCGCCCTTGCCGCCGGCAACGAGTCCTCCGGCCTGAACCTCCAGGCTTCCGCCGGCGGCGAGGACGAGACCGTCACCGCCATTGCCGGCGCTGCCGCCATGGCCTCCGTCGCCGCCGTTCTTGCCCCCGCCCCCCGTTCCGCCGATGCCCCCGGCACCGCCGTCACCGCCGCGAATGACCGACTGGTTCTGGACGATGATCGGGCCGGAGCCGGAGGCATAGAGCCCGGCTGCGCCATCGCCGCCATTGCCGCCGCTGCCGCCATAATACCCGTCCCCGCCATCGTCTCCCCAGAGGAAACAGGGCAGGCCCGGAGGGCAGTTCTGGCCGAGCACACCTCCCGCGCCGTCCCCGCCCGTACCGCCGGCACCGCCTGCGCCGCCATTGCCGCCCGAAATCACCGACCTGACGAGGACTTCTCCGGACTGCAGCAGCACCAGCCCGACCCCGCCGCCGCCGCCACCGCCGCCACCGCCGCCCGCACCGCCATAGCCTGCCCCTGGGATCGGTCCAACCAGGCCGACGGCACCGGTGCCGGCCTTGCCGCCTCTCGCGCCCGCGCCACCGCTGCCACCGAGAATCGGCGCGGTGACGAAACTCGCGCTCGGATCACTCAGGATCGCGCCGGTACCACCGCCGCCACCGCCGCCGCCGCTGCCGCTGTCATGCCCCCAGATGCCACCGAAGGGCTGGCCGTCGCTGCCGTCTCCGCCAACCGCGCCTGCCTCACCGGCACCGCCCGTGATCGCTTGGCCGCCCGGTAGCGGGCCGGAACCACTCCTGCCGTCGAAGCCGATGGCACCGGCACCGCCGCCATCGCCGCCGCCTTTGGCATGCGCGCCGCTACCCCCGGCTCCGCCCAGGCCGCCGTTGGCAGTACCGCTGCGCTTGTCGCCGTGCCGGCCGCCGCCGCCGCCGCCTCCCCCGCCCGCGAACAATCCCGAGCCGGCGCCCGCTCCGCCAGCGACAGGCTTGCTGACGCCATGGCGGCCGCCCGCGCCGCCGCCGCCCAGCGACTGGGCTGCGGCCGGAGATGCGCCGATCAGGATGGCGCCGAGCATGACGCCCCCGGCCAGGGCTCCGGCGATGGCCGTGGACGAGCGCAGCGCAGCCCGCTTCTGCGACAATGCCGCGCCGTGATATCCGCGCAAGCTTGCAATCGGCGTCCGGTCAGGACGCCGGCTGATTTCAAAGGCCAGGCTCGGCCGCGCCGCCGTCATGCCCCTGCCGTCCGCAACGCTCAGCGCCCTTCTGCCGCGGGCACGAGTTCGGCAGCGAGATCCCGGACCGCCTGCCGTATCCCTCCGAACATGGCGAAGTCGACGCGGCTGGCGACGACGAAGATGCCGAGCTTGCGGTTGGGCGAGAGCACGACATAGCTCATGAAGCCGCCGATGCCGCCGCTCTTGCCGAGCAGCAGCGGCACGCGTTCGCGCGCCGGGCTGACGATCCAGCCCAATCCCATCCCGTCGGAATCCGTGGCCTCGACGCCAACGAGGCGCGCAAGTCCGTCATGGGGCCGCCAGAGCGCATGCGCGAGTGTCCGCGCCGGGCGCCCGGCCGCGTCATCGGCCAGATGCCAGCGCATCCATTTCACCATGTCCTCGGCGGTGGTGTAGATGCCGGCGCTGGCCTGCATCACCTCACTTGCCTCCCAGTTCGGATCGGGCTTGCCGAACGGATCGAGCCCGGTCATCAGTCGGGGCTTCTGAGCCTCCGAGAGACGCAAGCCCGTGTCCGCCATGGCGAGCGGCGCGGTGATGCGCTCGCGCACCAGTTCGGCAAACGGCTTGCCACCGGCCCTGCCGAGCGCGTCGCCGAGCAGGCCGAAGCCGAAATTGGAGTACATCGCGGTGGTGCCGGGGCGGTAGGCCGGGCGATGACCCGAGATCCAGTCCCAGTAATAGGATGCCTTGAAGGTCGCGAACGGGTTCTTCTCTTCCGCCGGCGTCGCTGGATCGGCCATTTCGCGCGGCAGTCCAGCCGAATGCGTTGCGAGGTCGAGCAACGTGATCGGCCGGTCGGCGAAATCCAGCGGAGCCTTGCCGGGCGGGGCATAGCGACTGAGCGGAGCGTCGAGGGCGAGCTGCCCGGTTGCGGCCATCGCGGCAAGCACATCGGCCGCGAAGACCTTTGAAACCGAACCGACGCGGACGATCGATCGGCGGTCGGGCTCCTTGCCGCTGCCCGGCGCGGCTTCGCCATAGCCCGCGATGACGCTGTCCTCGCCCCTGACGACGGCGAGGATCAGCCCCGGAGCGCGCGCGTTCAGGAACATCGCGACGCCGGCCATCGATGCCGCATCCTGCAGGGCCAGATCTTCGGCAGCGGCTTGGCGCTGCCAGCCTGCGGACAGCACGACGGCCAACAAAGAGACGACGGCTAACCTTGCCGCCTTGCGTCCCGGGATGCGTCTGGAGGTTGGAGCGGTGACGGTGCGGCGGAGCGGCATGGGCAAAGCGTGAATCGGTTGATCGGTTCGCCTATCGGGTTGGCGTGCCGGGCGGGAGGCAAGCTCAATTCGACCAACCGACATGCCGGTTCGATGAATGCCCTTGCCGATAGGTTTCATCGTGAGAAATCGGTAAAGCGGCAGGAGGTTACGTTACGCGAAGCGGCCGGCGCTCAAATCCCGAGTCGCTGCCGCAATTCCTGCCGGTAGGGGCGCGACACGGGCCAGGCGTCCGCGAGCTGGCCGAGCGCAATCTTCCAGCCATTTCCGTCGCGCCGGTCGAGCCCGCTGACATGATGCAGATTGACGATCGCGGTGCGGTGCACGCGCAGGAAGGAGGCCGAAGGCAGCAGCCCGGTCCAGAGGGCGAGCGGGCGCAGGTCGAGGACCGTCGAGCCGTCCTTCAGCCAGACCTTGGCATAGTCGCGCGCCGAGCGGACGCCGAGAATGGCATGGGGCTCCACGCCGATGATCTGCCCCTGCCGGCGCAGATGGATCAACGGTGCGAACGCCTTCGCCGGGCCGTCCAGCGCCTGCGCGCTGCGGTGCGATCCGTAACGCGCCAGCGCGATAAGCTCCGCGCATTGAAACAGCGCCCTGATATCCGCCTGCTGCCAGCGCCGGGCTGCGGTGGTCGCGTCGAAACCGATACAGGCACGCAGCTGCCCATCATGGAAGACCGGGACGCTAAGCACGCTCTGGTCGCCCTGGCGCAGCATCTCGACCTGGAGCTGGCGGGCCGGACGCGGCAAGTCGGCAACCCGATTGATCATCACGGCCTTGCCCGAGACCAGGAACTGCTGCAGCCAGGCAATCATCGTCACCGGCGTGTTCTGCAGGTCCTCGACGAAGGAGCGAACGCCCTGCCTGCTCCATTCATGGGTGTTCCGGAAGCGGAGCAGCGCGGCGTCATATTCGAACATCCAGGCCCGGTCGGCACCGGCAAGCGCGCCGATCTCGGCCAGCGCAGCCGTGATCGCGACATCGGCCGGCTCCTGAATCAGCCGCTTGGCCGTGCGATGGGGCCAGTCGGGCCCTGGTCCATCGCCGCAGTCGGACAGCGAACGGGCCTCGTAGGCGGCGTCAGGCGGCTCGCCTGCCGGGGTGCCTGCCTCCGCCTGCGCAACGACCTGCCAGCTGCCTGTGCCACGCACGGCGATTCCTCCTGCTGCATCCGCACATTTGGCGGCGGCCACTGTGCAGGTGCAACCGAAATATTGGCCGTGACGCAACCAGTCCGAACGATGGCAGGGGGCCGCGCCTGCTCGCTCAGCGTGATTGCAGCGTCGGGTCGAGCCTGTCGCGGACCCAGTCGCCGATGATCGAAATCGACATGGTCGTCAGGAAGATCGCCATGCCGGGCAGGATCGCGATCCACCATGCGGTKGTCAGGTAGGCGCGCCCTGCCCCCAGCATCTGGCCAAGGCTGGTCAGAGGCGGGCGGATGCCGAGGCCAAGGAAACTGAGCGAGGTTTCGAGCAGGATCACCTGCGGAAAGTTGAGCGTGAACTGAACGATCAGCACGCTCAGGATGTTGGGGAGGATATGCCGGAGATAGACATGGCGCGCCGGCGCGCCGAGCGCGACCACGGCCGTCGCATAGCCTTGCGTGTTTGCGGCGATGACGACGCCCCGCGTCAGCCGCGCAAAGACCTCCCAGCCGTAGAACCCCATGATGGCGATGAAGAGCAGGAAGCCACCCCCGAACATGGCGATCAGCGCGAGCGCGATCATCATGAAGGGCAGCGACGCCTGGACGTCGGCCAGCATCATGATCGCTTCCTCGACGAAGCCGCGGAAATGCGCCGCGATGAACCCGAGCGCCGTGCCGATCAGGGCGCCGATCAAGGTGCCGCCGAGTGCGACAAGCACGCTGAAGCGGATGGCGTAGATCAGGCGGCTCAGGACATCGCGGCCGAGTTCGTCGGTGCCGAGCAGATGATCCGTCGTCCCACCGAGGAAGACCGGCGGCCTGAGGCGCTTGAGCAGCGCTTGCGCGCGGTAGTCATAGGGCGCCAGCCAGTCCGCGAAGAGAAAGACGACAACGATCAGCGCCAGCAGGACGAGGGCAACGACGACGAGGACGGGATAGCGCGCTTCCGCACGCACCGGAGTGTCGTCAGCCCGACGGAAGGACCATGGCATCGCCATCTCAGTTCTCCGAACGTGCAGCGCGCATGCGCGGATCGATCAGGGTGTAGATCGCGTCGACCGCGAGATTGGCGAGGATCATGGTGACCGAGACCATGATCAGGATCGCCTGGACCAGCGCGAAATCGCGCGACGTGACCGCGTTGACGAGAAGCCGACCGACGCCAGGGACCGCAAACACCGTCTCGACGATGATCGAGCCCGCGACGAGATCGCCGAGCTTGAGCCCGATGATGGTGACGATCGGGATCGCGGCGTTGGGCAGGGCATGCCAGAGCACGCGGCGCATGCTCGGCACGCCCTTGGCGCGGGCCGCTACGACATATTGCTTGTTCAGGACCTCAAGCATCGCCGAGCGGGTGAAACGCGCGAATGTACCCGCAAAATGCGTGCCCAGCGTCACAGCAGGCAGGATCAGGTGCAGGGCCGTCGCGTCGCCCGAACTCGGCAGCAGCCGCCAGTGCAGCGAGAACAGCAGGATCAGCAGGATGCCGAGGAAGAAATTCGGCAGGCTGAAGCCGAGCACGGCGAAGCTCATCACCAGCCGGTCCACCGGCCGATTGCGGTTCAGCGCCGCGACGATGCCGAAGCCGACACCAAGAATGAGGCCAAGCACGAAGGCCGTCAGTCCAAGCCGCAGCGTATGGGGGAGCGCACCTGCGATCAGCTCCACCGCCGGGCGCTGATCGGAGAGCGAGAGGCCGAAATCGCCCTGTGCGATGCCGGCGAGATAGGAGACGTATTGCTGCCAGAGGGGTCGATCGAGCCCGAATTTCTCGCGGTAATGCGCGATGAGTTCGGGCGAGGCCTGGTCTCCGACCAGGGCATCGATCGGGTCCCCCGACAGGTTCAGCGCGACGAAGGTCAGGGTCACGATCAGCCAAACCGTCAGGAGGCCGCGCGCCAGCTTGGTCAGGAAATGACGGCCCGGCATCACGACGCCACGCGGTTTTGTGTTCCGACGAGCAGGTCGGGGTCGTTGAGCAGCACGGCCTGCGGCGACTTCTCCAGGATGGCAGCAAGGCCATCGGCATCGACATCTCCGACACGGCGCCCGGTTCCGCTCCCTCCCGCCGTGACCCAGACCGGCACATGCCCGAGCAGGCCTGTCGCGACCGTTCCGTCGAGACCGCCTTCCCAGATCCGGAAGGCGCTCGCTCCGGCTGCCGCGAAATGGTCCGGGTTTGCCTTATCGGGAAGGAAGGCGAGCACCCGGACGCCCGGCATCTGGAGCCGGGCGTGGGCGACCTGCAGGACGTCGCGCACACCGATCCATACCCGATCGCGCAGCCCTGCCCCATCGATCACCGCGATCACCGCGTCGATGATCGTCAGATCCTGCGTCTTGACGTCGATCAGGGCCTGTCGATGCGGGCAGATCGCTGCGAGCGCCTCGGCCAGGGTCGCGAGCCGGATGCCGCTCGAGCGCGCGATCGTCGCCAGCTCCGCGTAGGTGGTTGTCGCGATGGCCGCCGTGCTGCCTGCCAGCCGCGCCAGATCTGGATCATGCGCGGCGATGACGACGCCGTCCGCCGTCAGGCGCGCATCGGTCTCGACGAGATCGGCCCCGGCGGCGATCGCCGCCCGATAGGCCTCCAGCGTATTCTCCGGGTAGCCGGCGGAGTGGCCGCGATGGGCAATGACAAGCGGCCGGTTCACGATTCTGCCCTCAGTTCTTCGGAGAAATGGCAGCGGACGCTGCGGCCACCCTCGACTTCCCGCAGCACCGGCATTTCGACGGAGCAACGCGGGCGGGCATAGGGRCAGCGGGTGTGGAAATGACAGCCCGGGGGCGGATTGGCAGGCGACGGCGGATCGCCCATAAGCCGGGCCGATCGCGTGCGCCTGGGCGCGGAGAGATCGGGAATCGCGGCCAGAAGCGCCATGGTGTAGGGGTGCAGCGGCTGCCGGTAGACCGGATCCGTCGGCCCCTCCTCGACGATCTGGCCGAGATACATCACGGCGATGCGGTGCGAGAGCTGCTTCACTACGCGCAAATCGTGGGAGATGAAGAGATAGGCGATATCGAACCGCTCCTGCAGCTCCTGCAGGAGTTCGGTCACCTTCGATTGAACGGAGACATCGAGCGCCGAGACCGGTTCATCACAGACGATCAGGCTGGGTTTCATGGCCAGCGCGCGGGCGATGACGACGCGCTGCGCCTGGCCGCCACTGATCTGATGGGGAAAGTGTCCGGCCGTTTCCGGCGGGAGGGCCACCGCCCGCATCAGGCGCGCGACCTCGGCATCCCGACCGGCCCGATCTCCGATCTCGTGCAGGTCGAGCGGCTCGCGGATCTGCCGGCCGATGCTCAGCCGCGGATCGAGCGCCGATTGCGGATTCTGGAAGATCATCTGGATGTCGCGGCGCTGCCGCTGCCAGTCGCCCGGGCTCAAACCGGCAAGGTCGCGCCCCTTGAAGACGATCTCGCCGCCGCTCGGGCGCTCGAGCCCGACGATCATCCGGCCGGTCGTGGACTTGCCACAACCGGATTCCCCGACAAGGCCGAGCGTCTCGCCGACCCGCAGCATGAGCGAGACATCTTCGACGGCGCGGATCGTCTGCTGCGACCGGAAGAAGGAGCGTCCGCCGCCGAAATGGCGACGCAGCTTCGAGACCCGCAGCAGCGGTTCCGACCGTTCACTCATGAGGCGACCCGCTCGCGATAGACCGGCGCGGAGACATCGAGGCGCGGCATCGCGGCCAGAAGCTCGCGCGTGTATTGCGCTTCCGGCGCCTGCAGGATGCGCTCGGCCGGGCCGGCCTCGACCACGCGGCCATGGCGCATCACGACGACATCGTCGGCCATCTCGGCGACAACCCCGAGATCATGGGTAACGAACAGGATCGCCATGCCCAGCTCGGCCTTCAGCCGGTTGAGCAGGTCGAGGATCTGCGCCTGGATCGTCACGTCGAGTGCCGTCGTCGGCTCGTCGGCGATCAGCAGACGCGGCTCGCAGGCCAGCGCCATCGCGATCATCACGCGCTGCGCCATGCCGCCGGAGAACTGGTGGACATAGGATGCCAATCTTTGTGCGGGCTCGGGAATTCCGACCATCCGCAGCAGCTCGAGCTCGCGCGCCTGGCGCTGCGGCTCGGAGAGCGAGCTGTGCAGCCGCAGGGTCTCGCGCAGTTGCGTGCCGACGGTGTGCAGCGGATTGAGCGAGCCGAGCGGGTCCTGGAATACCATGCCGATGCCGCGTCCACGGATCGTCTCCAGCTCGCTTTCGCTCGCCAGGGCGAGATCGCGCCCCTCGAACAGGATGCGCCCGCCGACGCGCCGGCCGTTCCGCGGCAGCAAGCCGAGCACGGCCTGGCAGGAGACGCTCTTGCCGCTGCCGCTCTCGCCGACGACGCATGTCGTGGMGCCGCGACGGACCGAGAACGAGACGGAATGGAGGATGTCGGCATAGCCGGCGGCGGTGCGGAAGCCGACCGTCAAATCCTCGACGGAGAGGAGCGTGTCGCTCCCCTCGCCGGTTTCCGTGATGCGGTCCGTGTCCGTCACTTCGCGCCGATCGACAGGTTCGAGGGGCGGAAGTCCATGTAGTACTGGCTATAGGGCGTCCAGTTGATGCCCTTCTTCAGCGCGTAGCCGGTGACGGGGTTGTAGAGCATCGTCATCGGCATATCGTCCTCGAAGGCAACGAGCAGCTTCGCGAACTGCGCCTTGCGCTTGGTCTCTTCGGTCTCGGCGAGCAGCTCCCTGGCGGCCTCGTTGAATGCAGCGCTCGCGCCGTAATATTTCCAGGTGTTCTGGTTGTCGGTATCGGGGCCCCACAGGGTCAGGATCGCGCCTGCCGGATCAGGCACGCGATAGGTGTTCGACCAGGCGAAGACCTGGGCACCGGGCTTGCGGACATCCTTGAAGCTGTCGACGAAATCGATGCGCGCATTGATGCCGACTGCGCGCCACATCTCCTGGATGACCTGCGCCGCCTCGACATTATAGAGGTAGTAGTTCGGGATCAGCCTGTAGGAGATCTCCTGGCCCTTGTAGGAGCTCTCGGCAAGGAGCTTCCTGGCGAGCACGGGATCGTAGGAATAGCCCTTGTTCTCCTTCACATAGATCGGCCCGAAGCTCGGCAGCTGGTGGCCGTTGGGCGCATAAGTCTGGCCCTTCCAGAGAGCGTCGATCAGCCCCTTGCGGTCGATCGCCAGGCTCATCGCGTGGCGCAGCTTCTTGTCGGAGAGCACCGGGTCGTTGGTGTTGAACTGGAGCACATGGCTGTTCTCCAGCGGCTCCGTCTTCAGCGTGACATCCTTGTAGCGCTTGAGGCCGTCCCACTGGTCCGGCGGGATCTCGACGGCGATATCGAAATCACCCGCGACGAGACCGGCGACACGGGCTGCGACCTCCGGAACCGAGCGGAAGGTGATGGATTTCGCGGCGGGAGCGCCCTCGAAATAGCGATCGAACGCGGCAAGCGTGATGCGGTCGTTCTTCTGGTAGTCGACGAAGCTATAGGGGCCTGTGCCGACGGGCTTCCAGCGCAGCGCTTTGGCCGCCTGATCCATCCAGGTCTTCGCTTCGACACCCTCCGTCCTGAACTTGTTCCAGGCCTCGTCGCAAATGACGAAGGACATGTAGCTCGACAGGCGGTGCTCGATGATCGGGTCGTGCTGGGCCGTCGTGATCCGGATCGTAAACTCGTCGAGCTTCTCGACATTGGTGAAATTGCCGAAATAGACGCGGCCATCGGGATAATAGGACTTCGCCCCCCAAAGCCGATCGGCAGAAAACGTCGCCAGCACGTCATTAGCGTTGAACGGGCTGCCATCATGGCACACGACGCCGCGGCGCAGCTTCATGTCGAAGGTGGTCGGCGTGCTCCAGGACCAGCTTTCCGCCAGCCCAGGAACCAGTTTCGCACCGCCGTCCGCCGTCGGATGCGCGAAATCGCGCCGGATCAACGTATCGAAGATCGAGTAATAGACCCGGACGTCGACATTGCCGGTGTTCTCGCCGGGGTCGAGCGAGCGCGCAAGTTCGTTCACAGCCACCGTGAGGGCCGGCCGCTCCGCTGCCGACGCGCCGGTTTGCATGGATGCAGCCAGCCCCGCGCCAAGCACCGCCCAAAGCCCTGCATTGCGTTTCATCGCTCTTGCCATTGCATCCTCCCTTGGGGCGCCCCGCTACCGGGGTCCTTGTTCAGTGGTCCGATCACGCGCGACACCGCAGCCGCTATCCCGGCTTGCCGCGAAACATCCGTTGCAGCGTCTCGACCTTTGCCAGCGTCTTCAGCGAGCGACCGCGGTCGGTGCGCGACAGTTCCAGGATCAGGGTATTGCAGATCGCCATCGGGACGGTGAGCGAATGGAATTCGCCCTGCTCGCCACGGTCGGCAACGAGTTGCGCGTCGCAATCCGGCACACCCGTGCGCCGGTCCGTGATCAAGAGCGTTCCGGCATTGATGCCTTGCGCATAGGCGATGATCCGCGCGGCCGCCGGGCTCTCGTGGCGAAAGACCAGGGCGACGACGACATCGCCGGCGGCGAGGCCGAGCAATTGGTCAGCCGCCTGCCAGTCGGCATGGGCGACCACTGCCGCCCTGTAGCCGGACCTGACGAGACGGCGCACGAACAGGTCCGCCAGGCTGCTCGCATGCCCCTCGCCGACCACCAGGATCCGCCCGGCGTCGCGCAGCAGACCGGCGGCGGCAATGATATCGGCATCCGAAATCTGCGCAGCCACCGCGTTCAGGGCACGGATTTCACCATCGACGACAGAGCCCAGGAGGGAATCGCCGCGGACGCGGCTGAGCCGGCGCCGGACGCGAACCGACGCGTCGAGATCGGCGACGACCGCGTCCTGCAAGGCGCCGCGCATGTCGCGATAGGTGGCAAAGCCGAGCTTGCGTGCGAGCCGGCCCGCAGTCGAGGGATGCACGCCGGCCTGCCCTGCGACCTTGTGCGCCGGCAGAAAGCTGCCCGCTGTCTGGTCAGCCAGGAGAACCTCGATCAGCCGCCGATCGGCTTCGGTCAGTTCGTCCCGGTGCGCCGCGATAATCTCCGTCAGGCTCATGCAACCCTCCCAATGCCGCCCAAGGTAGACAAGCTCTTCGGAGCTATGCAAGATAAATTGCTGACTCTTGATATCGCAATTTATCTTGCAACGCAGAAAACCTCTTGGACTGTGACGGTGACATGACAGAGATCGCCTCTCATCGCGGCGGAGCCAGACTCTGGCCCGAGAACAGCCGCCTCGCCTTCCGCAACTCCGCCGCGATGGCTGTCGACTTCATCGAGTTCGACATCCATCGCAGTCGCGACGGCGTGCTGCTCGTCCATCACGATCCGCTGCTCGGCCGAACCTCTGCCGGCACCGGAGCGATCGCGGACAAGGACTGGGCCGACCTCCGGGAGGTGGCGCTGCTGCGCACAAGCGACGAGACCATTCCGAGCCTTGACGAAGTGCTCGACGTTCTCGAGCCGAGCGGCATCAAGCTGCGCATCGAGCTGAAGAACCGGCACGACGGCAGCCGCTATCCCGGGATCGAGGCCCAGATCGTCGAAGTGCTCACGGAAACGCGCCTGCTCGACCGGACGACCTTCACCGCGTTCGATCTCGCGACGCTGGAAGAACTGTCCAGCTTGGCGCCAGCCACGCCATTGATCTGGCTGATCGCCGAGAAGACGCTCGCCGCGCCGACGCGAGATCTCGGTGCCTTGTGCCGAAAGGCGCGCATGGCGGGCGTTCCGGAGATTGCGGTGCGCATCTCGCAAGCCCAGGACACCGATGCGGAGATCTGCCGGCGTGAGGCGATCCGCTACGGTCTCTTTGCCGTGCATGAGGAGGCGGAGATCAAGCAGGCCTTCGCCGCGGGCGTGAGCGCCTTCACGACGGATCGGCCGGACCTCGCCGTCGCCCTAAGGCCATAGGCAAGTCGGACTGCGCGGGCTCTGCTGCGTCTTGCCGATCCATCAGAACTTTCCCGCTTCCGGTCTCGAAGGGGTGCCGCCATGCCAACCAAGGCGGCACGCTGGAAAACCTCGATCCAATCTCTCAATATTTGATCTCATCCTGAACGTCGGTATTATCCAAAAAATAATTATGGATCTTTCCTGAGTTATTCACGCTATATAGCGGCGCGATCGACTTTCTCGATACTTTTAAAATTCACCTCATAATTTAGGTTAAATCTCGTCCGTAGTGAATTGTTCTCATGTCAGGAAGCGCCATTATTTTGTCGGCGACACTCCCTGGTGTGCGCCGGCTGCTTGGGGCCAGCTCAAGGACAAGGCCGGGAACGATCGTGTGCGGCCAGACTTTATGCTGCGGGCCGCGTGTTCCGGCATGGCGTCAGTCGTGCAACTCTGCCGAATGAGGGCATGTGCCTTTCGAGGCGACGCGCAATGGATGATGAGATCCGTCTGCACGGCACCCTTGCTAAGAACCGAGCCGTGCTAGCCGGTCTCAGCCCTGGCGCGCAGGTCCTCCCATGAAGCGGAGCACCTGATCCATCGAGGACCGCGCGACGCGCGATCATCCAGCTATCCGGGCCGCGGTCCTGCTCCAGCGTTGGAGCGGTATCTGGCCTGTTTGATGCGCCCAACGAGCGCATGATGCTGCCTGCGGCGGGCCTTTTGTCCCTCGCCAGGCGCCATTGAAAGCCGTCGCCGACCATTGCCGCATCGATCGACAGCCGTCGCTCGATCACTGGCGATGCGCACCAGGAGACCGATATGGCGCTCGAACAGGCCTGCGTACATGCGATGCCCAAACCCTGGGGGTCGACCGATCTCCTGCCCTGGAGCGAGGTCGCGCATGACGGCGTCGCCATCGGTGAACTCTGGTTTCAACGCCGCGACATTCACGCGGCCGAGCCCGCCCTGCTGCTCAAGTTGTTGTTCACGCGCGAGGCATTGTCGATCCAGGTGCATCCGGACGACGCTTTCGCGCAAGCTATGGGGCTCCCTCACGGCAAAACCGAAGCCTGGTATATTCTCTCCGCGACACCGGATGCCACGATCGGCGTCGGGCTGAAATCGGCCCATACGCCCGCAGAACTGCGGGCCGCCATCGAGGATGGCTCCATCACCGACCTCGTGCAGTGGCGCAAGGCCTGCAAGGGCGACGTCATCTTCGTGCCGGCCGGAACGATCCACGCGATAGGCCCCGGGCTTGTCCTCGCGGAAATCCAGCAGCGAAGCGACACGACCTTCCGCCTGTTCGACCATGGCCGCCAACGCGAACTTCACATCGAGCACGGCGTTGCAGCGGCCCTGGCCGCGCCCGCCGCAGGGCAAGCCCCAGTGCGGTATCTTGGCGATTGCAGGACCCTGCTCGTCGCGAGCCCGTATTTCGTCCTCGAGCGGTTTGATCTGGCTTCGGGATCGGTCTGGAACCTCAGTGCAAGCAGAGAGACCTGGCTGGTCATCATCGCTGGCACCGCCAGGCTCGGGGCGTTCCAAGCAGTCGCCGGCGAGGGCTGCTTCATCGAGGCCGACAGCATGCGCATCGAGGCGGGGGGCGAAGGCCTGACCTGTCTGGTGGCCTATGACGCGACAAGCCCCTGCCCCGACCTTTTGCATGCCGTCTCTGCGCATGATGCGAATGCGCCAGGCGACGCCGTTTCCCAGCCGCCTCAGCCGCCCCTGCCGCTCCCGACGCTGGCGGGTCCGTCCAACCCCTTCACGGAGGCCCGACCATGAGCCCGCTCCACCGCATTGCCTTCATCGGCAACTCGCTTCCGCGTCGCTGCGGAATCGCGACCTTCACGACGGATTTGCAACAGGCGGTCGCCTTGTCGGGCTCGGATCTCGAAACCTCGATCGTGGCCATGAACGACCATGGTCATGCTTACGACTATCCACGCTCCGTCCACTATCAGGTCGGCGACGACGGGTTGGAGGATTATGCAGGGGCCGCCGACTTCCTGAATGATGGTCGGTTCGACATCGTCTCGCTCCAGCATGAGTTCGGCATCTTCGGCGGAGAGGCCGGCGGCCACATCATGGCGCTGCTGTCGCGGCTGAAGACGCCGGTGGCCACCACACTCCACACCGTCCTGTCCGAGCCGACGCCGGTGCAGCGCGATGTCATGGAACAGATTGTCGACGCCTCGACGCGCATCGTCGTCATGGCCGAGAAGGGCCGTGACCTGCTGCGGACCGTCTACAGACTCCCTGCCGACAAGATCGAGGTGATCGCGCACGGCATTCCCGACGTCGCCTTTCTCGCACCTGACGACGCCAAGACCAGGCTCGGGTTCAGCGGCCGCTCCGTCATCCTGACCTTCGGTCTGCTGTCGCCCAACAAGGGCATCGAGGTGATGATCGACGCGATGCCGGCGATCCTGCGGCGTCGCCCCGATGCGGTCTATGTGGTTCTGGGTGCAACGCATCCCAATCTCGTCCGCGACCAGGGCGAGGCTTATCGCGCCAGCCTGATGAGCCGCGTGCGCGAACTCGGCGTCGAGGATCATGTGGTCTTCCTCGACCAGTTCGTCGATCAGGCGACGCTACTGGGCTTCATCTCGATGTGCGATGTCTATGTCACGCCCTATCTCAACGAGGCGCAAATGACATCGGGCACGCTGGCCTACAGTTTCGGCCTCGGGAAAGCCGTCGTCTCGACGCCCTACTGGCACGCACAGGAACTGCTCGCTGATGGGCGCGGCATTCTGGTGCCCTTCGGCKATGCGGTTGCCATCGGCGACGAGATCGCGGGACTGCTGACCGATGTCGACAGGCGCCAGGCAATGCGGCTGCGTGCCTATGCCAGTAGCCGTTCGATGACATGGGAACGAACGGCCAAGCGCTATCTCGCCGCGTTTGAGACGGCGCGTCGGGGCCGGGTGCTGAGCGTCGTCGCCAGCCCCATCATGACAACGCCCTCGCCGCAGATTCCTGCGCCTCCGGAGATGCAGACAGGACATCTCCTGTCCATGTGCGACGATACCGGATTGTTCCAGCATGCCGTCCATTCCGTGCCGGATCGCGCGCATGGCTACTGCGTGGATGACAATGCCCGCGCGCTCCTCCTCGCCTGCACCTTGAGCAGCACCGGCGAACGGCAGCTTACGGACGCGCTGACGGCGCGTTACGCATCCTTCGTCCAGCACGCCTGGAATCCCGACACGCGACGCTTCCGCAATTTCATGAGCTTCGACCGGCGCTGGCTGGAAGATACGGGTTCCGAGGACAGTCATGGCCGGACGCTCTGGGCGCTGGGCGAATGCGCGCGCAGCGATGTCAGCCCGTCGCGCCGGCAATGGGCAGCCGCCCTGTTCGCACAAGCCCTGCCCATCGTCGAGAGCTTCACCTCGCCCCGCGCCTGGAGCTTCACCCTGCTCGGCCTCGACGCCTATTGCGCCGTCGCCGGGGCGCCGCCGACTGCCATCTGGCTGCGCCCGCTGCTGGCCGATCGCCTGCTCGCCCTGCTCTCGGCGGTCGAGACACCGAACTGGGTGTGGTTCGAGGACGGGCTTTCCTATGACAACGCGCGCCTGCCTCAGGCCCTGATCGCAACCGGTACCTCCATGAAGGTCCCAGCCTATCTCGAGGCCGGGTTGCGGTCGCTGCGCTGGCTCGCGGATCTGCAGACGACGCCCGCGGGTTTGTTCAGGCCTGTCGGCTCCGACAGTTTCGGCGACAAGCGCCGTGCACCGAGGTCCTTTGATCAGCAGCCGCTGGAGGCCACGGCGACAATCTCAGCCTGCCTCGCAGCCTGTCGGGCCGATGGCGATCCGCATTGGCGGACCGAGGCCGCACGTGCCTTCGCCTGGTTCCTCGGCCATAACGACCTCTCGGTGCCGCTGGTCGATCTTGATACCGGCGCCTGCCGGGACGGCCTGCACCGCGACCGCGCAAACGAGAACCGCGGGGGCGAATCCGTGGTATCCTATCTTCTCAGCCTCGCCGAGATTCGCCAGCAGGCCCGCATCAGCGGGGACCGCCCGAAACTGGCGCCGCTTCGGGTCCTCCATGCCTGATCCTTCCGCCAGCGCGCACGAACAGACTGGGGTCGCCTTGTCCCAGCCCGCTTTCCTGAACCGCCAGGCCCTGTATTTGCGCCCCGATCCTTCCAGGGTGGTCGTGCGCCGGTTCGGCCCCGCGGTCGAGCCCAGGGACCTCAGCCCAATCGACAAGACGCGGGCGAATCATATCGTCGGCCGGGTCCTGGCGCTGGATGCCGATACGGCCGAGAGCCTGCTCTCCGACGTCTTGGAGAACTTCAAGGGCCGACACCGCAACCTGCTGGAGAAATTCGAGGAGCGCGCCGATGAGATGGAGGAGGCATTCGCAACGCATTGCGACTTCACCAGGATTCAGCGTCAGCTGGTCGGAGCCTACTTTCTCCAGGAGAATTCATTCGAAGCAGCGGCGCTCTTCAACCCGAGCATCGTTTCGCACCCTGACCAGTCCGGCGCTCCTCCAGGCGGGCGCCGCTTCATCCTGAGCGTTCGCGCGGTTGGCGAGGGCCATATCTCGTCCCTGACTTTCCGCTCGGGCTCGATCGCGAATGACTGCAGCATCAGTGTCGATCCGACATCGCGGCTGGCTTCGATCGCCACCTTGCGCAACCGCATGGCGCGCCTCGACGGCGACGATGTCGAGGTCGCATTTTCGCCCGATGGCGACATCAGCGAGCGGGTGATCTTCCCCATTACCGCATCTCAATCGAATGGCATCGAGGACGCACGTTTCGTCGCGTTTGACGAAGATGGGAGGACGGTGTTTCGGGCGACCTACACGGCCTATGACGGCCGGGCGATCCGGTCCGAACTGATCGAGACCAGCGATTTCCTGTCGTTTCGGATGTCGCCGCTGCGGGGCACCGCGGCCGCGAACAAGGGCATGGCGCTGTTCCCTCGCAAGATCGGTGGGCGCTACGCCATGATCGCGCGGCAGGACAATGAGAACCTCTATCTCATCTATTCCGATGACCTCTTCACCTGGAACGGTGGGGTCGTGATCCTGAGGCCCCAATTTGCATGGGAGTTCGTTCAGATCGGCACCTGCGGCTCCCCGATCGAGCTTGACGAAGGCTGGCTGCTGTTGACCCACGGCGTCGGGCCCATTCGGAAATACGCGATCGGAGCGGTTCTTCTCGACAAGCAGGATCCGTCGAGGGTCCTCGCGCGGACCCGCGAGCCGCTCGTCCGGCCAGAACCGTCCGAGCGTGAAGGCTATGTTCCCAATGTCGTCTATACCTGCGGCGCGATACGCCATAACGACCACATCATCCTGCCCTACGCGGTCTCCGACACGTTCTGCAATTTCGCGACGATCAGGATCGCTGCGCTGATGGGCGCCATGGAACGCTAGGAAGTCTTCCGGGCACGGGCTTGCGCGAGAAATCGGCTACGCAGGCTGGAAAAAGGTTCCGCCTGCGCCTGGCTCAAAGTAAGCATCGACGTCGTCATATGTCATGCCTTCGGCCAGGCCGGAATAATTGAAATCATCAAGCAAATCAGGGTTAAGACAATCGGCCGAGGGGCTGGAACGATGTATGTGCGAAGATGACGCGGCCTTAGAACTTGCTTAGCGACTGAAAGAAGCGCGTAGTGGATTGTCGCCTCCCTTCGCACTGAACCGAGAGCGGGTCGCGGTGTCATTGTGGCGCCGGTCGGCACTGGATTTTCGTCTTGCAAGGCAATGGCCAGATCATCTGGCGCAACGGCACGCGCCAGCCGGCATCATTCAGCTTCAGAACGTCACTGAATGCCAGGGACATGTGTTCCGGGCATCTTGTCGCGAACCTGAGCCGGACGGACCCGCTCCAGTTCGCCTTTCCGATCCACCTGATCCGGGACGACGGAGACATCGTGGATCTCCTGATCATGGGCCATCGCCACGATGGGGCGGCCTTCATCGGCCATCTGGCTTCGTCGAATGAGAAGGCGCGCAATGGATCGGGCATCGAGGACACATGTCATGACAACCGATTATAAGGCAGGCGATGTCATCAGCTTGGCTTTTGGCTTCTTCGACAGAACCGGCGTCGGGAAATACGAGATCATACGGGTGCTTCCGGCGAGCGAGAACGGACAGCGGCAATATCGGGTGCGCGGCGCCGATGGCCACGAGCGCGCCATCGAAGAACTCCAGATCCGCGCCAGCGTCACGCAAACGAACCATTTCGGCAACCTGAAATAACCGCGGCGTCCGGAAGAGAGCCGAGCAGGCGGCTCTGTTAGCATTGGCAGGGAATGGCAGGTGCGGATCATGACGGACCGGACCACCGAAACGGAGATCACGTTCAGCCATCCCTTCAGGTTGAGCGCGCTGTCGGATCCTCAGCCGGCCGGAACCTATCGGGTCGTCACCGACGAAGAAGAGATCGTGGGCGTGTCGTTCCGGGCTTTTCGCCGGACCGCCACGATGCTGCAGATCCCGGCCATCGAATTTTCACGCGGTTCCTCGCAGATCATCCTCGTGGATCCGATCGAACTTACAGCTGCCCTGGAGAAGGATAAGCAGGCCTAGTCACACCTATGAACCGTGAAGTGAGACGATCATGCGTTATCTCGGTGGAATCTCGGGGCGAGGCGCCCTGATGAGCAACGGCATCAAGATCGGCCGTGCATCCTACGATTTTGAAGGTTTCTTCCAGGATCCGATCGGAGTGACCAGCTGCGGCGAGGTCCGGCTGGCCTTTCCCGCACTGAAGACCGTCTTCGGCCGCGCGGATGTGCAGCTGCTGACCGATGATGGCCATCTCCTCGATCTCAGGTTCTCCTATCGGGAATTTCCGTCGACGACCGGCGCCGCCCATGTCGAGGTCACGGGAGATCTGCCTGCTACGCCGCAGAATTGGCACCATTGATCATCTCGCCCGCGATGCTGCCGATCGGCGGGCGTCGCTCGAATCCCCGGCTCTCATCTCGCTCGACATGATGCGGTCGAATTGCCCGGCCCACCCGCCGCGAGGTCGAAGAAACGGAAACAGCCCGGCGCATGGTCCGGGCTGTTTGCAGATCCAGGATGCGCGACTCAGAACTTGTAGTTAACGCCGACGCGAACGATGCCGCCATTACCGCCACCATTGGTGGTCGCGGTATAGAGCCCGGCCGGGAGCACGCCACCCGCCGGGTTGGTGAAGGCCCTGTTTCGCCGGCCCTCGCCGGTATCGACGTAGAGACCTTCGAGCTTGACGGTCCAGTTATTGGTGAAGGCATATTCGACGCCGCCGCCGATGGTCCAGCCGGTATTGCTCGTCGTGTTGCCGGTCAGCGGGTTGCTGTTCAGCCCGCCATAGGCGAGACCGCCCGTGATGTAGACCAGGGTCCGATCGAAGGCGTAGCCGACGCGGGCACGCACGGTGCCGAAATAGCCGCCGTCACCACCGCCTCTGTTTGCCCACCAGGTGTATTGCCCCCAGGACACATCGCCGCTCGAACCGACATATTGGATATCGGTCTCGAGACCGTAGACCCATGCGCCGGACTGCCAGTTATAGCCGATCTGGCCGCCACCGACGAACGCGCCGTCGCCGCCACCGCCACTCAGGATTCCCGAGGAGCCAGTCGTCGGCCCGGTGACGATGACGTCACGCGACCCGCCCCAGCCCACACCGGCGTTGAGACCGACGTAGAAGCCGGCCCAGGTAAAGACGGGAGCGTAGACGATCGGGGCCGGGGGCGCGGAGCGGCTGGGAAGATCGGCGGCGAAGGCAGACGTAGCCAGGCAGGTTGCAAGGACGGCGGTGGATGCAAGCCCTAGTCGCATGGTGTCCTCCGAGGTCGGCATTTCACCTCACAATTGTTGCACAACAATCCACATCGGTGAACCTCAATAATCGACCGTCCTTTACTGCAGGAGTGGCCTAGTATTCCGATGGAGATGCTTTGGCCAACCAGCCGATTCCAAACGTGGAATCTGCACTGCCCACGCCATCCCGATCCGGTGGCCGCTTCACAGTCGCCACGCCCGCCGGCGCGCTTTCAGTCCAGCTCCGGCCGTCATGGCTTGGCCCGCTCGCCCTCCAGATCATCCTCGCGAGACGTTGCGAGCGATGGCGGTGTCTCCCGGCTGTAAATGAGAATTGCGCGCTACGGCGCGATCGATTGGGGGGATCGCTCGGCTTCGCCTTCGGCCGCGACGATGCAGTTTCGGCCTCTCGACTTGGCGGCATAGAGGGCCTTGTCGGCACGTGCGTACAGGCTCAGCGATACATCCGTCGGATCCGTCTCGGCGATTCCTGCCGAAAAGGTGCAACGAAAATCGCCATGGCCGCCTTGCGGCTTCATCGCCCGAACGACGATGAGCATGCGTTCCAGGACCAGCGCAGCCTCGGCAGCGGATGTCCTGGGCATGACCAGGACGAACTCTTCGCCGCCGACCCGGCCGAAACAATCGGAGCGCCTGACATTCGCGTGGATCTCCTTGGCAAATCTGCACAGGATCTCATCCCCGGCCGCATGCCCGAAGCGATCGTTGATGACCTTGAAATGGTCGATATCGAGAACGGCCAGGCAGCCCGTCAGCCGGCTGTCCAGGCGCCGTTGAAGCAGCATGTCGTCGATCCGGGCCATCACGAACCGGCGGTTGGCGATCCCCGTCAGTTCGTCCGTGTACGAGGCCTTGACCGCACTGTCCCGGTCCTGGCGCAGAGTTCTCTTGTCGGAATGGAGATCGGTCGTGACACTCGCGATGCAGAGCATCCAGCCGTCATCGCTGACCATCTCGGTCATCCAGAGCCACCGCCCGTCATGCAGATCGGTCTCGTAGGCGCGGTACCCGACCTTGCCTCGCCGCGACTGCGTCGAGATCAGCCATTCCTCGAAATTCTTGGTTCGAACGACCGTCCCCGTTTCCGCCGAAAAATTCCGGCGCATGATCTCCGACCAGGACGGATCCTCGCTGGCGCGGATGGAATAGGCCTGGCGAAAGGCTCGGTTCGCCTTTCGAAGCCGGTCGAACTGGTCATACAGGGCGACCAGGACCGGGGAGCCCTCAAGCATCTCAATGAGCTGTTGAGTCGTCTCGTCCATCGATCGGGAACCTAACACGTTACCGGGAGGGGAAGCAGCCCTTCACTCGACGAATGACCGGCCCGGTTTCTGTCCGACGAGCACGGCATTGCCGGAAAGGGACTGCCGATCAGGCAGTCGAGCGGAGGTTTGCAGCATAAGGCCAGTATGCAGTGACGATGGCTCACCGTACCCAACCCTCGCACTGCCGATCAACCTGCCTTTTGCCGAGGAGCGGTCGAGCGCCTTGCTGCCGCCCTTGCCGGCGCCCTGGCTCAGGCACTGGCGCGCAAGGTTTCCATAAGGTCGCCTGCAGTCGCGACCCGGCTCGTTCCGGCTGAAGTTCCGATCGGGCCGCGTCGTCACTGCATGTTGTAGACGATGCGCCCGATCCAATAGCCCTGATAGGCAAGATGCACGGCAGCCATGGACATCTGGACCCAACGTTGCGCGAAAACACAGGCAACGAGACAGAGAGCCAGGCCAATCGGTACCTGGATCAAGTAATCGCCGCTGAGTTGGGTCCAGCGCTCCGTGCCCTTGATCAGGGTATCGACCACGTCGAGAATGAAGGACGTCGCCATGAGGCCGAAGAACCAGCGCCGCCGGTTGATGAAGAAGTCCTCGTAGCCGGCATATTCAGCGACGTTGTCCGGAAACAGCAGCGCCGACAGCAAATAGAGCACGATCGCGTAGCCGATCAGGAAGATGTAGACGCCGAAGCTCCAGTTGGGGATGCGCGACAGCCCGAATTCCCACCACCAGAACAGCACGAGTTCCAGCAGGATCGAGCCGACCCAGAGCATGTGAAGCATCGAGACGCGATAACGATCGGGATGCTGGATGAAACCGGCGATGCCGGTCAGCATCCGGGTGATGCCGAGGCCGATGATCATGCCCATTACGATGCGGACATGGGGAAAGAGTTCATGCGGCGCGACGGTATCCATCGCGTGTGATTAGAACATCCGGCCGGAAATTGGAATCCGGTTCAGCTTCGAAGCGGATCGTTCACTCTTGCCTCGAAGAGATTGAAATCACGTCTGAAAATTGAAGCGACGCTTGCCAGAAAGACCCCCTCTGCTTCCGAGGCAATGCAGGCATCGCCTACTCCCTGCGGCGCGGAAAGCATGGACACCGATCCGCGCAACCTCGGTCGCCGGCGAGTTCGTCCTGGAGGCGCAGCCCCCCTGCCCGGATTACTTGGTTTTGACCAGAACGACGCGAGCGTTGCTGTCTTCCCACCGCTTCAGGACATTGATCGTGACATCGCTCTCATGCCGATGCACGCGCACATCGAATCGTGAGGCCCCAAGTCTCAGCCCGCGAATTGTCACATCGTCGAGAAACGAAGGCAGGACGGGATCCAGGAGTTTGACCTCGTTCGTCGCCGCCGGCAATTGCAGCCCCAGGCAAGCGGCCAGCATCGCGAAGGGCGCGGCTGCAGCCCAGGCCTGAGGCGAGCAAGCGACGGGATAGGCAGTCGGTCCACGTCGACGCCGTCTCAGGAAGCCGCAGAAGAGCTCCGGCAGGCGGCGCTGTTCCTGATAGGCGGCCGCGTCAAAGATCGCCTCGAACAGCCGTGCAGCCTCAGTTTTCAGGCCGTAATTGCTGAAGCCGAGCGCGATCAGCGCGTTGTCATGAGGCCACACCGAGCCATTGTGATAGGACATCGGATTGTAGCGGGCTTCATTGACATTGAGCGTGCGAATGCCCCAGCCGCTGAACCCCCCTTCACTCATGAGTGACTGGGCGACCTGCGCCGCCCGCGAGGGGTAGGCGATGCCACCGAACAGAGCATGACCGGCGTTGGAAGAGCGGACGCGACACTGCCGCTTGTTTCCGTCCAGCGCCAATGCGTAGGAGCCGATATCCTCACACCAGAAAGCCCGATCGAACCGCTCCTGCAAGATCGATGCTTCACGCCGCAAGACGTGGGCGCGCTCGCCGAGATCGAGAGCGCTCGCCATGGTGGCTGCAGCTTGCTTTGCGGCATAGACATAGGCCTGAACCTCGACGAGGGCGATCGGTCCCTGAGCCAAGGAGCCATCGGCATGCGAGATCGAATCGTGACTATCCTTCCACCCTTGATTGGTTAGGCCATTGTCCGTCTCGCGATAGTATTCAACAAACCCGTCGCCGTCGCGATCTCCGAATGTGTCGCACCATTGAAGTGCGGCCTCGACGTTGGCCCAGATCTGCTCGATCGTGGCCCGGTCGCCTGTTCGATCAAAATACTGGCCGGCCAACATGACGAAGAGCGGGGTGGCATCCACGGAGCCGTAATAGAGTCCGAATGGAACCTCGCCGAGATTGGCCATCTCTCCGTGTCGTCGTTCATGCAGGATCTTGCCCGGCTGCGCATCGGCTTCAGGGTCAGGGGCGATGGCCTGTGCCTTCGCCAGCTGCAGCAGTACGCCCCGCGCCACCAAGGGATCGGTCCATAGCAACATCATTGCCGTGATAATGCCGTCGCGCCCGAACATCGTCGAAAACCACGGAATGCCAGCATAGGGGTAAACTCCGTCGGCGCTCCGGGTCATGAGCGTGTAAAGATCCGATGTCGAGCGATAGATAAGATCTGAAAAGAGTGTATTCGTAGACTCTACCTTGGCAATATTGGAAGTCAGAGCGCGCAGGTCTCGGCGAGCGTCCTGGTAGGCCTTGGCAAAGCCCTGAGGTGGGGCGCCGGGGGCGTCCTCTCCGGAACGAATGTCTCGATTGGGTGCGTCAAGCACGTCGCAGGCGATGGCGATAAGGAGCGACGTTCGCTCGCCTGGCTTGAGCGAAAATTGAAATGACGCAAAGTCCCTGGTCAATTGAACAGGTTCAGGCTCGAATCGAAGAACGGTTCTGCGCACCCTGTCGTCGAGGCCGCGATAGAGGAAACGCGCAATCTGCGAAGACATGAGGACGTCGACTTCGCCGCGATGCGCGCGTTTCATACCCCTGACTTCGAAGAGATCCCGGAAATCTGCCGCGAAAGACAAGGAAATCTTGAACTCGTGCGGAACACGGTCGAAATTGCGCAATCCGACACGCTCATAGCAAACGGAGTTCCAGAGAAATTTTGTCCGCTCGATGGCGATCGCATCGCGCGGAATGATGGTCGTGCCATCATTCCGGGCAATCTCAGGATTGGCCAGATCGACGGTCAAGGAAGCATTGTCGTCCTGGATGACCGAGCTGAGAAGGAGTGGACGCTTGCCTTCGAAGAAGAGTTGCAGCCGCGAAAGGTGCCTGGTGTCGTTGCAGAATAACCCCTCCGACGTGTCGGGGGTGATACCCAGGTCGCCATAGCTGTCGAGAACAGCGAACGCATCGCCCGCCTTCAGTGTGCGCAATGGGCGCTCTACGAGCGACGGGTGGGCATCGAGGGCGTGCTCGGCCAGTTGTTCCTGCAGAGGCGGGATCTGGCGCTCGCCTGCGGCGACGCTGTGCTCATTCATCCCACTGCTCCTCCTCGCTGGAGATCAGGCAGGTCCGCGCGGATTGGGTCATGGTTCTGCGTCTATTCTGCGGCCCTTCGGGTGTCCCCTGGCGAACGCAGCAGGTGATCGAAGGCGTCGAGATAGTCGGTCGCCATCCGGGCGGCGGTGAAATGGCCTTCGAAATACCGCCGGACCTGGAGGCGATCCATGGCAACGCTATGCTTTGCCGCGGCAACGGCTTCAGCGATGGAGTCGACGAGGATCCCGGATACGCCATCCCTTACGACTTCAGGCACGGAACCGTTCCGCCAGGCGATAACCGGCGTTCCCGCCGCCATCGCTTCGATCATCACAAGCCCGAACGGCTCTGGCCAATCGATCGGAAACAGAAGGGCGCAGGCGCCGCCGAGGAACGCAGATTTCTGCGCCTCGTCGATTTCCCCGATGAACTCGATTGAGGGATGATCGAGCAGCGGCAAGATTCGGGTCCTGAAATACTCCTCATCAACCGGATCGACCTTCGCCGCGATCTTGAGCGGCATGCCGGCACGCTTGGCGATCTCGATCGCCCGATCCGGCCGCTTCTCCGGCGTGATGCGCCCGAGGAAGGCCAGATACGCCCCTCCCCGCGCGTCGAACGGGCAAAGGCCCGGACCCAATCCGTGATGGACGGTTGCCAGCCAATTCGCAGTTGCCGGCATCGGTTTCCGTTGGCAATCGGAAATCGATATCAGCGGCATCTGGGGGAAGGTCTCATAGACCGGGAGAAAATCGGGCAGGTCCAAGCGGCCATGGAGCGTCGTCACGCATTTGTGCGCGAGATCCGTGAACAAGGCATGCTGCAGCAGATCGAGATGGAAATGAATAATGTCGAAGGAAGCCGCACGCGCCCGGACCTTCGCAAGCATCGCAAGATGGCTCGCGGTGTGATCGCGAATGCCCGCAAGTCGCAAGCCCTGCGGTGCGCAAGCGACAAGCTCGGCGGACGTCGTTGAATCGGCCGATGCGAACAGGGTGACCTGATGTCCTTGCCGAACAAGCTCTTCGGTGAGCCAGGACGCGACCCGCTCCGTCCCGCCATACAGTCTCGGCGGAACCGACTCGGCCAGCGGTGCAACTTGCGCAATCCGCATCCGATTTCTCCAAACGCCGCTGACGCCTGCCGGGACGGCGAGCTAGCAACTCCGGTCGGGCGGAAAAGTTCGGACGCCTTGACCGCCGGCAGCCTGCCCGGCCTGGATCCGGGGGACCGTTTCCGGCATTGCCATCACCATCAGGATAAGCGCGACCAGCCCCACTGCGGACAGCACGGCAAAGGCAACGCTGTATCCGGCCCAGACCACGAGACTGCCGGCAAACACATAGCTCGACGCACCGCCAATGCCCTGAATCGTGCCGATGATCCCGCGAGCCATATTGTAACGACCGCTGCCACGGACGGCACCATAAAGAATAAGCGGGAGCAACACGTCGAACAGCCCTGCGCCGACTCCGTCGAGAAGTTGGAAGCCGATCATCCAGTAGGGGTCATCGACAAGCGCGAACAGGATGCCGCGCAAAGGCACAGCGGCGAATGCCAGCGTCAGCAGCCACTTCCCACCGATGAGATTGGCCCGCATGACAAGGAAAGCCATCGGGATCGTCGCCAGTTGGGCGACGATGATCGCCGCGGACGTCACGGCCGTCTCGAAGCCCTTGGCCTCCAAGGCAAGCTTCTGGCTCGCAAGGGCCAGCATCGGCGCATTGGCGAAATGGAACAATGCAGCTCCGATCGCGAGCACCGCAAAGGGCCGCTCGGCAAACAGCCGTCGCCATGCATAGGGACCGCCCCGGTCGCGGCTCGGTCCTTCGAGACCGCGGGCCAATTGATGGTCGATCGCGCTCGCGGGAATCGAAAGCGCGGCAATCGTCGCCAATCCTGCGAACAGCGGAAGCATGTAGAAGACGCCGCGTTGCCCGAAATGGGTGCCGATCAGCGCAGCAAGTGCAGCAATGAACACATTGCCGATGCGGTCATACGCGGCATTGCGCCCAAGTTGCCGGGCAATGCCGCGCGGCCCGAACATTCCCACCGTGATCGCCGCAATCGTCGGTGCAAAGACGGCCCCCAGCAGCGCCATGCTGACGTCCGCGACGAAGACAACGGCGAGTGTCGGGACCGTCGCAATGGCAGCGCCCAGCGTCGCCAGGGCCCAGGCCCCGCCGACTATGAGGGCCCGCTTGGCCCGCGTGGCATCGATCAAGGCGCCGATCGGGGCGTGAAAGGCAATGCCGATCAGCCCGCTTACGGTCAGGAGCGCCCCGATCGTCGCTTGATCCCACCCGACATCCGTCAGGAGGAACACGTTGACATAGGGCCCAAGGCCCCCACGCAAATCCGCCAACAGGAAGTTCAACCAGTCCAGGCTGAGCCGATGCGACACTGAAACCTCGCCGTGGTTTCCCACCCAGATGTCGATGCCTGCGTCGTCCACAGGGCGCCCCCCCCGGCGGCGCTGCGGTTTGAAGCGATATGCCGAAGCCGGCAGAGGGAGCCTTGGAGAGATGCCCAACGCTCCTTACCGCCAGTGTGCCAGGCCGCTGCCGCGATTGCAGACGTGTTGTCCGCGCGTTTCGCCCTGTGCACGCCGTGCTACAGGAGGCTGGTAGCCACCATTCCAATGGCGGTGACGGCCATCACAGCGGTCGAAAGCCAACCAAAGAAGGTCAGTCCACGGCCGATCGTTTGTACGCCCATCACCCGTGGCTGGGTTGCCATCACCATCATCAGCACCATGATCGGAACGGCCACGATGCCGTTGATGACGGCGCTCCAGTAGAGCGCCTTGATCGGATTGATCGGCGTCAGATTCAACGCCACTCCGCAAAGGGTTGCCACCGCAATTGTGACGTAGAACGCCTTCGCATGCTTCGGCTTGCGATCGAGCCCCGTCGGCCAGCGCAGCGTTTCGCCGACGGCATAGGCTGCTGATCCGCCGAGAACGGGGACGGCCAACAGGCAGGTCCCAACAATGCCAAGCGCGAAAAGTCCTTCGGCAAAGACGCCAGCGACGGGTTTCAATGCTTCCGCAGCTTGCGAAGAGCTTTCAATGTCCGTCACGCCATTGGCATGCAGCGTGGCTGCGGCCGTGACCATGATTGCCAGCGCGATGACATTCGAAAATCCCATACCCACAAAAGTGTCGAGCCGTATGCGCGCCCTGGCGTCATCGGCTTGCCGGGGCGCCTCCTTGAGCGGTTCGCGCTTCGGATTCGCCTTGATATCCTCGACCTCCTGGGAGGCCTGCCAAAAGAACAGATAAGGGCTGATCGTCGTTCCCAGTATCGCGACGATTGCAGTCAAATAATCAGCCCTTAAAGATATGCTTGGAAGTATAAGACTCCGCCCCAATTCCAACCAATCGATCTTTACAAAAAACAGGGTTCCGACATAAGCGAAAAGGGCGATCGTCAGCCATTTCAACACACTGACATAACGTTTTGTATTCCAGTAGAACCTGCATAAGGATGCAAGCAATGCCAAATATAATGACATAGACGAGCTGCGGACCAGCCACGAGCAGGCGCAAGGCATCTGCCATCGCACCGATGTCAGCTCCAATATTGATGATGTTTGCAACAAGAAGCAGGGTTACGCCGCCATAGACCAGCCAATCGGGATAATGCCGACGCAGATTTCCTGCGATCCCATGTCCTGTGGTGCGTCCCAGCCGGGCACTGATGATTTGAATGGCACTCATCAAGGGATAGGAAAAGACCAGCGTCCAGGTCGTCATATAGCCGAACTGCGCCCCGGTCTGGGAATAGGTCGCGATCCCGCTTGGATCGTCATCAGATGCGCCAGTGATCAGCCCGGGCCCCAGAACATGCAGGAGCCGCGGCTTGCTGGGCTCCACGACAGGGCTGCGAGATCCATGCGCGTCGGCCATTGTCGTCCGGCTCCTGCGGCCTTTCCTCCATAAGTGGCGAGATGCCGCGATGTTCCCAATAATCTGCCGGAGACTTACGCGACGATCGGATTGCAGCCAGAGATCGTTCCCGATCTGAGGTCATCCATGCGTGGATGACCGCGCCAAATGGTTCCCGGCATGTCCGGCTAAGCCGAAGGCGCGTTGAACCGACAATCCGCGCCCCAGGGCCAAGATTCCCGACAAGCATTGTCGCCGCGCGGCGAGCGTTGCCCTGCTAGATCATCGGACCGGATATCGTATCCAGTCCGATGATCTAACCCTTTGTCTTTGCATCGGCTTTGCCCCGAAAACCGCAATCTACTTTTCGGGCCGATGCTTTAGACCGGAACCTTGCTTGCATTCATGCGCGATCAATGACCGCGAGGGGCTCGACGAATGGCAGGCCTTGAGCCCGTGCCACGGGCTCGCAGGTGACCTGCCCGACGCATATGTTGAGGCCTTGGCGCAAGTGCGGATCCTGCTTCAAAGCCTCGCGCCAGCCGTGATTGGCGATGGCCAGTACGAAGGGCAATGTCGCGTTGTTGAGCGCGAAGGTGGAGGTGCGAGCGACTGCGCCAGGCATGTTGGCCACGCAGTAATGCACGACCCCATCGACGATATAGGTCGGGTCGGAATGCGTGGTGGCCTTTGAGGTCTCGAAACAGCCGCCCTGATCGATGGCCACGTCCACGACGACGGCGCCCTTCTTCATGGTGCGGATCATATCGTGGCTGACCAGCTTGGGCGCCGACGCGCCAGGGATCAGCACMGCACCGATCACCAGGTCCGCTTGCCTGACGAGCTCTTCAATCGCCGCCTGCGTGGAAAAGACGGTGGTGATCGCATTGCCGAACTGGGTGGCCAGGCGCTTCAGCGGCTCCGCCGACCGGTCCACGACCGTCACCTGCGCTCCCATGCCAATGGCGATGGTCGCCGCATGCGTGCCCGACACGCCTCCGCCGAGAATCACGACGGACGCTGCCGGGACACCCGGCACACCGCMCAGCAAGATGCCGCGTCCCCCTTGGGCCTTCTCCAGGGCATGTGCGCCGACCTGAGGTGCGAGTCTGCCCGCCACTTCGGACATCGGCGCCAGAAGCGGCAGGCTGCCGGAGGGTGAAGTGACTGTCTCGTAGGCGATACAGATCGCCTTGGATTGAATGAGATCGCGGGTCTGCGCAGGATCGGGAGCAAGGTGCAGATAGGTGAACAGGATCTGTCCGGGCCGCAGACGCTTTCGCTCCTGGGCCAGGGGTTCCTTGACCTTCACCACCATCTCGGCTTCTGCGAATATTATCTCCGGCCCGTCGACTATCTTGGCGCCGACCGCGACGTAGTCCTCATCGGTGATGCCGGCACCAAGACCTGCGCCCGACTGGACCATGACCTGGTGACCATGATGGACCAACTCCCGGATGGATGACGGGACGAGCCCGGTACGCGCTTCATTGTCCTTGATTTCGCAGGGCACGCCGACGAGCATGGAATTCTCCTCCCATGGAGCCAGGGCCTTTATGTTTGGCCCATAGTGCGCGTTTGATTGCGCGGCTGGCAGGATCATTCACCAGCCCGCGCTCGATCATTGCGTCAAATGAGCCCGCTGGCCAGTGCATGGCGATCTGGTCACCCCATCACGAAGAGCGTGAGCTGCGAACGACTTCGATTTCAATTTCTGTACAGCACCCGCCGTTCGTTGGATGGAAATCGACGGAGCACGCCGTAACGACCAGGAGAAGATCGTACTCGGCGCGAACGACGACATACCCGCCAGGCGGGTTGATCGACGGGAGAACTTCAAGCCGACCGTCTGGTTGCGGAGGCGAGTTTTGGAACAGGTCGACCGGATCGGGTACGAAGGGTAGCGCAACGCCTTCGTCCTGAAGTGCCAAGAGCAGGTTGTCCCTGCAGTTTGGGTGATCGTGCAGCCCGGCCCGCTCGTAGAGTTCACGGTTGCAGGCAGGAAACAGCATGTCGTGCGGACCGGGTGATCCGTCCTCGACCAATGTCAGCAACGGAACGCCGCGGTCGCTGTAGAAGCTTTCTCCGACCTTGGGAAACAATCGCTCGTTGATGTCTCGGGTCTGGGCCGTGCTCAGCCAGTCGAGTCGGGGCGAGGTGACGAAGGCCCAGAGATCGGCGACCTGCTGCCCCTTCGGATCGACGATGCGGATGATATCGCCACCCGATACGCGTACTGACCGTCCGGATTGGGCGGGAACGATGATTGACAGGTCGCCTGGCTCACGCTTCACAGAACTCGACTGCATTCCAGATCCTCACACCCATTCCGGCTCATCCTAAGGTACCGGTGCTAATTGACGATCAGGATGGCTTGTTCATGGTTCGGCGCGCGCGAGACAGCGCTTCAGCTGGACCTCACGCGCGCCCTGACATCGCAGCTCTCGAAGTTTCGGAACAATCATTTCCCGCGCCTGTTCCTGTGATGTCTTTGGGAGTGCCGCCAGGACGTGCATCTTGCGTGCAAGCTCAGCCGCGAACGCGGAGTGTCACTTGGAAAAGCTCAAGGCGTATCGTCAGAAGCGCGATTTCGAGAAGACCAGGGAGCCTGACGGAGACGCTGCGGTTTCGAAATCGAACCGCCTGCGCTTCGTCATCCAGAAGCACGATGCGACCCGGCTTCATTATGATCTGCGCCTGGAACTGGACGGGGTCTTCAAGTCCTGGGCGGTGACCAAGGGCCCCTCGCTTGATCCTGGCGACAAGCGCCTCGCAGTCGAGGTGGAAGACCACCCCCTGCCCTATGGAGATTTCGAAGGGACCATACCCAAGGGGCAATATGGTGGGGGGACGGTTCTGCTCTGGGATCGCGGCTACTGGCAGCCGGAGGGCAAGATCAGCCCGGAGCGCCAACTGGAAAAGGGCGAACTCAAGTTCGTTCTGGACGGCGAGCGCCTCGAGGGCAGCTTTGTCCTCGTTCGGATGCGTCATGACCGGGATGGCGGCAAGCGCACCAACTGGCTGCTGATCAAGCACCGGGACGCGCATTCCGTGGATGGCGACGGTGATGCGGTCTTGAAGGCCGACACGTCCGTTGCCTCCGGCCGCAGCATGGACGCGATCGCGGCCGGCAAGGGGCGTTCGCCCAAGCCATTCCTCCTCGCGAAGGACGCCCTCGCCGCTGACGCCGAATGGGACAGCCGGAAGGGTCTGGCCGCGCAGCGCAGACGAAGCCCGGAACGATCCGGATCTCCCAAGAGATCTCGCCCGGCCCCCATGCCACCGTTCATCGCGCCGCAGCTATGCCGAAGTGTCGAGCGTCCCGCCAATGGTGGCGGGTGGGTGCATGAGATCAAGTTCGATGGCTATCGCATCCAGATGCGGGTCCAGGGCGGGACCGTCACGCTCAAGACGCGGAAGGGGCTCGATTGGACCTCCCGTTTTGAAACGATCGCCAAGGCGGGAGAGAGCCTGCCCGATGCCATCATCGATGGCGAGATCGTCGCGCTCGACAAGCATGGCACGCCGGATTTTGCCGCCCTCCAGGCCGCCATTTCGGAGGGCAGGACGGAGGATCTGATCTTCTTCGCCTTCGACATGCTGTTCAGCGTCGGGGCCGATCTCCGCGAGCTGCCACTCCTGCAGCGCAAGGAGCGTCTGAAGGAGACTCTCGACGACCACGGCGACGGCGTCATCCTGCGCTATGTCGAACATTTCGAGACCGGCGGCGACGCCATCCTGAAATCGGCCTGCCAACTCTCCCTGGAAGGCATCGTCTCGAAGGCGGTCGATGCGCCCTATGTGTCAGGGCGCAGCAACAGCTGGACGAAGGCCAAATGCCGCGCCGGGCACGAGGTCGTGATCGGCGGATGGTCCACGACGGCCGGCAAATTCAAGTCGCTTCTGGTCGGCGTCAATCGAGGGTCGGATCTTGTCTATATCGGACGGGTGGGTACGGGCTACAGCGCCGCCAAGGTGCAGGCGCTGTTGCCAAAGCTGAAGGCGGCGGCCGCGACAGCCTCGCCCTTCAAAGGGGCCGGCTCTCCAAAGCGCGAGCCCGGGGTCACCTGGTTGAAGCCCGAACTTGTCGCGGAGATCGAGTTTGCCGGCTGGACCGGGGATGGCATGGCTCGTCAGGCCGCCTTCAAGGGCTTGCGCGAAGACAAGCCCGCCGACGAGGTGGAAACCGACCTCCCCGCCGATCCGAAAGGCACCGAGACGCCGCAGCCGAAACAGGTATCCTCGCGCCGTCGGGGCGAGAGGGCCACTGTCATGGGGGTCGGTATCAGCCACCCCGAGAAGATCTTGTGGCCGAATGCGGGGGATGACCGGCCTGTCTCCAAGCAGGAACTGGCCGAATATTTCGCGGCGGTCGGCGACTGGATGATGCCCCATATCAAGGGCCGGCCCTGTTCGCTTGTGCGCGCGCCCGATGGAATTACGGGCGAGATGTTCTTCCAGCGCCACGCCGGCATGGGAACCTCGAACCTGTTCGAACTCGTCCGGGTCTTTGGCGACAAGAAGCCCTATCTCCAGATCGATCGGATCGAGGCGTTGGCGGCGGCGGCCCAGATCGGCGGCATCGAGCTTCACCCGTGGAACTGCGCGCCCGGAGATCCGGAGACGCCGGGCCGCCTGGTCTTCGATCTCGATCCAGGGCCCGGCGTGACATTCGGTGAGGTGATCGAGGCCGCAAGCCAGATGCGCGAACGGCTGGATGCGCTTGGACTGGCCAGTTTCTGCAAGACCACAGGCGGCAAGGGACTGCATGTCGTCACGCCCTTGGCGGCTGGAAAGCGCAACAAGATCGAGTGGCCTGCGGCGAAAGATTTCGCTCGCCATATCTGCGCGGAACTCGCCGCCGAACAGCCCTCACGCTACGTGGTCAATATGGCCAAGCGTCTCAGAAATGGCCGCATCTTCCTCGACTATCTGCGAAATGACCGCATGGCGACGGCGGTCGCCCCCCTGTCGCCGCGGGCACGGCCGGGCGCTCAGGTCTCGATGCCGCTGACTTGGCCGCAGGTCAAAGCCGATCTCGACCCCAAGCGTTTTACCGTGCGGACCGTGCCGGGCCTGCTGAAGACGACCAAGGCTTGGGAAGGCTATGACGACGCGGCAGGCTCGCTCTCCGACGCGATCAAGAAGCTGGGCAGGCGCGCCACGGCTGCCTGACGGGTTGCCGAAAGCGGCGCCGGGGAACGATCAGCCACGCCACCGCGTTCACCGCGTGTGTCGGGAGATGTGACCATGGCGCCGCGGACGTTCTGGAAGGGCTATCTCAAGCTGTCCCTCGTGACCTGTCCCGTCGCGATGATGCCGGCCCGATCGGACAACGAGAAGGTCCGCTTCCATACGCTCAACCGCAAGACCGGAAACCGGATACGAAGTCGCTTCGTCGATGCGGTCACCGGCAAACCCGTCAGCGACGAGGACGAGGTCAAGGGCTATCCAAGGGGCGATGACGACTATGTCATGTTGGAAGACGATGAACTCGACTCCGTGGCACTGGAGAGCACCCGAACCATCGACATCCAGACCTTCGCTCCAAGATCATCGGTCGGCTGGATCTGGTATGACACGCCTCATTACCTCGTGCCCGATGCAAAGGTCGGGGAAGAGGCATTCTCCGTCATCCGCGAAGCGATGAAGCGTACGAAGACGGTCGGAATCTCGCGGCTCGTCCTCTATCGGCGCGAACGGGCCGTGCTGCTGGACGCCCGCGATAACGGCATCGTCTTGTGGACCTTGCGCTATGGCGATGAGGTCCGGCCCGAGAAAGATTATTTCGCCGGGATCGGCGAGGCCGCACCGGACTCTGACCTGCGTCCCCTGATGGACAAGCTCATCGCGACCCGCACCAAGGACTGGTCGCCGGAGCTTGCCAAGGATCCGGTCCAGGAGGAGCTGCTTGGTGTCATCAAGGCCAAGGAGAAGGGCCGCAAACCGACGAGGACATCGCCGCGTCCGGCCTCGGAAGGCAATGTCGTCAACATCATGGACGCGCTCAAGCGCAGCCTGGAACCGCGGCGCAAATAATCAACTCGCCTTCTTGCGCGGGGCTTGCTTCGCCGCGGCGGGCTTTTCGCCGCCGCCAGCCTTGGCACTTTGACGCAATGCCTCCATCAGGCTGACGACCTTCGAGGGCTCGGGCCGCTTCTGTGGCTTGATCTTGCGGCCTTCGATCTTGGCCTGGACGAGTTCGGCCAGCGCGGCTTCATAGCGATCGTCGAATTGCTTGGGATCGAACCTGCCAGCCTTCGTCTTGATGATGTGCTCGGCCAGGTCGAGCATCTCACCGTCGATCTTGATGCCCGGGATCTCGCTGAAGGCGTCCTCGGCCGAGCGGACCTCGTAGTCGAAGTTCAACGTCGTCGCCACCAAGCCCTCGTCCTGAGGACGGATCAGGATCGATCGCATCCGGCGGAAGATGACCGTTCGGGCCAGCGCGGCCGACTTCTGGTCCTTCATTCCCTCGCGGATCAGCGCGAAGGCTTCGGACGCCACGGGTGAGGCAGGCGCGACATAGTAGGGCTTGTCGAAGAAGATCTCGTCGATCTCGTCGCACCGCAGGAACGTCTCGACCGTGAGGGTCTTGTCGCTTTCCGGGATCGCGGCGGCGATCTCTTCCGGTTCGAGTAGGACGTAATCGCCGTTGCCCTTGTCGTAGCCCTTGACCTGATCCTCGGTCTCGACCGGCTTGCCGGAGACCTCGTCGATGTACTGACGATGGACGCGGTTGCCGGTCTTGCGGTTCAAGGTGTGAAACGAGATCCGCTCGGCGGTCGAGGCTGCCGTGTAGAGCGAAACCGGGCAGCTCACCTCGGCGATCTTCAGAACGCCTTTCCAGACAGCGCGCGGCGCCATGACATTCCCCCATAGCATTTCAGCGGACGCGAGCGAGCAACGAGCGGGCGTCCATGATGGTTCCAGTTTGCACCGCACCACGCGACCAAAGAAGCACCGGAACCGTGATGGACGTCGGCGCGCGGCTGCATTCGTTCACGACAGAAACGGCGTCGACTGGCGGCTACAGGGAACACGTTATCGTGAGATGGTTCTGCCCTTATGCGCCCCAGGCACCCGAGCACCTGAACAGGGCTTGCCCGGCCGGAGCGTCGCAACGGCTCTGTCTCGTCTTCCGTTTCGTTGACGGGCTGGTCGCATTGCCCTGCCAAGCGCGGGAACCTCAACCAGGCCTCACGTGGTCATGGCGATGTCCGCAATGGCGTCTGCCGCGGCTCGTAGGCGTGGATGGCCGTTCTAAGCGCAGCGAGCTGACGATCTCGGGCGGTGCTCGGCCTGATGCCTTCCAACTGGCCAACGCGCTCACAAGCATCACGATAGTCTTCGTGCGTGCGGAGTGTCACCGTCACTGGTTCTGATCTAGAAAGGGTATCGGACATGCAAAGTACCTCCCTGTAGGGAGCAACCTAAACCTTGGAGCGCTTCCGGCAATGTCATTTGCCGGATGCGGCAACACTTGGTCGAATTCACTCCAGCCGCGTGATGATCAGACCGGTTCTGGCGACCTCGAACTTGCGCTCATCGACAAAGTTCACGAGCGCGCCGCTATCGAGCGTGTAGGTGATGCTGCGCAGACCGGGATAAAGCCGCCAGACGATGACCGCATAATGCTTGCCGTCCTCGTCCTCACAGATCTCGCGTGACAGCTCGGTCGGCATGATGGCAGCCGGCCGGGGGCGACCACTCAGCGGCCGTCGATCGGAAGGTCGTCCGGGTTTCCGCTTGGGATGAAAAGCGCGGGGTAACGAACCCATGTCAGCACTCCCATATCACCACCATATCCTAACTGCTGAGGCGGCACGAAGTTCCACGTCGCCGGAACGAGTGCCCGCTGCCCGGCGTTTGTCTGCGGTGGAGGAGAACCCGTCATGCGCGCGCGCCAGATGTCGCGGTCCGGCCCCGGTTCGGAGGCGTTGAAGGGCACGGTCGTGTCGCCCGTTGCCATACCAGTGGAGGCCCGTCTCCCTGACGACAGCACGCAAGATGACGATCCCATGCCGCAGCATGTCGAGCCATGCCTTGCCAGTGAGGCGGCAAAGCCGCCCAAGGGGGCCAATTGGTCTTTCGAGGTGGCATGGGACGGCTACCGGCTTGCCGTCCATATCGAGCCTTCGCGCGAGGTGCGCCTGCTTACGCGAGACGGCCGGGATTGGACGGCCCGCTTTCCCGCGATCGTGGCGGCGGCGAAACAGATCGTCGTCGACAGTGCTATCCTCGATGGCGAGGCCGTCATCCTCGACCGGAGCGGAAAATCGGATCTCGCGGCCTTGGAGCAAGCGCTCGGCGGGCGAGACGGCAAGGGCAGCGCCGAACTCGCGGTCCTGTTTGCCTTCGATCTTCTGTACCTCAATGGACAGGATCTGCGGCATCTGCCGCTCTCGCAGCGACGCGAGGTCCTGGCCGATGCAATCGACCGCGCGTCTCCCGGTATCCTGCTCAGTGAGGACGTGATTGCCGACGGAGAGGCGTTCTACACCCTCGCCTGCAAGCTCGGCCTCGAAGGCATCATCGCAAAACGCCTTGATGCACCCTATCGCTCCGGCCGCGATGGTGACTGGCTCAAGATCAGGTGCATCCAGTCGGAGCGCTTCGTCATCATCGGATATGAGCCTTCGATCGGCTTTGGAGGAATCGGCAGGTTGCTGCTCGCTGCGGAAAAGGCCGACGGCCTGGTCTATGTCGGCGGGGTTGGCAGCGGCTTCACCGAGCTGTCCGGCGCCGCCTTGAAGGCGCGGCTCGACGCGAGACTCGTTCCGCGACCACCCCTGGCCATCCAGCGGACAGCCGCGCGCTGGGTTTCGCCCCTGCTGGTTGCCGAGATCGAATTCCGCGGCTGGACCGATGACGGCAAGCTTCGCCATGCGACTTACAAGGGCCTGCGCGACGAAGCCGGTGCTGCGACGATCTTTCGGTTCGATGATGCATAGGAGTCAGGACCGAGCCAGGGCCGGACATCGCGGACAAGGCCACGCGTTCGCCAGGCAGCAAACGGCCCGCCAACGGAAGCCGCTGGCGGGCCGAACGGTTGGACGATTGTGCTGATCACTCGATGATCTGAACGATCCTGCGGGTGCCGGGCTCGACCAGCACAGTGCGGTTATTCACGACCGTATAGCGGTACTGGGTCGCGCCATACTCGCGCGGCACTTCGCGATAGGTCACGCCCTCATTCGGGAGCACGGTGCCGACCGCGAGCGGCTCGGCATAGGTGTAGGACGGCACACGCTGCTCGACCACATAGGTCTTGAAGCGGGGGGTGTTGTCGCCGACGATGCCGCCTACGACAGCGCCACCCACGCCGCCGACAACAGCACCGACCGGACCGCCGACGATCGCCCCGCCCACGGCGCCTGTCGCCGCGCCGGCAGCTGCACCACCCTGCGCGCCCTGCGGATTCTGGGCGAATGACGCGACGGGCACGAGAATCAGGGTCGCGGCGAGAGCAAGTTTCTTCATCATCACAGATCTCCTTCGCTGAGGGTTCTGTGTTCAGGAACGGGCTCGATTCCGGTTTGTTCCACCGATCGGCATCCGGACGTTGGTGTCCCGCGAGAGGCCGCCTCCGCCGCGAACGGCCGCAATCAGGTCTCGGCCTGGGTCACCCCAAGCTTGTGCCAGAGCTGTTCCCTGTCCATGCAGGAGACGTCGTAGGTGACCTGCCGGCCCTTGAATTCCGGTCGTTTTCCGAACTCCAACGTCATCGCGCGCGCGATGTCGTCGATGCGGGCCTCGCAGGCCTGCACCGTGGTGAAACCCAGTTCGCTGATCCGGGCGGCGGTGCAGGTCGCTTCGCCGGAAATGCAGGCGACAATCACCATCGTGAAGGCATCCATGGAGGCACTCCGAGTGAAATCGAGTCAGGCCAGCCATTAAGGCTGGGGTTTCTGGGTTACCGAGAGCTTAAGGGGAACAAGCAAGATGCGGGMCGGCGCCACCGGCGCAGGCCGATCGCGCCCTGTGCGGTCGCATCGGCTTACCCGAAAACCGCAATCCTCCGGGCCGATGCTTCAGCGCCACATGCCCTTGAGCCGTGCCGATACGTCAATTCTCACGCCGCTGCGGTGTTGCATGGCGGCCTGAGCCTGCTCGATGGGCCAGGTCGCCTGCTCGAACAGGTGCAGCAGGGCATGCGGGATGAACCGCGTGCGTGCCGCGTAGACATGCCGATCGCCTCGCGCGGCCTGGCCATGAGTGAAGAAGCGCTGCGGCACGACCAGATGCAGGTCGTCCCTGGCGCGCGTCATCGCGACATAGAGCAGCCTGCGCTCCTCCTCGATCTCGGCGGTCTCCCCGACGGCAAGGTCACTGGGAAGACAGCCGTCCACCGTGTTCAGCACAAAGACCGACTTCCATTCCTGTCCCTTGGCGGAGTGGATGGTCGAGAGGATGAGAAAATCCTCGTCCAGCGATGGCGGACCCGCTTCATCGCTCGTTGCGTCGGGCGGATTGAGGGTGAGCTCGGTGAGGAAGCGCTCGCGGGATGGATAGCCGGAGGCGATCTGCTCCAGCTGAACCAGATCGGCTCGACGCGTGGTGAAATCCTCGTGAATGCGCTCCAGGTGAGGGTCGTACCAGAGACGGGCCCGTTCGAGGTCTGCCGGCCAGCCTATCCCTGAGCGCAGCGCCCGGAATGTCGCAACGAAATCCGGCCAGGCGTCGCCCGTACGCGCGGGCGCCGACAGCTCCGCGAGGCCTGCTGCGAAATCATCTGCCGTGCCGGCCTGATCGAGCACGCGTTGCGCGGAGGTCGGCCCCACGCCCGGAAGCAGCTGCAGCAAGCGGAACCCGGCGACCCTGTCGCGCGGATTCTCGACGAAGCGCAGCATCGCCAGCATGTCTTTGACATGGGCGGCATCGAGGAATTTCAGCCCGCCGAACTTCTTGTAAGGAATATTGCGCCGTGTCAGCTCGACCTCCAGCGGGCCGCTGTGATGCGAGGCGCGAAAGAGCACCGCCTGCTGCTTGAGCGTGTGCCCCGCCTCCCTGTTCTCCAGCACGCGCGTCGCGACGAAGCGCGCCTGGTCGGCTTCGTCGCGAACATTGACGAGTTGGGGCTTGCCGCCCGACTGGCGGTCGGTCCAGAGGTTCTTGGTGAAGCGCTCGCGGGCGAGCTCGATCACCCCATTCGCGGCGGCCAGAATGGGCTGGTTCGAACGATAGTTCTGATCCAGCGTGACGACCTCAGCCGGTGGGCTGAAGGCCTGGGGGAAATCGAGGATATTGCGGATCTCGGCGGCGCGGAACGAGTAGATCGATTGCGCGTCATCGCCGACGACGGTGAGCCCCTGGCCATCGGGCTTGAGCGCCAGCAGGATCGAGGCCTGAAGCTTGTTGGTATCCTGATACTCGTCGACGAAGACATGGTCGAAACGTCCGCCCATCTCCGCGGCAAGGCTGGGCTCGCTTGCGGCCTGGGCCCAGCACAGCAGAAGATCGTCGTAATCAAGGACGTTCTGGGCCTGCTTGGCCTCGACATAGGCTGAAAAGAGCTGCTTCAGCTCCCCTGCCCATGATGCGCACCAGGGAAAGGAAGCACCCAGCACGGCCTCAACCGGCTCTTCGGCATTGACGCAGCGCGAATAGATCGCAAGGCAGGTGCCCTTCTTGGGAAAGCGCCCTTCCGTTTTCGAGTAGCCAAGCTCGTGACGAGCGAGGTTCATCAGGTCGGCGCTGTCCTCGCGGTCATGGATCGTGAAATGCGGATCGAGCCCAAGCTCCGGCGCGTAATCCCGGAGCAGCCTTGCTCCCACGCTGTGAAAGGTCCCGGCCCAGGTCAGCGCGTCGGTCATGACGGCAGCCCCCTCTCCCAGCACGTCGCGCGCGATGCGCTCCACCCGCCTCGCCATCTCGGCTGCAGCGCGTCGGGAGAAGGTCAGCATCATCATGCGGCGCGGGTCCGCACCGTTCAGGATCAGATGCGCGACACGATGCGCGAGCGTGTTGGTCTTGCCGGATCCCGCCCCCGCGATCACCAGCAAGGGACCCGGCTGCGTGCCGACGCCGTGCTCCACCGCGCGGCGTTGCGCGGGGTTGAGCCTGTCGAGATAGCTTGGTGGCGCCAGCGAATCGAGAGCGAACATGTCTCATATTCGATCATTTTTCGCGTTTTGTTCGCAACGCAAAAGATCGGGAATAGGGCAGCCGTCCTGAGCCAGATGGCCGAAGCCCTATGGCAGGATCGGTTTCGACCTGATCATGAGGCGGCGATTCACCTCACCCAGCCAGCGAGGCGAGCGCCCGCTCGATCCGGGAACAGCCGCCCCTGGCGCGCGCCTTCTCGAAGGAGGCCGCGAGCTTCCCGTTGGCATAGGCCTTCACCACGATGGCGTGGACATAGCTCTTGCGCGTCACGGCAGGCGTGTTCGCCAGTTGCTCCGAGACGGCGCGCATGATCTCGGCGAGCTGACGCTTCTCGCTGCCATCGCCGATCATGATCTGGCTGGCCAGCAGCAGTTCGGCGGCCGCAGCGTTCCCCGCCAGCATCCTCAAATCCTTGGCACTGATGGCGAGGCCGGAGATCTCGCGGAGATAGGCGTTGATGTCGCCGGCATGGACCGGCGTCACCTTGCCGTCCTCGTCCCGGTATTGCAGCAGTCGCCGGCCGGGCAACTGCGCAATCCGGGCAAGTGCTCGGGCGAGCGGGCCATCCTGCCGCGAGCATGCGATCTGCTTTCCGCCCTTGCCGCGAAACAGCAGGTCGATCCGCGAGGCCGTCAACGCGACATGGCGCTTGAGGAGCGTCGAGGCACCATGGCTGCCATTGCTCCTCGCATAGGCCTCGCCGCCAACGCGCAGATGGCAGCGGTCGATGATGGCGACTGCGCAAGCCAGCGTTTTCCTGCGGCAGAGCGCACGCGCCTTGAGATCATCGGCGACCGCCTTGCGCAAACGGGGCAGCGCGTCGATCAGCAGCCGCAATCGCTTCAACTTGCGGCGTTCGCGGACCCGCTCCCATTCGGGATGATAGAGATATTGCAGCCGCCCGGCCTCGTCCCGCCCGACCGCCTGGAGATGGGCCCGTGGATCGGCCGCGATGCGCACCTCGCGATAGGCGGGCGGAATTGCAAGTGAGCGGATCCGCTCAAGCAAGGCCGCGTCCCGGACGGGCTCGTCAGTGGCGTCGAGATAGGCAAAGCCCCTGCCGCGCCGGCCCCTGCGGATCGTCAGATCTCCGGGATTGACGATCCGCAGCCGACCAGGGGCGCGGGATGGCTTGCCGGCGACCATGGCGTTACTGCTTGCCCAGCGCTTCCTGCATCAAGCCGCTTCCCGGCGGTTATGATGGCGGCGCACGAGTTCTTCGGCGTAGGCCAAGTCAGCCTGCGTGAAGGCCGGCACCGGATCCGTGAGGATGGCGGTGAGGACATCCCGGTCGCGCTGGCCATTCGCTATCACAAAGGCGAGCGCATCCCTCGTCTCGCGTTCGGCATGAAGCTGGGCCACGAGGGCCGCAATCAATCTGTCCTTGGCCGATAGCTGCATGGCAAAACCTCCGCAGGAAGCTTCGCGATAAACACGGTCGGGCCAGCGCTTGTTCCGCCCAGGCGCAATCTGTCAGCCCGCCAGCGGCGACGCGCCGATCGTGACGGTGAGCGCGCCGAGGCGCTCGATGCTGCCGACGAGAACATTACCGGGAAGGACCGCGCCGACGCCATGCGGCGTACCGGTCATGATCACATCGCCGGGCTCGAGCGAGTAATATTTCGAGAGTGTCGCAATGATCTCGGGCGTGCGCCAGATCATCAAGGACAGGTCGGAATCCTGGCGTGCGACACCGTCGACCTCGAGGCGGATTTTGCCCGTCGACGGGTGGCCGACCTGTTCGACCGGGTAGATCGGGCCGCAGGGCGCCGAGTGATCGAATGATTTCTTAAGTTCCCACGGGATCCGCGGGCCGTCTGGCGTGTCGAGCAGCTTGCGGCGGGTCATGTCGAGGCAGATGCCGTAGCCGAAGACATGCTCGAGCGCTTCGTCCTGAGGGATGTTGTAGCCGCCGGACTTCATCGCCACCATGAGCTCGAGCTCGAAGTGAAAATCGTCCGTCATCGGCGGATAGGGAACGACGCCGCCGTTCTGGACGATTGCATCGGCCGGCTTCTGGAAGATCAGCGGGAAATCGCGGGTCTCGTCGCCGCCCATCTCCCTGACATGGGCGACATAGTTGCGACCGACGCAGTAGATCCGCCGGATCGGGAAGCGCGCCGAGGAGCCCTCGATCGGCAGTGACTGGAGGGTCGGCGCCGGAACGGCGAAGTCTGCGAGTGTCGTCATCTGGGAAGCCATGCGCTGGGTCACGATCGGGACAGCATATGGGCCGGCTCGATCCTGTCCAGATAAATCTGCATATTTTTATCACACGCCAGATAATCTGAATTTATTTGACACGTTTGATCGATAATGCATCGTTCGCTCATCCGTATCAGAAAAACGCAAGGGGAGCGGGATGAAACGTAGGCAGTTCATGGCAGCGGCGGCGGGCCTGCCGCTTGCGCTCGCAGCGTCGCGTGTTCATGCGCAGGCGCAGGATGAGCTCACGATCGTCTATCCGAGCCCGGGCGGGCTGGGTTATTTCGCCCTCTATGCCGCGATCGGCGAAGGTTATTTCGCCGAGGAGAAGCTCAAGATCCAGCCGCGCAGCGTCAATGGTTCGGCCCAGGCCATCCAGGCGCTCCTTGCGGGCCAGGCGCAGCTCGCCCATCCCGGTCCGGGGCCGCTGATGGCGGCGCGCGAACGGGGCCAGGATCTGGTCTACATCTACAATTACTTCACCCGCAGCCAGTTCAACCTCGTCGTGCCGGAGGCTTCGCCGTTCCAGAAGCCCACCGACCTGAAGGGCAAGGTCATCGGCGTCGGCACGGCAGACGGGGCGGAGGTCGCGTTCGTGCGCTCGATCTTCGACGCCGAGGGCATGAAGGAAGGCCAGGACTACAAGTTCATCACGGTTGGCGAGGGCGGCATGGCTGTCGCCGGCTTCATGCAGAAGGCGATCGACGCCTATGCCTCCGACACCGCGGGCGCGGCCACGCTGACACTGCGCGGTGTCAAGCTGCGCTCGCTGACACCTCCGCCGTTCCAGTCCTTCTTCGGCAACGGCTATGTGGTGACGCGGAAATATCTCGACGAGAACCGCAGCATGCTGGAGCGCTTCGGCCGCGCGCTGGTCAGGGGCACCAAATTCGGGATCGACCCGGCCAACCGGGCCGCGACCCTGAAACATGCCCGCATGGGCAATCCGCAACAGCTGGAAAACATGCCCTTCGCCGAGGCTCTGCTCGACGTCTATTACAAGCTGACCAGTCCGATCGATCCCGCCAAGGGTTTTGGCTACAACCACCCCGCCGCCTGGGAGATGTGGCAACAGACGCTCGTTGCCTCGGGCGATCTCAAGAAGCCGCTGGCCGACCTGACCAAGGCCTATTCCAACGATCTCGTCACGGCCTGGAACGCTCCGCGATGACGGTGGCGGCGACTGTATCGGCCGAGGCGCGACCTCGGCCGGTCTACGAACTCGCGCAGGTTTCGAAATCCTACGGCGAGCGCGTGGTGGCGCTGGAGAACGTCGATCTGGTTCTCCGGGAAGGTGAGTTCCATTCGGTCATCGGCTCGAGCGGCTGCGGGAAGTCGACGCTGCTCAAGATCATGGCGGGCCTGACACCGCCTTCGAAGGGCCGGGTGATGCTCGCGGGGACACCGGTGCTGGGCGCMCGTGCCGATATCGGGATGATGTTCCAGCAGGCGACGCTGTTTCCGTGGCGGACGACGCTCCAGAACATCCTGCTGCCGGTCGAAGTCCGCGAAGGGCGCGCTGCAGCCGAGACGGCCGCGGCGCGTGCTCGCGTCCTGCTCGAACTGGTCGGGCTGAAAGGGTTCGAGGACACCTACCCCTCGCAGCTCTCGGGCGGCATGGCGCAGCGCGCCGCGATCTGCCGGATGCTGATCTCGGAGCCGAATGTGCTGCTGCTCGACGAGCCGTTCAGCGCACTCGACGAGATCACCCGTGATTTCATGAACATGGAGCTGCAGCGCATCTGCCGCGAGCGCAACGCCTCGGCCTTCCTGGTGACCCATTCCATCGCCGAGGCCGTCATCCTCTCCGACATCGTGCATGTGATGTCGTCGCGCCCCGGGCGGATCGTGCGCAGCATCCCCATCGCCCTGCCGCGGCCGAGGACGCTCGACATGACCACGCTGCCGCTCTTCGGCGAGTATGTCGGTGTGATCCGCGGCCTTCTCGACAAGGGAGCATTCCTGTGAGCCATGTCGCGGAGAAGCCGTTGGCAGCCGCCCTGCCCGCCGACACGGTCTGGATCGAAAAGGTTTCGTGGATTTCCAAGGCCCCGCGCTGGGCCTCGATGCTTGGGCTGCTCGTGCTCTTCCTCGGGCTCTGGCAGGGCATCACCGCCGCCGAGATCGTCTCGCCGCTGATCCTGCCTACCCCCGGCGATACGCTGCGCGATATCGGCTTCGTCGGGCGCAACCTGATGGCCGGGGACTATATGCTGCCAGCCTTCTGGGTCACGGCAAGCGAGGTCCTCGTGGGCTTCGTCGTGGCGCTGGCGATCGGTGTCACGCTCGGCGTCGTGGTCGGGGAAACGAGCTTCGGCGAGCGCGCGGTGATGCCTTACATCGTCGCGGTCGACACCATGCCCAAGCTCGCCTTCGCTCCGCTCTTCGTCGCCTGGCTCGGGTTCGGCATCATGTCGAAGGTCGCGCTCGCAGCCTTCATCTCGGTGTTTCCGATCATCGTCGGCACCGCGGCCGGGCTGCATGCGGCCGACGAAAATGCGCGCATGCTGTTCAAGAGCATCGGCGCCTCGCGCCTCCAGACACTGGTCAAGCTGAAGATCCCGACCGGCCTGCCGCAGTTCTTCACCGGCGTGAAGATCGCGGCGATCAGCGTGGTCTCGGGCGCGATCGCCGGCGAATTCCTCGGCGGCGGCCAGGGCTTCGGCGAGCTGATCCGGGTCGCCGCATCGCAGCTCGACACCCCGCGCGTCTTCTCGCTGATCATCTATCTCAGCCTGCTCGGGCTTTTCATGTTCGGCGTCGTGTCCTGGATGCAGTACAGGTTCGTCTTCTGGCAGCGTTCGAGTAACACCATCTCTTCCAGGGCACCCCGGTGAGCGGCAGCAGGACAGACACGACCATGGCAAAAGCTGCCGAGAAGACCACGCTGTCGACGACGGTCTACCAGAAACTGCGCAGCGACATCATCCAGGGCGAATTCAGGCCGGGTGAGAAGCTGCGCATCGAGGGGATTGCCTCGACCTATGGCGTCGGCAGCAATGCGGTCCGCGAGGCCCTGTCGCGGCTGTCATCGGAGCGCCTCGTCGAGCGGCACGAGCAGCGTGGCTTCTCGGTGCCGACGATTGCCCTCGACGATTGGCGGGTCCTCGTCCGCACGCGCTGCTGGCTCGAAACCAGGGCGCTCGAGGAAGCGATCAGCCATCGTGACGAGCGCTGGGAGGAAGGCATCGTGCTCGCCCTCCACCGGCTCTCGCGCTATCGCTCGGATCTCCCTGCGGAGCGCGCCGCTTGGGAGGACGCCCATCGCAATTTCCACCGGGCGCTGCTGGCGAATTGCGGGTCGCCCTGGCTGCTCGAGTTCTGCGAGATCCTGGCCGACCATGCCTCGCGCTATATCTCGATCTCGCACGCCTTTGGCAGGATGCCGCGCAATGGGCAGAGCGAGCACGAGGCGCTGATGAAGGCGGTGCTCAACGGCACCCCGCAAGAGGCCTGTGCCCTGCTCGTCGCGCACTACACCAAGACGCTCCAGACGATCGAGGAACTGTTCACGGAGGAGCGTTTCGCAGCCCTTGCGACCGGGCCCGGGAGCACACGCACCGCGGAATTCACGGAGTGACCACAGCGACGCTACGCGGAAATCTGATCTCCGCGTCGGCAAATCTGTGGGGAGCGCCGTTGTTTCGAGTGTCGCCTCCAGCCCGATCTTGCCGGGCCTCTTCCCGTCTCCGCCCGCCGCAGCGACGAACGTGGCTGGCGTGTCTGACTGGACCTCAGGACAGTCGATGGTCAGGCTCGGCGACAAGGCCGAAATCCTCCTGGAGCCCCCCGGACCCGGCAATGGGCTCGTGAGCCGAAGGTGCGCATATTGGCGTAAGGCATCGCTCGTCAGAAGCCGACCGATGCGGTCGTAAACGGCAAGCCCGTCACGCGGTGCCTGTTCGGAAGCGGCAAAAGTCAGACGATTGCCGAACACCGGATTGTCCATGGTAGTGGACATGCTTGGTGGTGTGGCGATCGTCTGGGCAGCTGACGCGGCGGCCCCGATAATTCGCGTGAGATGGTTCGGTTTCTGCTCGAAAGCTGAGGCGTGGGATTGCACGAGAAGGATCACGTTTCGGGTCGGCCGACATTGACGAAGGCGAAGTCCGCATGCCCTCACTCTGCCCCGCCTCTGCCGACTGCCGACGGACGAGCGCCCTCGACAGACTCACGGCGCGGCAAACGGCCATGCAGGATCACATAGGCGACGAGCCCGATCACCAGCCCCCAGAACGCCCCGCCGATGCCGAGCAGGCTGATCTTGGCCGATGAGGCAAGGAACGTGATCAACGCCGCCTCACGCGACCTCTGGTCGGCCATAGCGCTGGCGAGACTGCCGCCAATCGTGCCCATTAGCGCCAGCCCTGCGAGCGTCGTGATGAAGGTCGCTGGGAATGCCATGAAGACCGCCGCCAGAGCCACGCCGAAGACGCCGACAAGCACATAGAAAACGCCTGAGGCGACTCCTGCGATCCACCGTTTGGACGGATCCTCATGCGCTTCCTTGCCCGTGCAGATCGCCGCGGTGATCGCTGCGATGTTGAAGGCGTGGGAACCGAACGGCGCCATGATCAGCGAACCGAGACCTGTCACGGTCACGATCGGATTGGCGCTGGTCCTGAAGCCGTCATTGCGCAGGACGAGCATCCCCGGCATGTACTGCCCGGTCAACGTGATCAGGAACAGCGGCAACGCGACGCTCAAGAGCGCATTGAGCGAAATGTCCGGCGCAGTGAACACCGGAGCCGCAAGCTTGAACTGAAGCCCCGCGAGATCGACACGTCCCTGCACAGTCAAGAAGGCGAGGCCGAGCACCAGAATGCCAACGATAGCATAGCGAGGGATGAAGCGCTTCAGCACGAGATAGGCGATGATCAGAAGCCCAACCAGCAGAGGATCGACGCTCGCACCGCCAAACGCGCCGATGCCGAACTGCAGCAGGATACCGGCGAGCAAGCCTGATGCGATGCCCGGCGGGATCAGCCTGACGACCTTCTCGAAATAGCCCGACAGCCCGAGGGCGACGAATGCGGCCGCCGAGATCAGGTAAGCACCGACCGCCTCGGCATAAGGGGTCGTGGCGAGTGCCGTGACGAGGAACGCCGCCGCCGGCGTCGACCAGGCCGTGATGATCGGCTCGCGAAAGTGCCAGCTCAGATAGATCCCCGTCAGCCCCACGCCGATGGAAACAGACCAGACCCAGGATGCCGTCAGCTCCGGGCTGAGCCCCGCAACCTTTGCGGCCTGAAAGACCAGAATGAAGGTTCCCCCATAGTTGACGATGACAGAGATCAGTCCCGCGACGATCGGAGGCGCGAGATCACTTGGAGTGAGCGATGGTGGTGACGAGACAGGCGGCATGATCGTGGTCGTTATCCTGAAAACCCGCCTGGCCCGGGCCAGCGAGGCGGCTTGACTCCTAGCGGATCAATGGTCTGTTCATCCCCTCCACTTTCTTCGAGCAAGTCAGACCAATTGTTCAAGCATTCTCAGTTGGAATCGGTGAAGGCATGGCTTGCCCATCCCGCCCATGCGGAACTGCCGCTTCACGCGCGTATTCAACGGGCTTTGCGGCAGATGATCCTCGATGGTGCGCTGGGTCCCGGCAAGCCGCTGCCGGCCTCGCGGGCGCTCGCCAAATCGCTCGGTCTCTCCCGCGACACGATCGAGGCCGCCTATGCCCAGCTCCATGCCGAGGGCTTCATCGACCGGCGGGTGGGCAGCGGCAGTTTCGTGGCTGAGATGACCGAGTTCACTCCTGGCCTCAGGCTCTCTCATCGCGGCGCACTGCGGCGTAGCCCGGCTTCGAACCTCAGCGAACGCGGAGCGGCCATCTTCCGCGGTGGCGGCGTTCGCGAGCAGCTATCTCCCCGGCCGTTTGCCCCGGGCGTACCCGAGACGCGCAGCTTTCCGCTCGCGCTCTGGCAACGCCTGGAGCGGCAGGTGCTGAAGGAGACCGGCACGCGGGCGCTTCTTCACGGAGATCCCCAGGGCGCGGAGCCGCTTCGACGCGCTATTGCAGACTATGTCAACCTGGAGAGAGGCGCCCGCGCTCATCCCGACCGCGTGCTGGTCCTGACAAGCTCACAACAGGCAGTGGCGCTCTGCGCCAATATGCTGCTGGATCCTGGAGACCGCATCTTTATCGAGGATCCAGCCTATTACGGGGCACGCAAGGCCTTCGATGCAGCCGGTCTGGAATCTGCGCCTATCCGCGTCGACGATCAGGGAATTCTGGTCGAGCAACTGCGTGACGATCCGCGCAAGGCCAAGGCCGTCTTCCTGACGCCGTCCCATCAGTTTCCGACGGGCGCGACACTTGCGCTCGACCGGCGTCTCTCCCTGATCGAATGGGCAGCGAAGCATCAGGCCTGGATCATCGAGGACGACTACGACAGCGAGTTTCACTACGCCGGCAAACCAATGGCCTGCGTTCAGGGTCTCGATCAGCATGACCGGACCGTCTATATCGGCACATTCACGAAATCGCTCTTTCCAGGCTTGCGGGTCGGCTATGTCGTGCTGCCCCCGCAGCTGGTCAAGCCAATGACGATTGCGCGCACGCTCCTGGACGGCCACACCGCCTCGATCGCGCAATTGACACTCGCCCGTTTTATGGAGGGAGGACATTTCGGAGCGCATGTTCGCGCCATGCGTAATGTCTACGCCGAGCGGCTCGAAATCCTGGCAAGCCTCGTGCGGACGGAGCTTTCGGCTTTCGTCGAGCCTCGGGTTCCGATCGGTGGACTCCAGATGCCGTGCGCGCTGACCGGCGACCTTTCAGAGCGTGCGGCCATCGACGCCGCGCAGCGCGTTGGCGTCGAGCTTCTGGGTCTGTCGGCCCTTCATGCTTCTGACAATGGCGAGGCTGGCTTTCTGATGGGCTTCGCGGCCTACACTCCGGCCGAGCTTGAGGTCGCAGTCAAGCAGCTCTCGAGCGCATTCCGGACTGTGAAGAGCGCGTAGACCGGGGCAGTCCGGCTCACCGCAAATGGCCGGCCTTATCCTCTGCAAGTGGATGGGTGCAGCAGGCCATTTTCAAGATAAATACCGACGAAGCGATCCGCCGCAGATCAACAGTCGCATGTGCCAGGACTACACTTCATCTGGGTATAACGGACCTGCATCAAGGCGGGATCGTCGGGTTGCCGCCCTCGGCAAGGTCTTCGCAAGACTTGCCCGGCGGTCTCATCTGGAGCTTGCTTCGACATGAATGCACCATCGACGGGCGCCCTTTCGGCCGAGGATATCGCCCGCTTCGGTCATGACCCTGCCGAAGCATTTGCGATGAACCTGAAAGCCGTTCAGGAGCGCATCGCGTCAGCGTGCCAGGGCTGCGGGCGAAATCCAGTCGATGTGCATCTGCTGCCGGTCACCAAGACGGTTCCCGCCCATATCCTGCGGCTCGCCTTTGCTGCAGGCATCTCCAGCTTTGGGGAGAACAAGCTTCAGGAGGCCCGGGACAAGCGGTCGGTGCTTGGCGACCTGCCGATCCGCTGGAGCATCATCGGTCACCTCCAGACGAACAAGGTCAAGTATCTCGCCCGCTTCGCCACGGAGTTCCATGCCCTCGACAGCGTCCGGCTGGCCGATGAGCTCAACCGCCGGCTGGAGGCCGAGGGGCGCGACCTCGACGTCTTCGTTCAGGTGAACACGTCCGGCGAGGCCAGCAAGTACGGCCTGCATCCCGACGATCTTGTGTCGTTCGTCGAATGTCTGTCCGAGTACCCTCGCCTGAAGCCGCGCGGCCTCATGACGCTGGCAATCTTCAGTGCGGATTCCGAGCGCGTGCGCGCCTGTTTCCGGCTGCTGCGGACCCTGCGGGACCGCGCCGTCAGCATCGATCCCGGCCTTGTGCAGTTGTCGATGGGTATGTCGGGTGACTTCGAGTGCGCCATCGAGGAAGGCGCCGACGTCGTTCGGGTCGGCCAGGCCATTTTCGGTGCGCGACCGACCAGCGACGCGCTCTACTGGCCTGGTCTCATCCCGACCTCGCGACCGGAAGAGTGACGACACCGAGCCGAGCCTGTTCTGTTTCCGAAAGCAGACATGATCCGGCGGCAATGCGGGTTGCCGGCTGCGCCTCATGCAGCTTCGTCAGGCCCAGGTCTTCACCGCTGTGTCAGGTCAGCAACTGCCCGCCATCGACGACGATCGTTTGCCCGGTCACCCAGCTTGCCATGTCGCTCGCCAGGAACAGGGCGACATTGGCGACCTCTCCCGGCGCCCCGAAGCGCCCCCAGGGAATGCTGCCGAGCGTGCGCTCGTAGAGCTGCGGATCGGTCGTCTTGCGATTTTCCCACGAGCCGCCCGGAAACGCGATCGAGCCCGGCGCGATGGCGTTGACCCGGATGCGCTTCGGTGCGAGCGCCCGCCCCTGCCCCATGGTGTAGTTGACCACGGCCGCCTTGATGGCAGCGTAGGGCAGCGAACGCGGCACCGCCGTCAGGCCGGAAATCGACGAGATGTTGATGATGGCGCCGCCGCCCGCTTCCTCCAGGAACGGTATCGCCGTCTGGGTGGCGCGCACGGTCGCCATCAGGTCGACATTGATGCTGGCAAGCCAGCCGCTCTCGTCATCCTTCGAGCCGAAGCCCGACGCGTTGTTGATCAGGATGTCGATGCCGCCGAGCGCGCGAGCAGCGTCAGCCACAAAGCTCGCGGCCGCAGAGCCCTCGCCGAGATCGCATGCCATGCTGAAAACCGCCCCGCCATGCCGCTTCAACTCGGCTTCGACGGCGCTGAGCCCCTCGGGATTGCGAGCGCAGATCGCCACATCGGCGCCTGCCGCCGCGAAAGAGAGCGCGATGGATCGCCCGATGCCGCGGCTGCCGCCTGCGACGACGACCTTCTTGCCCCTGAAGGAGATTTCCATTCCGTAGCCCCGTTCAAACCATTTGACTGATCACGCCATGGTGCGCTTTCGGCAAACCGGCCTCAATCCGAATATGGCCCGGCGTCGATGTGTCCACACCCCAGTGAGGGGCGGATCATGCCGGCCGCTCCATCGCGGGCGCGAACTCCTTTTTCGGGGCAAGGGGCAATTTCTGTCGCGCATCACCGGCGGGCATCCCGGAGGCGATAGGCGCCGATCGAAACCCGGGTCGCTCAGAGGGTGAGCGGCATCCTGAATCTGAACCGCGTGCCCTCGGATGTCGAGATGACATCCAGCGTGCCTGCATGCGCCTTGGCGATCTGCGCGCAGATATAGAGGCCAAGACCGAGGCCCTGCTGGTGGGATCTGGCGGAGGCGCGCACGAAGGGTTTGAAGAGCTCGGCCATGATCTCAGGCGGGATTGGCTCTCCGGAATTCGAGACCGACAGCTCGAAATAGTCGGGAGACCGATGAGCGTCCACGATCACGGGGCCGTCCTCGGCGCCGTGCCTCAATGCGTTGGCGATGAGGTTCGACGCCATCTGGGCGATGCGCGCCGGGTCGCAGTCGATGACGCCGTCGAACCGCAGCGCCGCCGCGATCTCGCGATCGGGATATGCGGTCTGGAGTTCGCCGATCACCTGCTCTAGCGCAGGCTTCAGGTTCGTCTCGGCACCGCGCTCGAGAATGAACCCGCCGCCCAGTCGCCCGCGTGCGAAATCGAGAACGTCGTCGATCAGGCGCGACATCCGGCCAACGCTGCTCTGCATCATCGTCGCCAGCGTGCGCACCTTCGCCATGTCATCGCTCTTCAGCACCATGCGAAGGCCGGAATGGATGGAGGCAAGCGGATTGCGCAGGTCATGGCCGAGCACGGCGATGAACTGCTCGCGGATCTCGGTGTTCTGCAATTCGCCGACCAGTCTGGCCGCGCTGTCAGCGAGTTTCTGGTGGGCGTCGAGGTGGAAGGCGATCAGCTCAGCGAAGAGCTTGAACATGCCGGTAATGGCGGGCGTGCTGACGACATGCGGCCGCGGGTCGATCGCGCAGAGCGTGCCGAAGAATATTCCATCAGGCAGGATGATCGGCATCGAGATATAGCTCTGCAGGCCATAGGTCGCAGGCGTATGATGCCGGCAATAGACGGGGTCCGCGTCGACATGGTCGATGACGACCATCTCGCGATGGTCGCGGATTTCATTGCAGATCGTGGTCTCGATCTTTAGCTCGCCGCCGGGCTGCAGGCCGAACGCGATTTCGTCGCGAACGCCACAGGCGACCCAGCGGTCCTCGGTCACCCGCGCGACGGCGGCAAAGCCCATGCCCGTCGTCCGGCACACCACTTCCAGAATGCTCGGTACCGCGGCAATGGACGAGATCGCGGCGATATCTTCAGAGAAATCTTGACGCATCAAACCCCGCCCGGAAAAAATGAGCGGAAACACAATCGTGACGACGCGTCTATGTCAAAAGACCGGTCACGATTGGCCGTCCACGCCCGGATATGCGGCTCAGACATTTCTCCAAAGCCATGGGCATAGCGGCCATTCCGGCCCCATACCATAGGATAATGCCTAGCCTGTGACGCGTCCCAACACCCGCCCGAGCAGGTCCAGACCATAGGGCTTCTTGAGCAACTCGGTGCGCGGCTCTGCATCAAGACCCTCGACCTGGTCCCGCCCCGTCGCGAAGACAATGGCGATCGCCGGCTTGAGTTCACGCAAGCTCCGGGAGAGCTCGATGCCCGAAATGTCGGGCAGGCCGACATCGGTCAGCAGGATGTCGATCTCCTCCCGCGACGCGATATCGATTGCCTCGCGCCCGCTATCGGCCTCGATCGCGACATAGCCGAGCTCGCGGACCAGATCGGCGGTATCCATGCGAATGATGGCGTCATCCTCGCAAACGAGGACCGTGAGTTTCCGCGCGGGCTCGGATGCAGCGAGCGGTGCCGGGCTGACTGCCGGCTCCGGCGTGTCGCCAGACGGTTTCCTGCCGCCATGCGACAGGACCTGCCTGATCTTCCTGGCCAGAGCCTCGCGCGTGTAGGGCTTCGACAGCAGGTTGACGCCTTCATCGAGCCGCCCGCCATGCACGATGGAGTTTTCCGTGTAGCCCGAGGTGAAGAGCACGCCGAGTTCCGGCAGCCTCTCCTTGGCCTTGCGCGCCAGTTCCGGGCTCTTCAATACTCCCGGCATCACGACATCGGTGAAGAGCAGGTCGATGGGTATGCCGCTCTCGATGACCGCAAGCGCGCTTTGCGCGTCATGTGCCTTCAGGACGCGGTAACCGAGTTCGCCCAGCAGTGCGATCACCGTGTCGCGAACGGCCTCGTCGTCCTCGACGACCAGGATGGTCTCGCTGCCGCCGCTGACCGGGCCGGTTTCGCTCTCGACCGGCATATCCTCGACCTGGGTCGAGCGTGGCAGATAGAGCCGGATCGTCGTGCCGTGGCCGGCCTCGCTGTAGATCTTCACATGGCCGCCGGACTGTTTGACGAAGCCGTAGACCATGGAGAGGCCGAGGCCTGTGCCCTTGCCTTCGGGTTTGGTCGAGAAGAACGGCTCGAAGACCCGCTCCATGACCTCAGGGCTCATGCCCGAGCCCGTATCGGTCACCGCCACCATGACATACTGGCCCGCCGAGACATCGGAATGCGCGCGTGCATAGGCGTCGTCGAGAAAGGCGTTGCCGGCCTCGATGGTGAGGCGGCCCTGGCCGTCCATCGCATCACGCGAATTGATCGCGAGATTGAGGAGCGCATTCTCCACATTGGTCGGATCGACCAATGTGTTCCAGAGCCCGCCGGCGATCATCGTTTCCACTTCGACGGCTTCGCCCAATGTGCGGCGAAGCAGATCGTCCATGCCGCGGATCAGCCGGCCTACGCTGACGACCTTGGGCTCCAGCGCCTGCCGGCGGCCGAAGGCCAGCAGTTGAGCGGCGAGCTTTGAGCCGCGCGCCACGCCTGCCATGGCGTTCGCGGCCCGCTTCTCGGCCCTCTCATTGCCGGTGATATCGCGCGAGAGCAGCTGCAGGTTCCCGCTGATGACCTGCAGCAGGTTGTTGAAATCATGCGCAACGCCGCCGGTCAGGTTGCCGATCGCCTCCATCTTCTGGCTGTGGCGCAGGGCATCCTGCGCCCTGGCGAGCTCGGCCGTGCGGAGCTCAACGCGATCTTCCAAGGTCGTGGCGAGGTCCGAGAGCGCCGCCTCAGCCGTCTTCTGATCGTCTATATCGGTATTGGTGCCGATCCAGCGTGCCACCGCGCCGTTCTCATCGAGGATCGGGACGGCACGGGCGATGTGCCAGCGGAAGGCCCCGTCATGGCGCCTCAGCCTGAATTCGGTCTCGTAGCGAATCCCGTCACGCCGGGCATTTTCCCAGGCTGCGGCGGCACTCGCGAGATCGTCGGGATGAACGATCGCTGTCCAGCGCTCGTCGTCGAGCGCGCCTGCCTCGGTTCCAGAATAGGAATAGACCTGTTCGTTGAACCAATCGAGCATTCCGTCCGGCGTCGCGGTCCAGACATGGTTCGGCATGGATTGCGACAGAGTCCGGAAGCGGCTTTCGCTCTCCTGCAAAGCGGCCTCGGCCTTTTTGCGGCCCGTGATGTCCTGGAAGAGCACCGCGACCTGCTTCGCGCTGGCCGGCTCGATGCGAAAGGCCGAGAGCTCGAGATAGCGGCCGGTGGCGACGAGCTCACGTTCGAAGCGGATCGGCTGGCCGGTGCGCAGCACGCCGCCATAGAGCTCGACCCAGCCATCGGCCTCGTCCTGCACCATGTCGCGGAGCTTCTTTCCGACGACATCGGGAATGCCGGCATGAATCGCGTAGGCGGGGTTGGCCTCGATATGAATGTAGTCGCTCAGCGCGCCATGCGGCCCATCGAAGAACTCGATGATGCAGAACCCCTCATCTATGCTGTCGAACAGGGTGCGATAGCGCTCTTCGGTCGCGACCAGCGCCTCTTCGACCGATTTTTGCGCCGTAATGTCGCGGGAAATCGCCAGCAGCCGCTCCGGCTTGCCGTCGGGACCCGGGACAGGCGTGACGCGGACATCCCACCATTTGGGCGTGCCCGCCATCGTCCTGGCGAAGCCCTCGAATTGGCCGGTGCCGCCGGCCCTGGCCGCTGCAACAGCGGCGATCGCCTCTGCCCGATCCGTGCCCTCCCAGAAATCGGTCCAGGCGCACCCCTCGATCGGCCCAAAATCGGCGACCTCCATGACCCGTATGCCGCCTTCGCTCATGAAGGTCAGCTTGCCGTCGAGGTCGAGAACCTTGATGCAATCGTCGGATATCGCGAGCACGCTCTGGATCAGGCGGCGGTCGCGCTCCACGTCTGTGGTCACAGTCAGGTCCCTGCTCATTGCGCTGCGTGATGTCTCGAGCGTGCAAGCGTTCCTAGCGGCATTCGGCATGAACTGACACTGAGAGGATCATCGCGGGGCCGCCAGACTGAGCAGAGTGGAAGGAAAAACGGGGAGATAGACACGCCGGCAGTCCGCCGGGGAGACGAAGGATTTCGACACCGACAATCGACTGGCGACACTCAACTGCGATGCCCCCCGTCAGGTTCCATCGGTCCGAAAAGATTCTGCGCCTCACGATGCCGTCCGTGCGCAGGCACGAAGAGGCGCCCTCATTCTGATCCGGCCTGGGCCTCGCCTTCGCCGTCCCCGCCATTCATCACGCCGTAGGAGCTGGATTTTGCGCCCGGCACGAGCGTGTAACCGACGGCCTCCAGCCCTCGCCTGAGCAGCTCCCGCACGGCCGCGGCACGCGTCGGCATGCGATTATTGAACCGGAAGTCATCGATCACCCGCAGCTCGTCCTCGTCGAGCATGACCTGAAGTCGCTCGCCGCGGCTGAGGCTTGTTCCCTTGATCGTTGTCTCGCTCATTGTCCGACCCTGCGCTGCCCGGATCACTCAATCGACGCAAAAGCATCACTCTCATCAGAATGCGCCACTTACTCATTTGTTCCCATTGCGCCATCGGCTCGAAATGAGCAGGCGGTGCGCACGCCTCGCTATAAGTCACTGCACCAATTGGTTTTTTATCGTATCGACGGGCGAGGCGCGGTACTCTTGAGAAAATTATCTCAGGGACCGCGCCGAAGTTTCGCCCGTCCCGGAACAGGAGCAGCGATGCCAGTTGCAGGAAAAATCGTACTCAAGAGCGGAGCACAGCTTCCGCTGGAATACCGCATGGTGACCCAGCCGGACGGCCTCCTGTCCGGTGAGCTGATCGGCGATCTGGATGCCTGGGATCCGTTGGTCTTTGCCGACCGCCTGAGACTGGTCTGCAATGACGGGCGATCAGTCGAGGTGCTGATCACGCATGTGACGGACAAGGGCGCGCTTTTCATCGCCGCGCTGGAAGTTGCCGCCACGAACTCCGATTGCCAGGATGTGGCAACCACGACGGCAGCACTCGCTGGCTAGTATTGGGCCGCGGCGCAGTCGGATCTGCGTGCCGAATTCAGCTTGTTGCCGCGTCGACGGCACGCTGGAGATCGACCTGCCAGAACGGCTTTGAGAGCCGGGGCAGTTTCTGTCCCTGCTCGGTTGGCAGCTCCGCATAGCCGGTTGCCAGGATGATCGGCAGGTCCGGCCATTTCGCCCTGATGATTTCGGCGAGCTGGGCGCCTGTCATCCGGGGCATCGCGTGGTCGGTGATGACGAGATCGATCTTTGCGCCGCCGTCGAGCACCTCGAGCGCCTCCCTGGCCGAGGCCGCCTCGATCACGCTGTGTCCAAGATCCTCGAGCAAGGCCGCCGTGTTCATCAGGATGAGTGCGTCGTCATCGACGGCGAGCACCCGCAATGAGCGCTGGGGCTTGTCATCCGCCGGATACGATCGGGCATCGGGCGAGACCTCCTGCGTCGGCAATCGCTCTGCGACGGGAAGCCAGATTTCGGCCGTCGTCCCCTCTCCGGACCGGCTCTTGAGGACGAATCCCCCCCCGGACTGTTCGGCCATGCCATGGACCATGGAGAGCCCGAGCCCGGTGCCCTTGCCGACCCCCTTGGTCGTGAAGAACGGCTCGGTCGCGCGTGCCAACGTCTGCTCGTCCATTCCCTCTCCGACATCGCTCACCGACAGGCAGAGATAGCGCCCTGGCGCCAGGTTCGAGCGCCCGGCCGCCGCAATATCCTCAGCGCGCGCCGCAATGATGATCGTCCCGCCACCTGGCATGGCGTCCCGCGCATTCATGGTCAGGTTCAACAGCGCCAGTTCGAGCTGATGCGGATCGACGCGCGCCGCATCCAGCGCCAGCGGAAACCGCGTTTCAATACTGACGAGCGGACCGAGCGAGCGCTGGAGCAACTCCGACATGCCCGAGACCAGCTTCGGCAGGTCGACCGTCGTGGGAGAAAGTTCCTGGCGGCGCGCGAAGGACAGCATGCGCTGTGTCAGGGAAATGCCCCGGCGCGCGCCCTCGATCGCGTTATCGGCGAGAGCGGCGACCTTCTCGCTCGAGGCCTGTTTGCGGATGAGCTCCAGGCTGCCGAGGATGGCGGCCAGCAGATTATTGAAGTCATGCGCAACGCCGCCGGTGAGCTGGCCGATGGCCTCGGTCTTCTGGCTTTGAAGCAGCGATTGCCGCGCCTCCTCCAGCGCCTGCTCATGGCGTCGCCGTTCGGTCATGTCCCGGGTGACCTTGGCGAAGCCGATGACCTCGCCATTGTCCCCCTTGATCGCATCGATGACCACGCTTGCCCAGAACGGCGTTCCGTCCTTCCGGAGGCGCCAACCCTCCTTCTCGAACTTGCCCTCGCGGATGGCCGTGTCGAGCGCGCGCTGGGGCTCGCCCCTCTCGCGATCCTCGGCCGTATAGAAACGGGAGAAATGCTGCCCGATGATCTCGTCTGGCGCATAGCCCTTGATCCGCTCGGCACCCTGATTCCAGTTGCTGACGATGCCGTCGCGATTGAGCATATAGATGGCGTAGTCGGTGACGCCCTGCACCAGGAGCCGGAAGCGCTCCTCGCTTCGACGCAGGGCATTTTCGGCTTCTCTCCGCTCGGACAGATCGCGCGTGATCTTGGCGAAGCCGAGGAGTTCGCCGTCCGTTCCATAGATCGCATCGATGACGACGCTGGCCCAGAAGGTCGTGCCGTCCTTGCGGACGCGCCAGCCCTCGCTTTCGAAGCGGCCCTCGCGCGCCGCCGTGCCCAGCGCGAACGCGGGCAGTCCCCTCGCGCGATCGGCATCGGTGTAGAAACGCGAGAAATTGGTGCCAAGCACCTCCAGCGCCGTGTAGCCCTTGAAGCGTTCGGCCCCGCGGTTCCAGCTGCCGATCGTGCCTGCCGGGTCGAGCATGTAGATCGCATAATCCGTGACGGCCTCGACCAGGATGCGATAACGCTCATCGCCCATTGCAGATTGTTCGGCCTTACCCATAGCGTCCCCGCGCATCACACCGGAACAGGGAACGTCGGCGAGTGGACATTGTTCCGTCGCCGGAATGAAAAAGCATCGAGCGCCCCGTCGCAGCGCAGCACGCCTAAGCCCCATTTGCTTTATCGAATGCCCCGAGCAAGATGGCTACCAACTCGCGAAAGCGTCGTTGGAGACTGGCATGGCCGACGCCGAAGCTCTGCTGGGCACCTGGAAAATGATCTCCTGGACGCGCGAGGCTGTCGCGACCGGGGTCGTGACCGACGCCATGGGGTCTGATCCGGTCGGCTACATTTCCTATCAGCCCGACGGTCGAATGATGGCGCTCGTGCTTGACCGGAACAGGGAGAAGCCCGTCGGGTCTGCGCCATCGCCCGAGGAAAAGATCGGTCTGTTCGATTCGATGCTTGCCTATGCGGCGGCCTATACGCTGGAGGACGACAAGGTCACCCACCATGTCGACGCGGCCTGGAACCCGACCTGGCAGATCGACCTGATCCGGCCCTACATCCTGGCCGGGGACAGACTCGTGATCAGCGGAGCGCCCGGCCATGATCCCGCAACCGGCGAAGCGGTGATCTACCGCATGGAGTTCCGGAAGGTCTGAGCGCTTTCGCGGGCAGATCGGCACATTTTCAGATTGAACCGAACGACCGCCGCGCTAGCCTAGCTGCAATGATCATTCGTCAGCTTGTCTATCTGGACGCCCTTGCCCGCGAGAAGCATTTTCGACGCGCAGCCGAGGCCTGCCACGTCTCCCAACCCACCCTGTCCACCGCCATCGGACAGCTGGAGGAAGAACTCGGCGTGCTTATCGTCGAGCGGGGGCGCCGGTTTCAGGGGCTGACCAAGGAGGGCGAGGTCGTCCTCGCCCATGCCCGCCGCATCCTGGCAGAGGCCGACCTGCTGAAGGAATCGATCGCCGAGCTCAGGCAGGGCGTGAGCGGTCGCATCCGGCTCGGCGCCATTCCGACAGCCCTGCCGATGATCGCCCACATCACCGCGCCGTTCTCGGAGCGCTACCCGGCGGTCTCCCTGACCGTGCTGTCGCTGACCTCGGCCGAGATCCAGAGCCGAATCGACAATTTCGAGCTCGATGTCGGCCTGACCTATCTCGACAATGAACCTCTCGACCGCGTGATCTCGAAGCCGATCTACCTGGAATCCTATGTGCTGCTGACGCGCGAGGATGGCGAGATCGCGCGGCAGGACACCATCACCTGGGCGGAAGCCGCGGAGCTCAAGCTTTGCCTGCTGACCTCCGACATGCAGAACCGACGGATCATCGACGGCATCTTTCGCTCCGTCGGACATTCGCCGCGGCCGGCAATCGAAACCAACTCGATCTTCAACCTGTGCTCTCATGCCGGGATCCAGGGCGTCTCGAGCATCGTCTCGCTGCAGCTGCTCGAGTTCTTCGGGGTACCGCTCGGAACCAAGGCCCTGCCGCTCGTGGAGCCGGACGCCAAGCGCACCATCGGGCTGATCGTGGCGGACCGCCAGCCCTTCGCGCCCTTGGCGCGAAACCTGCTGATGATGTCGCGCCCGATCAGCGAGGCCGGCCTGCCTCGCCTGCCCATCGTGAGATAGCTGAGTTCTATCTAAGACGGCAGATCCAGCTCCTCCCGGAGGGAACTATAATCGTTTGGCCGCGTTCTATGGATTGGCACGCAAGGAGATGCGGCAAGCATCCCGGGAACGCTGCTTTTTGATAGCTAGAAGCTATCACGTAGTTGGAACAAACGATTTGAAATCGTTCCAGCCTTGGCCACCCTGACCACAAGCATGACGGCCGGTTCAACGGCCCGCTTGGAGGAAATATGGCTGAGTTTCCGGCATGGGACCGGGACGAAGCACGTCGAATCGTCGGCGGGCTCGTTCATTTGGAAGGCGCAACCCTGCCCATCCTGCACGCGCTGCAGGAGGAGTTCGGCTATATCGACGCCGAGGCCGTTCCGCTGATCTCGGAAGCGTTGAATCTGTCGCGGGCCGAGGTTCATGGCACGATCAGCTTCTATCACGACTTCCGGTCCGAGCCGGCGCCGCGCCGCGTCGTCAAGMTGTGCCGGGCCGAGGCCTGCCAGGCGCTCGGCTGCGAAGACCTCGTCGCGCATCTTGCCCAGGCGGGCGGCATCGCGGTCGATCACGCGTCTCCCGACAGCCCCGTCGCGGTCGAGACCGTCTATTGCCTCGGCAATTGCGCACTCGGGCCCTCGGCCCTGGTGGATGGCGAACTGATCGGGCGCGTCGACGCTGCGCGCCTGCTTGCGCTTTGCGAGACGCAGCCCGGCTCGAGGGGGCAGCGATGAGCCAGGAGTTCACCAACAGCCCGCCCCCCGGCATCCGCGTCTTCGTGCCGATCGATGCGGCCGCCCTGTCGGTCGGCGCCGAAGCGGTCGCGCAGGCGATCCTGCGAGAAGCCGCGGAGCGCGGCATCGAGATCGAACTCGTCCGCAATGGTTCGCGCGGCCTGCTCTGGCTGGAACCGATGGTCGAGGTTGAAACCAGCGAGGGCCGCGTCGCCTATGGCCCGGTCACCGCGGCAGGGGTAGCCGGCCTGTTCGATGCAGGCTTCATGCATGGCGATGCGCATACGCTGCGCCTTGGCCCGGTCGCCGAACACGACTGGATGAAGCGCCAGCAACGCCTGACCTTCGAGCGTGTCGGCGTCACCGATCCGCTCTCCCTGCCGGAATATCGCGCCCATGGCGGCCTGGCCGGATTGCAGTCGGCGCTCGCGCTTCAGCCGGCCGAGATCGTCGAGACGGTTCGCGCGTCGGGCCTGCGCGGCCGGGGCGGCGCCGGGTTCCCGACCGGGATCAAATGGAAGACCGTCCAGGACGCCAGGGCCGATCAGAAATATATCGTCTGCAATGCCGATGAGGGCGATTCCGGCACATTTGCCGATCGCATGCTCATCGAGGGCGACCCCTTCCTCCTGATCGAGGGCATGGTGATCGCGGCAATCGCGGTCGGCGCGACGCGTGGCTACATCTATCTGCGCTCGGAATATCCGCATGCCTATCGCACGCTCTGCCGCGCCATTCTGAAGGCGGAGCATGCCGGCCTGCTCGGCGACTCGGTCCTCGGTTCCGGACATGCTTTCCACCTCGAGGCCCGGCTCGGGGCCGGCGCCTATATCTGCGGCGAGGAGACGTCGCTGCTCGAAAGCCTGGAAGGAAAGCGGGCGATCGTCCGGGCCAAGCCGCCCCTGCCCGCGCTGCAAGGCCTGTTCGGCAAGCCGACGATCGTCAACAACGTGCTGTCCTTCGCGGCCGTGCCCTGGATCCTGGCCCATGGCGCCCAGGCCTATGCCGATTTCGGCATGGGTCGCTCGCGCGGCACGCTGCCGGTGCAGCTCGGCGGCAATGTCAGACGTGGCGGGCTGATCGAACTCGCCTTCGGCATCTCGCTGCGGGAGATCATCGAGGGCTTTGGTGGCGGCACGCTGAGCGGCCGGCAGATCCGCGCCGTCCAGGTTGGCGGTCCGCTCGGCGCCTATCTGACTGCGAGCCAACTCGACACGCCGATGGATTACGAGGCGCTGGCGGCCATCCGGGCGATGCTCGGCCATGGCGGTATCGTCGTGTTCGACGACACGGTCGACATGGCCAAGCAGGCGCGCTTCGCCTTCGCGTTCTGCGCCAAGGAAAGCTGCGGCAAGTGCACGCCCTGCCGCATTGGCGCGACGCGCGGCGTCGAGGTGATGGACCGCATCATCGCAGGCGAGGAGCGCCCGAAGAACATCGCCGTGCTGCGCGATCTTTCGCGCCTGATGACCGACGCCTCGCTCTGCGCGATGGGCGGCCTGACCCCCATGCCCGTGCTGAGCGCGCTGAACCATTTTTCCGAGGATTTCGACCGGCCACCGCTGCCGATGGCCGCCGAATGAGGAGCATCTGATGAGCCTGATCAAGGAGATCGATTTCGGGACGCCGATCCGCGTGGCGGAGAAGCTGGTCACGCTGACGGTCGACGGACAGAGCGTCACGGTGCCGGCCGGCACCTCCGTCATGGCCGCGGCAATGAGCCTCGGCACCAAGATCCCGAAGCTCTGCGCCACCGATACGCTCGAGCCCTTCGGCTCGTGCCGGCTCTGCCTGGTCGAGATCGAGGGGCGGCGCGGCACGCCGGCCTCCTGCACCACACCGGCCGAGGACGGCATGGTGGTCAGGACGCAGAGCGAGCAGCTCTCGACGCTGCGCAAGGGCGTGATGGAGCTCTACATCTCCGATCACCCGCTGGACTGCCTGACCTGCTCGGCCAATGGCGACTGCGAATTGCAGGACATGGCCGGAGCCGTCGGCCTGCGCGAGGTGCGCTATGGCTATGAGGGTGAGAACCACGTCTTCGCGAAGCAGGACGGCGCGGCCAACGCGCTGTTCCTCGGCAAGGACGCTTCGAACCCCTATTTCACCTATGACCCGTCGAAATGCATCGTCTGCAACCGCTGCGTCCGCGCCTGCGAAGAGGTGCAGGGCACATTCGCACTGACGATCACCGGACGCGGCTTCGAGTCGCGCGTCGCGGCCGGCCCAACCGACTTCCTCGGCTCCGAATGCGTCTCCTGCGGCGCCTGCGTCCAGGCCTGCCCGACCGCGACCCTGATGGAAAACTCCGTCATCGCGATGGGCCAGCCGGAGCATTCCAAGGTCACGACCTGCGCCTATTGCGGCGTCGGCTGCTCGTTCAAGGCCGAGATGCAGGGCGACCGCGTCGTGCGGATGGTTCCCTACAAGGACGGCAAGGCGAACGAGGGACATTCCTGCGTCAAGGGCCGCTTCGCCTGGGGCTATGCGAACCACAAGGACCGCATCACCCAGCCGATGATCCGCGAGAAGATCACCGATCCCTGGCGCGAGGTGTCCTGGGAGGAGGCGATCGGCTACGCGGCGTCCGAGTTCAAGCGGATTCAGGCCAGCTACGGGCGGGAATCGGTTGGTGCGATCACCTCGTCCCGCTGCACCAATGAAGAGGTCTTCCTCGTCCAGAAGCTGGTGCGCGCCGCGTTCCGCAACAACAATGTCGATACCTGCGCCCGCGTCTGCCACTCGCCGACCGGCTACGGTCTGAAGACGACATTTGGCACCTCCGCCGGTACCCAGGACTTCAAGTCGGTGGCCAAGGCGGATGTCATCATCGTCATCGGTGCGAACCCGACCGACGGTCACCCGGTTTTCGCCTCGCGGATGAAGAAGCGCCTGCGCGAGGGCGCCAAGCTGATCGTCGCCGATCCGCGCCGGATCGACCTCGTGAAGTCGCCGCACATCAAGGCCGAGCATCACCTCCAGCTCAAGCCCGGCACCAATGTCGCGCTGATCAATGCGATTGCCCATGTCGTGGTCACCGAGGGGCTGATCGACGAGGATTATGTCCGCGAGCGCTGCGACCTCACCGATTTCGAGATCTGGGCCCGCTTCATCGCCGAAGAGCGCAACTCGCCCGAGGCGAGCGAGGAATTCACCGGCGTTCCGGCGACCGAGGTCCGCGCCGCCGCGCGCCTCTTCGCCACCGGCGGCAATGGCGCGATCTATTACGGGCTCGGCGTCACCGAGCACAGCCAGGGTTCGACCACCGTCATGGCGATGGCGAACCTCGCGATGGCCACCGGCAATATCGGCCGCGAGGGCGTCGGCATCAATCCGCTGCGCGGCCAGAACAACGTCCAAGGCTCCTGCGACATGGGGTCGTTCCCGCACGAGTTCTCCGGCTATCGCCATGTCTCCGACGATGCGACCCGCCAGATCTTCGAGATGATGTGGGGCGTGCCGCTCGAGACCGAGCCGGGCCTGCGCATTCCCAACATGCTCGACGAGGCGGTCGGGGGTACGTTCAAGGGGCTCTATGTCCAAGGCGAGGACATTGCGCAGTCCGATCCCAATACCCAGCACGTCACGGCGGGTCTCGCTGCGATGGAATGCGTCGTCATCCAGGATCTCTTCCTGAATGAGACTGCGAAATACGCCCATGTCTTCCTGCCGGGCTCGTCCTTCCTGGAGAAGGACGGCACCTTCACCAATGCCGAACGCCGGATCAACCGCGTCCGCCAGGTCATGGCGCCGCTTTCGGGCAAGTCGGAATGGCAGGTCACGATCGATCTCGCCAATGCGCTCGGCTATGACATGGCCTACGCCCATCCCAGCGAGATCATGGACGAGATCGCGCGCCTGACGCCGAGCTTCGCAGGGGTGAGCTATGACAAGCTCGACAAGCAGGGTTCGGTGCAATGGCCCTGCAACGAGAAAGCCCCGAACGGGACGCCTCTGATGCATGTCGACCGCTTCGTGCGCGGCAAGGGCAAGTTCATGATCACGGAATACGTGCCGACGCAGGAGCGCACCGGCCCGCGCTTCCCACTGATCCTGACGACCGGCCGCATTCTCTCGCAATACAATGTCGGCGCTCAGACGCGCCGGACCGAGAATTCGATCTGGCACGATGAGGATGTGCTCGAAATTCACCCGTTCGACGCGGAGAACCGCGGCATCCAGACGGGCGATCTGATCTCGCTTGCCAGCCGCTCGGGCGATATCGCATTGCGGGCCGAGGTCTCGGAACGCATGCAACCGGGCGTGGTCTACACGACCTTCCACCATGCCTCGACCGGCGCCAACGTCATCACCACCGATTATTCGGACTGGGCGACGAACTGCCCGGAATACAAGGTCACGGCCGTCGAGGTTCGGCGCACCAATTACTATTCGCAATGGCAGGAGCGGAACCGGGAGGAAGACGTTTCGCTCAGGCTGATCGCGGGCAGGTTGCCGGATGCCGCAGAATAGTTCGCCCGCCCAGTCCCCGGCCTCCTGCGCCGTCCAGGTCGAACCGCTGCGGTTCGACTCAGGCCCGCAGCCGTTCGCGATCGCCGAGGTCCCGGTCGAGACGCCGGTGAACGTCGTCTATGGCACCCTGCCCTATGCGGTGATGATGGCGAGCCCGGCCGATCTGGAGGATTTCGTCGTCGGGTTCAGCCTGACCGAAGGCATCATTGCCGGGGTTGACGAGATCCGCGAGATCCGGGTCACGCCGCGGGAAGACGGCATCGTGGTCTCGGTCGATCTGGCGCCCGGCCGTTTCCGCGAGCATCTGGCCCGGCGTCGCAATCTCTCGGGCCGAACCTCCTGCGGCCTGTGCGGCGTCGAGACCCTGGCCGATCTGCCGGTGGCGGAACTGGTGTCCCGCAGCCGCTCCCCGGTGACACCTGGCGCCATCCGGACAGCGCTCGCCGCACTGGAAGGCCACCAGCCCCTGCATCGCCGGACGCGCGCCGTCCATGCCGCGGCCTGGTGCGACAGCGAGGGCAAGATTCTGGCTGCGCGCGAGGATGTCGGCCGTCACAACGCGCTGGACAAGCTGATCGGCGCCCGGCTTCGTGCCGGCCATGGCACCGATGACGGCTTCGTCCTCGTCACCAGTCGCGCCTCATTCGAGATGGTCGAGAAGGCCGCGATCTTCGGAGCCGGAACCCTGGTTTCGGTTTCGGCCCCAACATCCCTGGCGATCGAGCGGGCCAAGCGCCTCGGCCTCACCCTGGTCAGCATCGCGCGCAGCGATGCTGCCATGCTTTTCACTGGCACGCTCGCGCATGAGCGGGAGGCCCACACGTCATGAGCACGATAGGCAATACGCCCTCCTCGCATGCCGAAGCGGTGCTGGCAGGTAAAGGCGCCAAGCTCGCGCACATGGGCGGCCAGATCGCCGACTTCTTCCAATCCTACCCGGACGAGCAGGCCGTGCCCGCGATCGCCGACCATATCAACCAGTTCTGGAGCCGGCGCATGCGCGACGACTTCATCGCAGCCTTCGCTGCAAACCCGTCCGGATTGCCACCGCTGCTGCGCAAGGCGCTGCCCAAGATCAAGGGCGCGCCCGCCGGACGCTGACATCTCTGCTGTTCACGGAATGCCACCGGCCCTTCGAGGGAAGGCCGGTGTCGGAAGAAGCCGGTGCGGAAACCGGCCAGGACGCCAAACGCTCGGGGAGAATGACTGGGATGAGCATCGCACAAGATCTGGGGCAAGTCGCACCGTCGCCCGGCCTGCTGGACCGGGAGCGGATCATCGCGACTGCGGGGTTCAATCGCTGGCTGGTGCCGCCTGCGGCGCTCTGCATCCATCTATGCATCGGCATGGCCTATGGTTTCAGCGTGTTCTGGCTGCCGCTCAGCCAAGCGATCGGCATCACCAAGCCCGTCGCCTGCGCGGCGGATGTCGGGCTGATCGGCTCGCTGTTCACGACGAGCTGCGACTGGAAGGTCGCCGATCTCGGCTGGATGTACACGCTGTTCTTCGTGCTGCTCGGCTCTTCGGCAGCGATCTGGGGTGGCTGGCTCGAACGCTCGGGCCCGCGCAAGGCTGCCTTCGTCTCGGCGCTGTGCTGGTGTGGCGGACTGCTGATCTCGGCCCTTGGCGTCTACACCCACCAGCTCTGGCTGATGTGGCTGGGCTCGGGCGTGATCGGCGGCATCGGACTTGGCCTTGGCTACATCTCTCCGGTTTCGACGCTGGTGAAGTGGTTCCCGGACCGGCGCGGCATGGCGACCGGCATGGCGATCATGGGTTTCGGCGGCGGCGCGATGATCGGCTCGCCTCTGGCTGACATCCTGATGAACTATTTCAAGACGCCGACCTCCGTCGGTGTCTGGCAAACCTTCGTCGTGATGGCCGTGATCTACTTCGCCTTCATGATGGCAGGTGCCTTCGGCTACCGCATTCCGCCCGCCGGCTGGCGCCCGGAAGGCTGGACGCCGCCGGCAACGCAGAACGCGATGATCACGTCCGGCCATGTCCATCTCAAGGACGCGCACAAGACGCGGCAATTCTGGCTGATCTGGGCGGTGCTCTGTCTCAACGTCTCCGCGGGCATCGGGGTGCTCGGCATGGCGTCACCCATGCTGCAGGAGATTTTCGCGGGATCGCTGATCGGCAAGCCCGAGATCGGCTTTGCCGCGCTCGATGCCGAGCAGAAGAAGCAGATCGCGACGATCGCCGCGGCCTTTGTCGGCCTGCTCTCGCTGTTCAACATCGTCGGCCGCTTCTTCTGGGCCTCGCTGTCGGACAAGCTCGGGCGCAAGCTGACCTATGCCACCTTCTTCGGCCTCGGCATGCTGCTCTACGGGCTCTCGCCCTGGGCGGCGCATGCCGGCTCGCTGGCGCTGTTCGTCGGCTTCTTCTGTATCATCCTGTCGATGTATGGCGGCGGCTTCGCGACGGTTCCGGCCTATCTCGCCGACATGTTCGGAACCCAGTTCGTCGGCGCKATCCACGGGCGCCTGCTGACGGCCTGGTCGACGGCCGGCATCGTCGGCCCGGTGGTCGTGAACTACATCCGCGAGGCGCAGATCAATGCGGGCGTGCCCCGTGCGCAGGTCTATGACCGGACGATGTATATTCTGGCCGGCATGCTGGTGCTGGGCTTTATCTGCAACCTGCTCGTGCGCCCCGTTGCGACGAAATGGTTCATGAAGGACGCGGAAGTCGCCGCCCTCCAGGCCAAGTCGGCCAATGCCAGCGCCAGCCTGCATTACGGCTCCTTCGGCATCGGTAAGGGCGGGCTCGACGGCACGGCGCTGCTCGCCTGGGCCGTCGTCGGCATCCCGATTGCCTGGGGTGTCTGGATCACCCTGTCCAAGTCGCTGGCGCTGTTCCGGTAACCGACAGGATTCGGACGTGACCGTCGAGGCCTGCGGCATGCCGCGGGCCTCGATCCGTTTGGGGCGTGCCGGCCAAGGAGACAGCTCTCCGCCCTCCCCGTTATTCAGACGGAAATACAATGCGATGTCTTGGCTTCTTCGTTAGAGTCATGAAGTAACGGTTGCGCGCAAATCGTCCTTCCCAGCGATGGCCTGGAAGAGCTGCGTGGACAACGACCTGCCCGGTCGGTTATATTCCAATGGATATAGCGAACTTCCTGATCGCGCGACCATTGGGTGCCATGCCGGACGACAGAGCGACCTCCCTCCCGGAACCAGCCGCGACGCTGGAAGCCAGGGCCTTGCAGGCCAGCGAGCTGTTCAAGGTCCTGGCTCACAAGAACCGGCTGAAGCTGCTCTATCTGCTTGCAGAGCAGGAACGCTCGGTCGCGGAACTCGAAACCGCCCTGTCCCTGAGCCAGGCCATGGTCTCCCAGCAGCTGACCCGCCTGCGGCTTCAAAGTATCGTGTCGACGCGCCGCGTCGGCCGGCGGATCTTCTACCGCCTGAACGACCGCGGCGTCGGCGCCGTGATCGCGGCCACCCTCGATGCGACGGCTGCGCATTGGACGAAAGCTCACGCCTGATCGAGGCGCGCGCAAAGGCCGGTCTAGTCCTGCTACGCGCCGGACAAGGGCCGTTCCGCCATTTCCGTTGCGACCGGCCCGTCGATCGGCGTGTCGTAGGTCATCAGGATATAGCCGAGCACGGAATAGAATCCGACGGTCGCGATCAGGTCGAAGACCGCCTTGCGCCCGAATGCCTCCGCAAGCTCGGCCTCGAGTTCGGCCGGCAGGCGGCGCTGATCGAAGAGCGCGTCGACAGCGCGGGCGACCAGCCCGTCCTCGCCCTCCGGCATCCCGCGCATCGCGGCGATACGCGCATCGCTCATCCCCAAAACCCGGGACCGGCTGACATGATGGGCCCATTCATAGGGCGAGCCCATCCGGTGCGCGGCGCGCAGGATAACCAGCTCCGAACGCACGGCGCCGAGCGCGCTGTCCCTCACCACATGCTGGCGTAGCGCAGCCCAGGCCTTCAGCAGCTCCGGATGATGGGCCATCGTCCGGTAGACATTGAGCGCGCCGGCAAAACCGGTTCGCATCTCGGCAATCTGGTCCGGCCAGCCGGCGTCAGTGATCGGTGGGCAAGGAGAGTTCGTCATTGTCAATCTCGTTGAAGGCAGCGCCGGAGGATGCCGGTTCTGAAAATCACTGGCCCGAAAAAGTTCCGGTTTTTGGGACCGATGCAAACACGGAAAGGCTGAAGCATCGGGCCAGTCAGCTGCGCACCGCTGCCTCGATCGCCGCGCCGATCCGCTCGACGATAAGGTCGATCTCGTCAGGCTGGATGATATAGGGCGGTGCAAGCAGCACATGGTCGCCGAGCCGCCCGTCCACTGTGCCACCCATCGGATAGCTCATCAGGCCGCGCGCCATCGCCTCCTTCTTGATCCGGGCATGCAGATTCAGGGCCGGATCGAAGGGGGCCTTGGTTTCCTTGTCCGCAACGATCTCGATGCCGCGGAACAGACCGCGCCCGCGGATGTCGCCGACATGGGCGTGCTGGCCGAGCCGTGCGTCGAGCCCAGCCTGCAGGCGCTCGCCCATCAGGCGGACGTGTCCCATCATTTCCGGCTGCGAGATGATCTCGACGACCTTGTTCGCCGCCGCCGCCGCGAGCGGGTGGCAGATATAGGTATGACCATGCTGGAACAGCCCTGAGCCCTGGGCGAAGGCGTCATAGATCCGCTGCGACAGCAGCACGGCGCCGATCGGCTGATAGCCACCCCCCAGCCCCTTGGCGATGGTGGCGAGGTCGGGCGAGATGCCGTCCTGCTCGCAGGCGAACATCGTGCCGGTGCGGCCCATGCCGCACATCACCTCGTCGAGGATCAGCAGCACGCCGTATTTGTCGCAGACGCGGCGCACCCTCGCGAAATAGTCCGCGACCGGCCCGACAGCTCCCAGCGTTGCGCCGACCACCGGCTCAGCTACGAAGGCGATCACCTCTTCGGCGCCGAGTTCGAGGATCTTCGCCTCCAGTTCGTCGGCGAGCCGTTCGGCATAGGCTTCGGACGTCTCGCCTGGCCTGAGGTCACGATAGGCATAGCAGGGCGAGACATGGTGGCTCTGTGGCAGGATCGGCTGGAACTGCGCCCGCCGCCAGGCATTGCCGCCGGCCGCGAGCGCGCCGAGCGTATTGCCGTGATAGCTCTGCCGGCGGGCGATGAAATGGCGGCGCTGCGGCTGGCCGATTTCGACGAAATATTGCCGCGCCATCTTGAGCGCCGCTTCGACCGCCTCCGAACCGCCCGAGACGAGATAGACGTAGTCCAGCCCTGCTGGCGCCAGGTCGATCAGGCGCTCCGCAAGCTCTTCCGCGACATCGGTGGTGAAGAAGGAGGTGTGGGCATAGCTGATGCGGTCCATCTGGGCGCGCATCGCCGCAAGCACCTCCGGGTGGCCATGGCCGAGGCAGGAGACGGCGGCCCCACCGGAACCGTCGATATAGCTGCGCCCCTCGGCATCCGTGATCGTGATGCCCTGCCCCGCAACCGCTCGCGGTAGCCGCCCATTCAGGGAGCGATGAAGAATCCTGGTCATCCTGGCTTCCGGGTTAGCGTGGCCCCGCCGCCCTCACCGCGGCCTGCAATTCATGGCACAGGGCAGCAATCGGCGCACGTCGCCAGACACCGGTGCCAACAGAGTATCCTGCGGCGCGACGCGCCATACTCTTGTTGAGCACCGAGTCCTGAAGGTCTCTCTGTATGTATTGCGAAAGAGGGGCCTCGCGCCCGCGCTGCTGGCGATATCAGGGTGCTCTTGGCGGCATCCCCGGCGCATCTGCGCCCGCATTTTCCCTCTTCCGGGCGAGCACCTGTTCCGCATCGGCGCCCGGCCGTATTCATGACCGGCGCACCAACGGCAGGTCATAGCTGACGTTACGTAGGCGTCCCTTGAAAGCACAAAGGAAGTGCTTTATATCCTCGGCATGGTTTCGCGCTATCAGTCGACCATGAGCTACGTCCTGGACCCCTCGCCGGACGACATGCGCGCGATCCGCGCAACGCTCGCGGATTATGCCGAGATGATGCGCATTCTCGACGAGATCGAACGTGATCGCGGCGCCAGTGCAAATCTCGTCGCCCTGCACGAGCAGGCTTACGCCACCATCCGCGAACAGACGCGGTTACCGGCGCGGCTGGTGACGCTCGGCCTGCGGGATCACGCAGGCCGAACCAGTGGAACCGTCGTCGCCGACCTGCCGCTGGATGGGCGGCTCTATGCCATCAAGACCCCCACGCATCTGAGCCTCTCCACCATCGAGGGGCGCAGGCTCATTCCCTATTCTGTTGCCGGCTACGTACCTGGTTGGTCGGATCACGCCGAAGCACGGCTTGTGCTGCGGGATGACGAGACTCTCATCCTCGTCGGCATCGCTGCTGCCATCACACCGAAGGAGACCGTCATGGCCACCGAAGGAATTTTATCGCGCATCGGGCGTATCATCGCGGGCGCCGCCCACGGGACCGTCGATGCACTTGAAGGCGCCAACGCCATCGTCACCGTCGAGCAGTCGATCAGGGAGATCGACGCGGTCGCGGAGGATGCGCGGGCGGGCGCCGGCAAGGCACGCGCCGAAGAGCACCGCCTCAAGGCGAAGATCGCCGAGATCAACGACGAGATCGAGGATCTCGCAGGGAAGATCGAGATCGGCCTGGCCAGCGGGCGCGAGGATCTGGTCACACCCGTCATCGGCCTGCAGATCGACCTGGAGGCACAGCGCTCGGCGCTGGAGACGGCGCTGGCTGAGGCTGCCGGCAAGATCGAGGAGGCGGGCAAGGCCCTCCAGGCTGTCAACTCCGCCCGGCAGGATGCCGTTGCCCGGCTCGCCGCCCTGAAGGAGAGCAAAGGCGCGGAGGATGCGAGCCAGGGCGTGAGTGCCTCGGTCCGCAATGACAACCGACTGGCCCAATCGCTGAACGCGATCGAGCGCGTCACCGGTGTCTCCGGGCGGCCGGAGACAGGCGTCTCCGAGGTCGAGGAACTGGCCCGCCTGCAACGAGAGAGGGCAATCCAGGAGCGGCTGGCCCGCTATAAAGGGCACAGCGGTTCATGAGCGCACTGACTGCGCCGGGCCTCTATCCCTTCACGATCGCTGCGCTGATCCTCGTCGGCATCGTCGCCATCGAGATCCTCGCGATGGTCGTGGGGATGTCGATCTCGTCGCTGGTGAATGACGGGCTCTCCCATCACGGCGTCCATAGCGAGCACGGCCCGCTCGATGCCTGGATGTCCTGGCTCAACCGGGGCGGCGTGCCGCTGCTCGTGCTGATCATGATCTGGCTGGCCTCGTTCGCCATCGCCGGATTCGCCATTCAGGGCGTGGCCCAGGCGCTCCTTTCGCCGCTGCCGACACTGTTTGCCAGCCTGCTCGCCGTGATGGTGGCGCTGCCGACGACACGTGCGCTGTCGCGTTGGACGGCGCGGATTATCCCGGGCGATGAATCCAACGCCATCAGCCAGTCCGACCTGATCGGGCTGACCGGCACGGTGACGCTCGGCCCGCTCGACCAGGGCAAGCCGGGGCGGGTCCGTGTCAGGGACCTGCACGGCAACATCCACGTCCTTCGGGCGAAAGCCGCCGCGGGCCACCTCATCCCGCAAGGGGCGAGCGTTCTGGTGGTCGATGGTTCCAATGGGTTGTTCGAGGCCATTCCTGCGCCCGATGAGCTCGGCGCGCAGACCTGAAGCTGGATAAGGGGAAATACGTTCATGGACTATGTTTCCGTCCTCACGATTGCCGGAACGGCGATTGTGCTCATCATCGGCATCGGCGTGGTCATGGCGGCGCTCTATACGCGCTCGACCCGGGACAAGGCCTATGTCCGTACCGGCCTAGGCGGCAAGCGGGTCGTCCTCGACGGCGGGTCCGTGATCCTGCCGATCTTCCATTCCTATTCCTGGGTGCAGCTCAGCACGTTGCGCCTTGAAGTTCACCGCAGCGAAGGCGAGTCGCTGATCACGGCCGATCGCATGCGCGCCGACATCACCGCGGAGTTCTACGTGCGGGTGAAACCGGATGCGGACAATATCTCCCTGGCGGCGCAGACGCTGGGCGACCGCACCAACAATGCCGACCTGCTGAAGACCCTCGTGGAAGCCAAGTTCGTCGACGGGCTGCGCTCGGTTGCCGCGACCATGAGCCTGAAGGACCTKCAGGAAAAGCGCTCTGACTTCGTGAAGGCGGTGCAGGATGCCGTCGCGGCCGACCTGCAATCCAACGGCCTCGAGCTTGAATCCGTCTCGCTCACGCGGCTCGACCAGACCGACATCAAGCATTTCAACCCCAACAACACTTTCGACGCCGAGGGTTTGACCGCGCTGACCCGCGTCACCGAGGAGCGGCGCCGCGAACGCAACGAGATCGTGCGCGAGAACGAGGTGGCCATTGCGACGAAGGACCGTGAGGCAACGCTGCAGCGCCTGACGATCGAGCGCGAGCAACGCGACGCCGAACTCAACCAGCAGCGCGACATCGTCAACAAGACGGCAGAGACGCGCGCGGAACAGGCCCGTGCGGAGCAGGCCGCACGCCTGGCCGAGGAGACGGCCCGGCTCGAGACCGAACGTGGCGTCGCCAAGAACGAGGCAGAGGCGCGCCAGGCCAAAGAGACCGCCCGCATCACGGCCGAGCGCGGCATCGCCGAAAGCGCGGCCGAAGCGACGCGCATCACCGAGACAGCCAGGATCGACGCCGCCATCGCCGTTGCACAGAAGAGCGAAGCCGAGTCACAGGCCAAGGCCAAGGCGGAGGAAGCCAAGGCGGCAGCCGTCACCGCCGAGGAGCAGGTCGCGACCGCGCGCGCCGTCGAGGTCGCCGAACGCGCCAAGAAGATCGCCGTCATCGACGCTCGCAAGGATGCCGAGCAGGCCGCAACCGGTATCACGGTCAAGGCCGAGGCCGAACGCGAGGCCGCCGAGAATCTCGCTGCGGCCATGCTGACCAAGGCACAGGCCGAGGCCGAGGCCGCCAAGGTTCGTGCGGGCGGCATCATCGAACTCGGCGAGGCGGAGGCGAAGCGCGAGCGTGCGCTCAACGAAGCCCGCAATTCGCTCTCGCCGCAGATGGTCGATTTCGAGCTGACGAAGCAGCGCATCGCCGTCATTCCCGAAGCTCTCGCGCAGGTGATGAAGCCGATAGAGAAGATCTCCGACATCAAGATCTTCAGTGCGGGCGGCCTGCTCGGCGCTATGGGCGCTGGCGGCGCAGGATCGGCCGGACATGGCGGCCCGATCGCGGACCTCAGCAGCCAGCTCCTCAGCTATGGCGCGCAAAAGCCGATCGTCGATGCGATACTGGCCCAGGCCGGCTTCGCAGGCGATGATCCGGTGCATGCCTTACTCGACGGAACGCAACGCCCGACCGCGCTTCCCGCAGCCGAAGGCGGGGCGGCGTAAGCGACCTTTGCGCCGCGCAGCCCTTGCGAGCGCCGCTCGGTCGAGGGGCACAAGGCGGCGGCTCAAGCGTCCGGCTTTGACCGCCCCTCCCTCAGAGGCCGGGAGCCTGATCGACAAGCGTCAACCGGGGGATTTTGGTCCCCCGGCCGATGATCGCGCCGGGCGCGATGACCGCGTTCGCGCCGACCCGCACGTGGTCCCCGACGAGCGCCCCGAACTTCTCGACGCCGGGCTCGACGACCCCTCCGCCAAAGACGAAGCGAATAGCCTTCGTCTCCCATTCGTTACGGTGGTTCGCGATGATCGCACCCGCTTCGAGATTGACGTCCGCACCCAGGATCGAGTCGCCGACGAAGTTGAAATGCGCGAGCGTGGCCCCCTGGAACAGGAAGCTCGACTTGAGCTCGCATCCGGGCCCGATGATGCAGCCCTCGTCCAGGAACACGCCGCCACGCAGATAGGCGCCGGCGGCCAGGAAGCAGCCCGGCCCGATGATCGCGGGCCCCTTCAGGACAGCCCCGCTCTCGATGGTCGCGGTCCGGTGCACCGCGATATCGCCTTCACGCCTGTAATCGTCATCAAGAGCGCTGAGCGCCGCTCCGACCAGTTCCGCGGCCCTCTGGGTGATCTGCCAGGCGTGTTGAGCGTCCTGCCGGAATGGCGAAACCGGCCAAAGCGCGACGAATTTCTCGATCCGCAGATCGGCAGACATGGCGTCTCCTCACTCTCTCGATCCCTTCGCTGGCCGAGGTCAGCATCGCAACGCCAATTGCCGTTGATGTGCAGCCGCGAGCCATGCAACACTTTGTATTCAGACCGGACCGAGGACGCCTGGTGTATTTCTCCGCGCATAGTGCCGGGCGACAACAGGGTTAGACGATCCCGCTTCGTCTAACGGCAGGACACCTGATTCTGGCTCAGGGAATTGTGGTTCGAATCCATGAGCGGGAACCACCCCAAATACATCGTCAGCCGGCATTCCCGGTTTCCGGACTTGACCGCGTTCCGAACAATCGTGAACGAAACCCTACCCCCTTGCCCGCTGGCCAGGACATGCTGACGCTCGACCATCTCACCGTGATTGCGCCGACGCTGGTCGAAGGCGTCGCCCATGTTCGATCCTGCCTCGATCTCGATGTCCCTTTCGGGCAGCGCCATGGCTATATGGGCACCTATAATCACCTGCTGCAGCTCGGCGGGACCGTCTATCTGGAAATCGTCGCGCTCGACCCGGATGCGCAAGGGCCTGGCCGCGCACGCTGGTTCGGCCTCGACGATCGCATCGCCGTCAAAGCCGATTGGGATGCGGGGCGCCGCCTGCGCGGCTGGGTCGCGCGAACCGACACCATCGACCTTGTCCTTCAAGGCCGCGAAGACATCTTTGGGCGAAAGGTCTCGCTGCCATGGTCCGCCCCCTCCTTTGACTTCGCGATCCCGGATGACGGCGCCCTGCCCCTTGGCGGAGCAGCCCCTTCCCTCATCGACAGGCGGGGCAAGCCGCGCGCGATGGCTGCGATTGCGGATCTGGGTGCACGGCTGCGCTCATTCACGCTCGCACACCGTGACGCGGCCACCCTCTCGACGCTCTATGAGACGCTCGGGATCGACCGTCCGCCTGTCATCATACCAGGCGATGATCTGCGCTATCGTGCGCTGATCGAAACGCCAGCCGGCGTGAAGGAACTGTCCTGAGCGAGCGAAAAGCCCGATCCCATCGGACTGGCGCTGTCCCCAACCGGGAGAACAGCCAAGGCCCGTTCGCCCCGATCTGCAGCTCTTGAAACCCATCAACCCGCATGAAAATCTGAACCAATCGCAGAGCGGTTCAATGCAAGATGCCTGGCCATTGCGCCCCATGAACAAGGTACGCCGCATGCCCAAACGCCCACCGTTCGAGCGTATCGCGCTGCTTCTGCAAGGGGGAGGAGCGCTCGGGTCGTATCAGGCCGGAGTTTACCAGGCCCTGGCCGAAGCCGAACTGCATCCTGACTGGGTGGCGGGCATCTCGATCGGCGCGATCAATTCCGCCCTGATCGCCGGCAATCCGCCGGAGAAGCGCGTGGATGCGCTGCGTGCCTTCTGGGAGGCGATCACCGCGCCGCTGCCGGGTTTCCCCGCCTTGCTCTCGTCCATGCTGGGAGCGATGGCGTGGAATGGTGATCTCGCGCATGGCTGGCTCAACCAGACGCGCGCCTTCGCCACGCTGATGGGCGGCGCGCCGGACTTCTTCAGCCCGCGCCCGATCCCGCCCTTCCTGTCCTCGGATAGCGGTGCTGCTGCAGAGAGCTTCTACGATGTCAGCCCGCTCAAGGCGACGCTGGAGCGGCTCGTCGATTTCGATCGCATCAATGCCGGCCCGATGCGCTTCAGCGTAGGAGCCGTGAATGTGAGAACGGGCAATTTCGCCTATTTCGACACGGCGACCCATGTCATCGCGGCCGAGCATGTCATGGCCAGCGGGGCCCTGCCCCCGGGTTTCCCCGCCGTCGAGATCGATGGCGAGAGCTACTGGGACGGCGGACTTGTTTCCAACACTCCGCTGCAATGGGTTCTGGACAGCCGGCCTCGCCAGGACACGCTCGCATTTCAGGTCGACCTGTGGAGCGCGAAGGGCGAGTTTCCCAAGGATCTGGCCAGCCAGGATTCGCGCTTGAAGGATATCCGCTTCTCAAGCCGCACACGTGCAGCGACCGACCAGTTCCGGAAGAACCAGAGCCTGCGACGCGCGCTGCGGCATCTGATCGAATACGTTCCGAAAACGGCATTGGCCAACGCCGATCCTGACGTTCTCGCGTTGATCGCCGAGGCCGACGACAAGATCCACAACATCGTCCACCTGATCTACCGCTCCAAGAGCTATGAGGGCTCCTCCAAGGACTACGAGTTTTCGCGCGCGACCATGGAAGAGCATTGGGCATCGGGCTACGAAGACGCGTGCTTCACCCTGAGCTATCCCGAAGTGCTTCGGCCCGCGGAGACGCCCGATGGCGTCGCCACCTTCGATCTGGCTGAACTGGCGATGCGAAAGCGCAGTTAGTGGCTTGCGAGCATGTCGCAGCAGGCTTCAGGCAACGAGCAACGAGGACACAGCGTCATGAAGATCGCCGATGTGCGCGCCAATGCTTTCGCGATGCCACTGAACAATCCCGCCTACCCGAAGCCGCCCTACAAATTCTACAACCGCGAATTCGTCGTCATCAACTACCGGACGGATATCGAGCGGCTGCGCGCGTTCGTGCCCGAGCCGCTGGAGGTCATCGGCGATACCGTGGCCTATGAGTTCATCCGCATGCCGGATTCGACCGGCTTCGGCGACTATACCGAGACGGGTCAGGTCATCCCGGTGCGCTTCACCACCGCGTCGGGCGAGGTCCAGGAAGGCGGCTATGTCCACGCCATGTATCTCGACGACAATTCACCCATTGCCGGCGGGCGCGAGATCTGGGGCTTCCCGAAGAAACTCGCGACGCCGAAGCTGACGCATCAACAGGAGACGCTCGTCGGCACCCTGCATTACGGCTCGGTCCTCTGCGCGACCGCCACCATGGGCTACAAGCATCGCGAACTCGATCTGGCGCCGCTTGCCAAGGCCATGGCCAAGCCCGCCTTCATGATCAAGATCATCCCTCATGTCGACGGTTCGCCGCGCATCTGCGAGCTGGTGCGCTACTACATGGAGGACGTGACGTTGAAAGGGGCCTGGTCCGGCCCGGCCGCGCTGCAGCTCTTCGAGCATGCGATGTGTGACGTGGCGCGGTTGCCCGTTCACGAAGTGGTCTCGGCGAGCCACTACATTGCCGACCTGACGCTGGGCCTCGGCGAGGTCGTGTTTGACTACCTCGCGACCGACGCAGCCAAGGCCTGAACGGCGATCCGTTCGGCGCGGCGAGCGCGCGGCGGCGGATGGGAACAGCGTTTCAGTGTCGGAAACATCCTGGCTCCCTTGTCGAAGAGCTGCGGGACCGTCACCCCACGCGGAATAATCGACACTGCCGTGGTGGCCCGGCGCGCTGTTTCAGTCCGCCCGTGGGTGGTGGATCAGAGCGATGACGAGCAAGCAGTCGTTGTTGCAGACGGCGGCCGCTCCAAGATAGCGAAACGGATCGGTTCCGACGCAACGCCGCCTCATTGAGACAAGTGCAGTGAAGATGCCGAAACGTCAGCATTCACGGTAAGTGTTGCTGATTTGTATCTGCGCTCAGCTTCCGTATTCCCGCGGATAGTTCTCGTCAACAATGGCTATTCACCATTCGTTTTTTGGTCCTTTGCTCGGTGACGACGGGGCCAGCGGACGAATCGCGTTGGACGGTGCCTTTGGGGGGCGCAGCATGAATTTCTGGGCATCGACTGCGCGCCAGGCGCCTGCAGTAAGCGCGAACTCGGGCATGTCTACGGGCCGCGAACACCACCATTCCGGCATACGGCGGGCCTGGTTGGCCAGCGTATCGGCGCTCGCCATGCTCGGAGCCCTGGCGGCAACGCCGGCATTGGCGATCGATGTCGCGAACCAGAGCGACTGGAACGCGGCCGTGGCGGCCGTGGCCGCGGCGGGCGCCGGCTCCACGACCACGATCAACATCACCAATGGCTTTACGCTGACGAGTTCGCTCGCCCAGCTGCAGGCGAGCAACGCCAATGTCACGGTGAACATTACCGGCAACAACCAGGCGATCGATGGTGCGGCGGCCTTTCAAGGCATTCAGGTCAATGGCGCCAATGCGCCGACCGTCAACATCTCCAATCTCGCGATCACCAACACCGCCGCGCGCGGCGGCAAAGGCGAGAACGGGTATAACGGCTATTACAGCGGCGGGCTCGCGTATGGCTCGGGCGGCGGCGGGGGCGGCGGCCTCGGTGCGGGCGGAGGCCTTCTGGTCGGCAGCGGCGCCATCGTCACGATCGCCGAAGTCAGCTTCAGCGGCAATGCGGCGACCGGCGGTGCGGGCGGCAATGGCGGCGTGGCACAGAACGCGGCGGCAGATCCAGTCAATGGCGGCAATGGCGGCGCCGGTGGCGCAGCCAATAATGGCGGCGCCACCGGCGGCGGCGGCGCGGGCGGCCTCGGCGGCACCGGCGGCCATGCCTGCATGCAAGGGACCGCGGGCACTGCGGGGGCATCATTCGGCGATGGCGGCGGCGGCGGCGGCGGCTCCGGCACAACCAGCAGCACGGCCTATACGCCGAACAACAATGGCGGTGCAGGCAATGCGAATGGCGGCAATGGCGCACAGGGCGGCGATGGCGTTACCAACAACAACGGCTCGCAAGGCCCAGGCTCGGATGGCGGCTCCGGCGGCGCGGGCGGCGCGGCACGCGGGGGCGCGATCTATGTCGCCACCGGCGGCTCGCTGACCATCCTCGATTCCTCGATTTCGGGCGTCTCGGTCACCGGGGGGACTGGTGGCACTCAGGGCGTCGGACAGGGCCCGAGCAGTTTCAGCGGGTCGCCCGGCGCAGCCGGCAGCGTCAGCGGCGCTGCGATCTACCTCAGCGGCGTGACGGCGAATATCGGCGTCTCGAGCGGGACGGTGACCTATGGCAGCTCTATCGGCGGCACTGGCCTGATTAGCGGCGGCGTTTCCACGGCGCTCAACAAGACCGGCGCGGGCACCCTCGTATTGTCCGCCGCGAACGACTTCACCGGCAATATCGCCATCAGCGGCGGCACGCTCTCGATCGGAGCCAGCAACAATCTTGGCAACGCCGCCAACGACCTGGTGCTCTCGAACGGCGGCACGCTGGCGGTCACGGCCACCACCACGCTGGCGGCGGCGCGGACGTTCAGCATCACCGGTTCCGGCGGCATCGACGTGGCCAGCGGCGCGACGACGACGCTGCAGGGCGTCATCTCGAACGGCTCCTCCGCCGGGAGCCGGTCAAGGCCGGCGGCGGCACGCTCACACTTTCGGGCGCCAATACCTATACCGGAACGACCTTCATCAATGCTGGCACCCTGACCATCACCGGCGGCCAGGCGATCAGTGACGCCGGGCGTGTCGAGATCGCCAGCGGCGCGACCCTCGATGTTGCACAGAGCGAGACGATCGGCTTCCTGTCGGGTGTTACCGGCGCGCAGGTCATCATCGCCAGCGGCCAGACCCTGACGACCGAGGACAACACCGGAGCGGTCTTTGCCGGGGCGATCTCCGGCGCGGGCAGCCTCAAGCAGAACTTCGCGGGTACGACGACGATTTCGGGCACCAGCACTTATACGGGCCCGACATCCGTGACTGTCGGAACGCTGGTGGTGAACGGCTCCATCGCCTCATCTTCCAGCTTGACCGTCAATGCGGGCGCTACGCTCGGCGGCTCTGGCCAAGTGCCCGGCACCACAGTTTACGGCACGCTCGCGCCTGGCAATTCGCCCGGCACGATCACGGTCAACGGCAACCTGACGCTCGGCGTCGGCTCGACCTACATTGCCGAAGTGCAGGGCGCGGTCTCCGACCGGGTCAACGTCACCGGCTCGGCAACGCTTGCCGGCACGCTGCGGATCGTGCCGCTGGGTGGCCCCTACACCTTCAACAGTGCCTATATCCTGCTTTCGGCGGCCGGCGGCCGCAGCGGCACATTCGGCACGACCGATGTCACCGCGTCCTTCGGCGACGGCGTTTCCAGCGCGGTAAGCTACACCGCAAATGACGTGCTCCTGACACTGACGCCCAAGGCGATGACGACGCTCGGCGTCACGGCTCCGCTGAACGCCTATTCCGTGGCCGCAGGCCTCGACCGGGCGGTGGCGGGTGGGGCCGATCCGTCGGCGCTGTTCGGCATCTACAACCTGCCGGCGGCTGCGATCCCCGGGGCGGTGAACCAGCTTTCGGGCGAGGCCCATACCGCCGCACCGGCGATGGCGGTCTCGGCCGCCGACCAGTTCCTGCGCGCGATGCTCGATCCCTTCGCGGCGGGCCGCGGCGCGGCGGCGCCTGCTCCCGGCGCAGCCTCCTTCTCCGGCCTCGACCGCAAGGGTGCTGATTGGCTGGCCCCGGCAGCGCGGCTCGACAGCCCGGCCTATACCGTCTGGGGCGCGGCCTTCGGCTCGGTCGGCCGCAGCGATGGCTCGGCCCGAACCGGCTCGGCCAAGCGCGATCTCGACGATGCCCATCTCGCCGTCGGCGCCGATTTCAGGATCATGCCCGGCACGGTTGCGGGTTTTGCGGTCTCCGGCGGCAGCGCCCGGTCCTCGCTCGCCGGCGGTCTCGGCAAGGCCGAGGCCGATGTCTTCCAGGCCGGCCTGTACGGCACGACCCGGCTCGGCCCGCTCAACCTCGCTGCTGCCTTCGGCTATGGCCGGCTCGAGAACGAGATCAAGCGCAGCATCCCGGTGCTCGGCAGCGCGCTCTCCTCGTCCTATGCCACCACCGCCTGGAGCGGCCGGCTGCAGGCGAGCGCCGCCGTGCTGGACTGGAACGGCCTGACGCTCTCGCCGCTGGCGGCGCTGCAGGCGATCCAGGCGCGCAGCCCGGCGCTGACCGAGGCGAACTGGGCCGGCGCCAATGCCGGCGCGCTCAACGTGGCCCGGCGCAACGACATCACCTCGCGCAGCGAGCTTGGCCTGCAGCTCGACTATGCCAGCGGGCTGAACGGGCTGCCTGTCGCCGGCTATCTCCGGGCGAGCTGGGCGCATTACTACCAGCGTGACGCCAACCTCTCCGCCTCGATCGCCGGCCTGACCGGCTCAGGCTTCGCGGTCGAGGGTGCCAGGCCCGCCCGCAACAGCGCGCTGCTCGCCGCCGGGCTCGACCTCAGGCTCAGCCCCTCCGTCACGCTCGGCGCCCGCCTCGACGGCGAACTCTCCGGCTCCACCAACCGCCTCGGCGGCCAGGCCCAGATCAGGGTGAGCTTCTGAAAGCAACCCACTGCAGCAATGAGCTGTTCCCGCCAAGGCACCTCACCGAAGCGAACGCCCAGACCAGCGCCAGGGGGAGCTTTGAAACTCCCCCTGATCCAGCCGCACGCGGCTCGCAGGGTGGCAGCTCCTTCAGCCCTTCAGTTTCGTCCAGCGCGCGTTTGCCTTCGATGAGGCGACCGCGGCCTCGATGAAGGCCATGCCCCGAAGCCCGTCCTCCAGCGTCGGGAACGTGCAGTCGCCAGGGATGGGTTGTCCGGCCTGGCGCGCCCGGATGGCGGCGGCGGCCTCCCGGTAGATCGTGGCGAAGGCTTCGAGATAGCCTTCGGGGTGCCCGGCGGGGACACGGGTGACACGTTGCGCTGCCGCATTGGCGCCGCCGGAGCCGCGCGTGACGATGCGCTGCACCTCGCCGAAGGGCGACCATTTCAGCTGATCGGGCTGTTCCTGCGCCCATTCGAGCCCGCCCTTGTCGCCATAGATGCGCAGCCGCAGGCCGTTCTCATTGCCCGGCGCGACCTGGCTCGCCCAGAGGCTGCCGCGCGCACCATTCTCGTAGCGCAGCATGACCTGGACATTGTCGTCGAGACGCCTGCCGGCCACGAAGCTGGTGAGTTCGGCCGAGATCTCCGTCACAGCGAGCCCCGAGACGAAGGCCGCCAGATGAAACGCATGCGTGCCGATATCGCCGATCGACCCACCGGCACCGGAGCGTGCCGGGTCGGTGCGCCATTCCGCCTGTTTCTGGCCGGTCTGTTCGAGCGCCTCCGTCAACCACTCCTGCGGGTACTCGACCTGGACGACCCGGATGCGGCCGATCTCGCCGGCTGCGACCATCGCCCGGGCATGGCGGACCATGGCATAGCCGGAATAGTTATAGGTCACCGCGAAGACCACGCCCGCACGGTCCGTCGCCGCCTTCAGGCCTTGCGCCTGCTTCAGGCTCGTCGCCAGCGGCTTGTCGCAGATCACGTGGATGCCGCGCTTCAGGAAGGCGAGCGCGGCGGGAGCGTGCATGTGGTTCGGCGTGACGATGGCCACGGCTTCGATGCCGTCGCGACGTCGCGCTTCGGCCCGCGCCATCGCCTCGAAATCGGCATAGACCCGCGCCGGGTCGAGACCGAGCGCAAGGCCCGAGCGCAGCGCCTTTTCGGGCGTGGCGGAGAGCGCCCCTGCGAGAAGCTCGTATTCGCCGTCGAGACGCGCCGCCATACGGTGCACCGCGCCGATGAACGCGCCCTCGCCGCCACCCACCATGCCGAGCCGGATGCGCGCATTCATCGGGTGAGCCCCAGGAGTTTGCCGTTGGTCGCACTGTCGGCGCCGCTCGCGGCGAAATCGTCGAAGGCCCGTTCGGCCCTGCGGATCATATGGCTGCGGATGAACGCAGCACCTTCGGCTGCTCCCTGTTCGGGGTGCTTCAGGGCGCATTCCCATTCGACGACCGCCCAGCCCCGATAATCGTACTGGGCCAGCCTCGAGAAGATGCCGGCGAAGTCGACATGCCCGTCGCCCGGCGAACGGAAACGGCCGGGCCGCTCGACCCAGCCCTGATAGCCGCCGTAGACGCCGGAACGGCCGGTCGGGTTGAGCTCGGCATCCTTGACGTGGAAGGCCCGGATGCGCGCGTGGTAGATGTCGATGAAGGCGAGATAGTCGAGCGCCTGCAGCAGGAAATGCGAGGGATCGTAGAGGATGTTGGCGCGTCGATGCTCACCAACCGATTCAAGAAAACGCTCGAAGCTGATGCCATCATGGAGATCTTCGCCGGGATGGATCTCGTAGGCGAGATCGACGCCGGCCTCGTCGAAGGCGTCGAGGATCGGAGTCCAGCGTCGGCCCAGTTCCGAAAACGCTTCCTCGATGAGGCCCTGCGGCCGCTGCGGCCATGGATAGACATAGGGCCAGGCCAATGCACCGGAGAAGGTGGCATGCGTGGCGAGGCCGAGATTCCGCGAGGCCTGGGCGGCAAGTTTCAGCTGGTCCACGGCCCAGGCCTGCCGCTCGGCAGGCTTGCCGCGCAGAGCTGCCGGCGCAAAGCCGTCGAAGAGCAGGTCATAGGCCGGATGCACCGCGACCAGCTGGCCCTGGAGATGGGTCGATAGCTCGGTAACCTGGAGGCCATGGCGATCGAGCCTGGCGACGATGTCCTCGCAATAGGATTTCGACTGCGCCGCCTGCGCCAGATCGAACAGCGCCGGATCGTTGGTCGGGATCTGGACGCCGACATAGCCATGCCCGGCCGCCCAGCCGGCAAGACCATCGAGACTGTCGAAGGGCGCCGTCGGGCCGACGAACTGCGCGAGGAACAGGGCTGGACCTTTCATCGTCTCATTCCTTCGTTCTCGGGTTGGGGGTCGGGCAGAGTGGCACAGGAGCGGTGGAACCGCGCACGACGAGGCGTGTCTCCATCACCAGATTGGCGGCGGCCGGCTCCTCGCCGAGGAGACCGATCATGCGCGCCATCGCCTGCCGCCCGATATCGAAACGCGGCTGGTGGATCGTGGTCAGCGGCGGCATGAAGGCGTCGGCGAGCACGATATCGTCGAAGCCGACGACCGAGACATCCGTGGGGACCGAAAGCCCGAAAGCGCGCAATTCGCTGATCGCACCGAATGCCATCTGGTCGCTGGCCGCAAACAGCGCCGTGAAACCGGTCCCGGTCTCATTGAGACGGCGCACGGCCCGGCGGCCGGCGTCCAGGCTGAAATCACCCTCGACGATCAGCGCCTCATCGGCCGCGATGCCCGCTGCGGCGAGGCCGCTCCGATACCCGGCCAGCCGGTCGACCGCGAGCCGCTCCGGCAGCGGCCCGGTGATATGGGCGATGCGGCGGTGGCCGAGCCCGAGCAGGTGCTCGACGGCTTGCCGGGCCGCAGCGATGTTGTCGATCGAGACGGTCGGCAGCGCGAGCTCGGGAAAGGTCTCGAGCGCGATCACGATCGGCGGCAGCCGCGACAGCTCCGTCTTCAGGGCGTCCGGGAAGCGACCGACCATCAGGATGAGCCCGTCTGCGTGGCGCGCGCGCACCATGTCGACATAGTGGGTGATGCGCTCGTCGTCATCGCGCGCATCCCCCATCAGCACCTTGTACCCGGCCCGCATGGCCGCCTCTTCGACGCCTTTGTAGATCTCGAGATAGAACGGGTTCGAGATGTCGCGCACCAGCAGGATGACCGTGCGGGTCGCGCGGCTCCGGAGATTGCGCGCCTGGGAGTTCGGCACGAAACCTGTCGCCGCCACGGCCTCGAGCACGCGCCGACGGGTCTCCGGCTGGACCTTGTCGGGGCGCTGCAATGCCCGCGAGACCGTCGCCGTCGAGACGCCGGCGAGTTCTGCGACCGTGGCGATCGTGGGCACGCTCATGATCAGACCCGCAGCCTGGCCTGACGGCCGTAAAGCAGCATCAGCACCAGGAGCGTCAGGCCGAAGATCATCTGACGGCCATAGGTTTCAAGCTGCAAGGTCGTCAGCACGCTCTGCAGCAGCACGAGTGCCAGCGCCCCGAGCACCGTGCCGAGATAGCCCCCGGCGCCGCCTGCGAGCGATGTGCCGCCGATGACCACCGCGATGATCGAGGACAGGACGTACTGATCGCCGACGCTGATGAAGGAGCTGCCGGTGTAACCGATGACGCAGACACCCGCGAGGCCGGCGAACAGGCCTGAGAAGCCGTAGAGCAGGCAGCGGATGCGCGCGACGGGCAGCCCGACGAGCATGGCGGCGCGCTCATTGGCGCCGATTGCGTAGACGCCGAGCCCGAAGGCCGTGCAGCGCAGAACGAAGCCGAGCGCCAGTGCGATGACGGCCCAGACCAGGAGGATGCCGGGCAGCCCGAACAGCAACGGGCGATTGACGAAGGCCATCAGGGCTGGCGCGGCATTGCCGGAGGGTACGCCCTGCGAATAGACGACGAGGCCGCCCTGGATGATCGCGGTCATGCCGAGCGTCATGACCAGCGGCGGAATCCGGACCAGGGTGACGCCAAGCCCGTTGACCAGCCCGATGCCGAAGGTCACGCCGCAGGCGGCCAGCACCGCCGGCAGGATGGCGGCGTCCTGCCCGGCCATGACATTGCCGGCAATGACCGCGCCGAGCGAGACCATCGGCCCGACCGACAGATCGATGCCTTCGCGCCCGCCGAGAATGACGAGGTTCTGACCGGCGGCGACGATGCCGAGGATCGCGGCCACTGTCGTCAGGCGGACGATCTGGTCGCCTTGGGCAAAACCCGGCGACAGCGCTTCGCCGATGGCGAGCAGCAGCGCGATCGCCCCCGCGGCGAGCGCCAGCGGATTGGTGAGAAGGGCCCGCACCGTCATCGCCGCGTCACCAGCACGCCGCCGGCCAGTGCGGCGAGCACGATGACGCCCTGGACCAGGGTCTGCCAGGCGAAGGGCAGACCGGCGAAGAAGATGACATTGCCGATCATGCCGAGCACCAGCGCGCCCAGCACCGAACCGACAGGGCTGCCCGAGCCGCCGGAGAGCGCCGTGCCGCCGAGCACGACGGCCGAAATCGACGAGAGCGCGAGGCTCTGTCCGAGCAGCGGATCGCCGCTCGCCGTCTCCCCGGTCAGGCACAGGGCCGCGAAACCGGCAAACAGGCCGGACAGGGCAAAGGCGCCGATGCGGATGCGCTCCAGCCTGAGGCCGGTCTGGAAGGCACCGACACGGCTGCCACCGACGGCCAGCAGATGCGCGGCAAAGGGCCGGCGGGCGAAGACGAGCGCAAAGGCGAGCCCCGCCAGCAGGATCCAGAGCACGACCGGCAGCCCGAGCAGCGTCGCGCCATAGCTGCGCCAGAATCGCTCGGGCACCGGCAAGCCCGCCTGCGGCAGCACGAAGAGCGCCGCCCCCGCAAAGACGATACCGGTCGCGAAGGTGGTGACGATGGCCTGGAGCCGGAGCAGCGCGACGAGCAGGCCATTGACGAGCCCGCAGAGCAGCGCGGTCGTCAGCCCCGCCAGCATGCCGGCCAAGATGGCCGCCATCCCCTCGCCGCCGATCGCGGCGATGACGCTGACCGTCACCACATTGACGAGCGCGGCAATCGCGCCGACCGAGAGATCGATATCGCCGCTGAGCACGACATAGGTCTGGCCGATGGCGACCAGCGCCAGCGGCAGGAAAGTCGTGAGATTCGATTGCAGCACCGCCGGCTGGACGAAGGATGGCTGGAAGGCGGTGTTGACCAGGACGAGCACGATCAGCGCGGCGAGCGTCAGCATCCAGGGCTGGCTGCGGATCAGGGCCGCGCTCATGCCACCTCTCCATAGGAGGCGCGCGTCAGGTGGAAGGGATCCAGCGTGTTCTCGGCGAGTTCGGCCACGACCCGCCCGGCGTTGAAGACGGCGACGCGATCGCACCATTCCAGCAATTCGGCGTCCTCGGAGGAGTAGATCAGGATGCCCGCCCCCGCGTCGGCGAGCTGCCGCATGATCGACAGCAGATCGGCCTTGGCGGCGAGATCGATGCCCTTGGTCGGATCGTCGAGCAGGAGGACGCGCGGCCCGGTCGCCAGCCAACGGGCGATGAAGACCTTTTGCTGGTTCCCGCCCGACAGCGTGCCGATCGCTGCGGAAAGGCTCGCATATTTGGTCCTGAGGCTGTCGGCATGCTGCGCGGCGCGCGGCACGAGCACGCTCCGCCGGACGAGCGCCCGCTTCTCGCGGACGAGGACGGCAGCGATCAGGTTTTCGAAGATCGAGCGGCCGCTCAGGGCCGCGTCGCGCCCACGGTCGCCGGAGACATAGGCGAGACCGCGCCGGATCGCATCGGCCGGGCGGGCCGGCATGAAGGCCTCGCCCGCGAGCGTGACCGCACCGGAGGAAAACGGCAGGACGCCGAACAGCCCTTGCAGGAAGGCCGACTGCCCCTGTCCCTGCAGCCCGCCGAGACCGACGATCTCGCCCGGCGCCACCCTGAGCGAGACATCGCGCAGGCGCGGGTTCGAGACATGGGCCACGACCAGCCCTGCCTTTGCCTGTGCCGCAGGCGGGCGCCGTCCGGCAGCAGGGCGAAGTTTTGTCTCGCCAACCATGTGCCGCACGACGGTATTACGATCGGCCTCAGCCGTTGCGAGCTCGGCGACCGTCGCGCCGCCGCGCATCACCGTGATCCTGTCGGCGACGGCAAAGACCTCGTCGAGACGGTGCGAGATCATCAGGGTCGAGACCCCCTCGCCCTTGCGCCGGCGCAGGATTTCGAAGAGTCGCTCGGCCTGCCGCCCGTCGAGTGCCGCCGTCGCCTCATCCAGGATCAGGAGGCGCGGCTCGCGGGCAAGCACCTTCAGGATCTCGACGATCTGGCGCAGATCGGGCGTCAGATCGGCAATCAGCGCCTCGGGTGTCAGGTCCGGTCCCGCGACTCCCTCGAAGAGAGCGATCAGTTCACGCGCCCTCGCCCGCAAGCTCCGACGGTCGACGAAGCCCAGCCGCGTGCGCGGCTCATGGCCGAGGCCGAGATTGGCCTCGACGCTGAGCTGCGGGATGAGGCTGAGCTCCTGGTAGAACAGGGCGATGCCGGCGCGCTCCGCATCACGCGGGCCGCGGAAATGCCGCGGCTCGGCATCGATCGCAATGGTTCCCGCGTCAGGCGCGACGGCGCCTGCCACAGTCTTGCACAAGGTGCTCTTGCCGCAGCCATTGGCGCCGAGAAGGGCGTGGATTTCGCCCGCCTCGACCCTGAGCCGCCCATCGGAAAGGGCAACAACGGCGCCAAAGCGCTTGCCGACGCCCCGGGCCTCGAGGAGAGCCATGGCTATTTGAAGTACTGCTGGGCCTCGTCGGGCGTCACGACCGCAGTGACAGACCAGTAGCCCGGCTTGCCCTCGGCCTGCTTCAGAGCCGCCGGCAGGCTGGCATTGTCGACGAACGGAATCGGGATGTAGATGGCGTTGCCATACTGCCCCTTGAACACTCCATCCTTGAACTCCTTACCCATCAGGCGCAGCACCGCGACGTTGAGCGCCGAGGCCATCACGCCCGGCGGATTGACCGAGGCGCCGGAGTTCAGCTTCTGCTCGGACCAGCGCGTCAGGAAATCCTTGCGGATCTCGCCGGTCGCAGCGGTCTGGTCCTTCTTGCCGACAGCGTCGATCGCGCGCCAGGCGCCATCCGCCATGCCGTCCTGCACCCAGACGCCGTTAAGCGCCGGATAGGTCGCGAGCAGGTTCTGCATCGCCTGCTGACCCTTGGCCTGGTCCCAGTCGGCATTGGCCTGGTTCAGCACCTTGATGTCGGGATGCTTGGCGAAGACCTCCCGATAGCCCGCGACCCGCATCTCATTGGCGGGGTGGCCGGCGATGCCGTTGATGGTGACGATATTGCCCTTGCCGCCGAGCGCCTTGGCGAGCCACTCCGCCGATTTCACCGCCCAGTCCTTCTGGTCGATGCCGACATAGATCGCGTCCTTGGACGAGACCTCGGCATCGGTCGACACGACGAGGATATTGCGCGCCTTGGCTTGGGCGAAGACCGGGTCGAACGCCGTCGGGCTGTTCGGGTTGATGATGATGGCGTTGACGCCCTGGTTCACGAAATTGCGGACATGGCCGATCTGGCCTTGCACATCCACGGTCGAGCTCTGGACCACGACCTCGACATTGACGCCCTTCGCCTTCCAGGCCGCGGCCGCGGCCTGGGCCTCCTCGATCATCTGCGTGCGCCATTCGCTGCCGACCCATCCGTTCGACAGCCCGATCTTGTAGGATTGTTGTGCGCTCGCCGCGCCGCTCATCGCGAGCACTGCGGCAGCCGTCAGAAGTCCCCTGCGGGTTGTGATGCTGTTGATCATCGTTTCCTCCCTTGTCCCGTATTAATCGGGACTTTGGGCAGGATGTAATCGATTGCATCGAGCGTCAATACGCCAAAGGGCTGGTCCGACGCCCCTAATGGGCGTCCTGGGATCAAAGCGGCGCCGTGAGGCGGCAAGGCCGCGCGATCAGCGCGGACCGCGACGAAGCAAGGGATGCCCGAGGGCACCCCTTGCTGAAGGTCTGGCAGGATCCGTCCGGTCAGAATTTGACGGCGAAGGTGCCCTTGACAGTCTGTTCGATCGCATGGGCGCTGTACTGGCCGCCATAGGACAGGCTGAGCGTCGCATTCGGCGACACGGCCAGATCGAGCCCGGCATCGAGGACGGCCGCGTTCTTCGCGATCGGGATGCCCGTGATGCTGAACGGGGTGCCGCCGGCGAAGGACAAGGGCGAGGCTGGTGTGACGTCGCCGAAGGCGTGCCGCCAGGCGAGCGCCCCGCGCAACTCGAGCCCCATGCCGTTCACGGTCACGTTCGTCGATGCTCTCAGGCCCAGGGTCGTGAAGGCGGTGCTCATATCGGAGCTGCGACCGACAAGAGCCGCTGCCCCGCCCCGCTCGGTAAAGCCGTCGCTCTGCAGGTTGACATAGGCAAGGCCGGCAAAGGGCTCGAGCGCGACGCGCCCGGCATCGATGCGGTAGCCCAGTTCGCCGAAGACCTGCGCGGTTGCCGCATTGTAGTCGCTCCTCAGCCGGTCGGAGAAACCGGTAAAGGAGACGGTGCGATCGACCGTGAGGTCGTGCCAGCTATAGGCGGCGCCGGCGCGCAGCCCGAGCGCACCCCATTGGCCGCCGCCATAGAGACCGAGATGATAATTGTCGCTGTTGCCGGAGGAGATCCGGCCCTTCGCCTCGAAGGTCGAACGGCTGTAGCCGCTGTAGAAACCGACGCGCCAGTTGTCGAAGACCGCGGCATCGGCGCCGAGCAGGAAGCCGCCGCTTGAGCGGGAGAGCTTCGACACGCCGCCCTGGGCCTCATTACGGCCCCAGGAGCCAAAGCCCTGCCCCCAGACCGCGAAACGGTCGCTGGGAACGAGCCGCGGCATCGGCCCGGTGACGGGCGCTGCCATATCGGCCGTGAAGCCATAGGTCATGACCGGCTGCTGCGCCGCCGCGACGGTCCCGAACGCCGACCTCAGGCGATCGATCGCCGTTCCGCGCACCACAGTGCTGTCCTCGACCAGGATGGCCTGCGCCGACGCGTGCACTTCGCCCGACAGGGCGTCGAACGCCTGGCGCGCCGAGGGGGCATCGAGCTTGACGATGGCATCATAGACCGGATTGCCGGTGCCGAGCCGTTCGCCTGCCGTGCCCAGGCTCGTCTGGTTGCGGGTCTGGCCGACGCTGCCGAAGGAGACATCGTTGCGCGCGATCGTCAGGTAGGTTTGCGCGGCATCGTAGCTCAGGCCCGGGGTCAGGAAGGCGAAATTGCTGGTCACCGAGGTGAACTGGCCGGAAACGCCGCCTGCTGCATCGAAGAGTTTGAAGCGCGCCGAGGGCGGCATCGCGCCCGAGATGGCCGCGATCGCGAGCGTGGCGCCGGAGACCGTGATCGTGCCGGTCGAGATGATCTGGTCCGACTGGCCGGCGCCATTCACCTCGACCTGATAGATCGAACCCGGCGCGAAGCTTACGTTGCCGTTGACGGTCAAGGTGCCGATGGAGTTGCCTGGCGCGACAATACCCCCGCTGAGCACGTTCAGTCGGCCAATCGTACCATTGCCGCCAAGCGTCGCGCCGCTTTCGACGGTCACGGCGGAATTGGCGAGCGAGCCGTTCACGGCGAGCCGCCCGGCCGCGATCGTGGTGGGGCCCGACAGCGTGCTGGTGCCGGTCAGGTTGAGCGAGCCGGTGCCCGTCTTGGTGAAGCGGCCGGTACCGTTGATGGCGTTGGCGAACTGGGCGTCGCTGCCCTGGTCGATCACCAGGGCGGCGTTGTTCAGGATTGCGCCGCTGCCGAAGCTGGTTGCGCTGCCGCGCAATGTGCCGGCCGTGATCGTCGTGCCACCGGAATAGGTGTTGACGCCGGTCAGGTCGAGCGTGCCAGTTCCAAGCTGCTTCAGAGCACCTGCCCCGGAGATCTGGCCGGAGAAGGCGACCATGTCGGATCGGTTGAAGGCCAGCGTGCCGCTATTGGCGACATTGCCGCTGATCGCCCCCGTCGTGCCGCCATCGCCGATCTGCAAGGTGCCGGCGCTGATCGCTGTGCCACCCGTGTAGCTGTTGACGCCGGTCAGGATCAGCGTGCCCGACCCCATCTGGGTCAGCGCGCCCGAGCCGGATATGGCGCCTGCGAAGGTCACGCTGTCCGAGCGGCTGAAGGCGAGCCTGCCGTTGTTGACGACAGCACCGGTGATCTCGCCCGTCGTGCCGCCAGCACCGACCTGCAAGGTACCAGCCGAGATCGTCGTGCCGCCAGTATGGCTGTTCGCTCCGGTCAGGACGAGCGTGCCCGCGCCAAGCTTGGTAAGCCCGCCGGCGCCGCTGAGCGCCTGGCTCAGGGTGAAGCTGTTGGCCGCATCGGCGATGTCGAAGCCACCGCCATTGCTGCCCCAGCTCACAGCCCGGCTGGTCGCGGTGAAGCTCGTGCCGGTCACGCGCAGGACGCCGCCGTTGAAGACCAGACCGCCGGCCGCCTGGCCGAGATTGCCGTCGGACGAGACCGAGAGCGTGCCAGCGTTCAGGAGCGTGTTGCCGGTGTAGCTGTTGGCGCCGGAAAGGACGAGCGTGCCGAGATCGGTCTTCACCAGGTCGCTCGCACCGGTCAGGTTCGATGCGATGGTGGCGACATAGGAGGCGCCGCCCGAGGTGCCGTCGCCGACACGGATGATCGCCTGCGCGCCGCTGAGGGTAACAGTACCGCCCTCGATCCTGTAACCGTCCGCTGCGAACTGCATGCCCGTCGCCGAGACCGTGCCGAGGCTCGTGTCGACCGTGACGATGCCGCTCGTGCCCTGGAAGACCATGAAGCCCGGGGCCGGCGCCGCCGGGGCGTTAATGCTGCCGTTCTGGTCGGTCCAGTTGCCGCTGGTCGCGCTCCAGATTCCGGCGCCGCCATCGATCGCGCCGTTATTGGCGTTGCCCGCCGCGCCGCCGTCCCAGAATTTCAGGGTGAGGCCGTTGCTGTTGACCAGGTTGACCTGGCTCGCGACGGAGGTCTGCACCGAGAGATCGCCGGCCGAAACGCCGCTCGGCAGCGTGCCCAGCGTCAAGCCGTTATTCGTCAGCGTGCCACCATAGTTGATCAGGCGGTAGATGCCGCCGCCGAAGCCGCCGGCATTCGCGACATTGAGGGTGCCGGCCAGCGTGAGATTGCCGGTCACGTCGACGCGATCGCTGCCGCTCCCGGTCGGGAGATTGGGCAGGCCGAGATCGAAATCGAGCTGCGAACCGGAGGACAAGGTCAGCGCACCGACGCTGAGCGTGCCCGTGGTCAGGGTGCCGGGATTGGCGCCAGGTGCCAGGCGCCCGCCGCTGGCGATGGTGACCGCGCCGGCGATCGTGCCTGCACCGGCCAGCGTCGCGCCGCTCTGCACCGTGACCGCCGTGTTGCCGAGCGAGCCCGACACCTCCAGCGTGCCGCCGCTGACCGTGGTCGCGCCGGTATAGGAGCTGGCGCCCGAGAGTTTGGTGACGCCCGTGCCGCCGGTACCACCGGTCGTTTCGAAACTGCCGGTGCCGCTGATCGCGCCAGCGATCGTGATCGCGTTGTTCTTGTCGATGACGAGGGCGCCGGCATTGGCGATGGCGCCGCTGCCGAGCGAGCCCTGTGCGCCGCCGCTGCCGACCTTGAGCGTGCCGGCCTCGATCACGGTGCCGCCGCTATAGGTCATACCATCGCCGAGGACCGTCGTGCCGGTGCCGCGTTGAGCGAAGCTGCCTGCGCCGCTGACGGCATTGGGCATCGCATAGATATCGGAGCGCTTGACCGCGAATTCGGCGCCGGACGCAACCGTGACCGAGCCCGCGATCGAACCCGCCGCGCCGCCATTGCCGATCTGCAATGCACCGGCATTGACGGTGGTGCCTCCCGTATACGTGTTTGTGCCGGTGAGGATCGTTCGTCCGGTGCCGTTCTGCTCGACCGAGCCCGCGCCGACGCCGTCGGAAACGACGTGGCTGAAGATGTATTCGTTGATGCGGTTGAAGGCGAGGACGCCGCTATTGCTGACATCGGTCGCAAGCGCGCCAGCCGTTCCGGCATTGCCGATCTGCAGCGTGCCGGCAGCAATCGTCGTGCTGCCGGTAAAGGTGTTGTCGCCCGTCAGGGTCAGGCGGCCCGTGCCCGTCTTGGTCAGCGAGCCCGCGCCGCTGATGGCGCCGGCAAAGATCGAATCGGTGGTCGTGCCCGCGCTGAGCGCCCCGCCCGAACCGAGCTTGACCTCGCCTGCACCGCTGAGGGCGCCGATGCCTTGCGAGAAGCCGCCAAGGTCGAAGGACGCTCCCGAGGAGACCGAGACATCGCTGCTCGTGTTCAACCGGTTGTTGCCGCCGAGCAGCAAGGTGCCGGCGGCGATGGAGGTCGGGCCGGAATAGGTGCTGGCGCCGGTCAGGGTCAGCGTGTTGCTGCCAAGCTTGCGGAGCGCGCCATTGCCGGAGATCACGCCCGCGAAGCTGGCAGCGTTCAGGTTGTCGAATTCGAGCGAGCCGTCATTGAAAACAGCGCCACCGACCGAACCATCATTCGTGCCGTCATTGCCGATCCGCAGCGTGCCGCCGGTGGTGATGGTCGTGCCACCGGAAAAGGTGTTAACCGCCGTCAGCGTCAAGGTGCCGCTGCCGGCCTGGGTCAGTGAGCCGCTGCCGCTGATCACGCCAGCATAGCTAAGGTCGTTCGTGCGCTTGAAGCTGAGCGCGCCGTTGTTGAGGATGTTGCCGGAAATCGCGCCGGTCGTGCCGCTGTCGCCGATCTGCAGGGCGCCGGCGCTGATCGTCGTGCCGCCGGCATGGCTGGCCGCGCCGGTCAGGATCAGCGTGCCCGCCCCGCTCTTGGTCAACGCACCCGTGCCGGAAATGTCACCGGCGAAGCTCAGGCTGCCGGTGCGGTTGAAGGCGAGCGCGGCATTGTTGACGACATTGCCGACGAGCGAGCCGGTGCCGCTGCCATCGCCGATCTGCAATGTGCCACCGCTGATCGTCGTGCCGCCGGTGAAGCCGTTGGCGCCGGTCAGCGTGAGCGTGCCCGTCCCCGCCTTGGTCAGCGAACCGCCGCCGATGATGCCGCCGGCGAAGGTCGAGGAGGCATCGGCGTTGCCGACCGTCAGTGCGCCGCCCGTACCGAGCTGGACCGTGCCGGCGCCTTCGAGCTTGGCGAGGCCCTGTGCCCTGCCATCCATGTCGAAGGTCGCGCCCGACTGGACCTCGAGGTCGCCATCGCTGCCCAGCCGGTTGTTGCCGCCGAGCTTGAGCGTGCCGGCGACCACCTTGGTGCCGCCCCGATGGGTGTTCTCCCCGGTGATCGTCAAGGTGCCCGCACCGTCCTTGGTGAAGGTGCCGCGATCGCTGCCGCCGTCCAAGGCCCCCCCGGCATAACTGCTCGTGCCGGCCGTGTTGAAGACAAGGCTGGTGCGGACATAGATATTGCCGGCGATGCTGCCATCGGTCGTGCCGTCGCCGATCTGCAACGTCCCGAAGCTGACGGTCGTACCGCCGGTATAGGTGTTGTTGCCTGTCAGGATGAGCTTGGCGTTGCCGGTCTTGGTGACCTGGCCGGAGCCGGAGATGTTGCCTGCGAAGATGTAGTCGTCGCTGCGGCTGAAGGCGAGCATGCCGTCATTGACGACATTGCCCAGGATCGAGCCGGTTGTCGTGCCCGAGCCGATTTGAAGCGTCCCGCCGGAGATCGTCGTCCCGCCCGTATAGGTGTTGTCGCCGGTCAGGACGAGTTGGCCGGCCCCGCTCTTGGTAAGCGACCCGGTGCCGGAGATCACGCCGGCGAAACTCGACAAACTGGACGTCCTCAAGACCGTCAGCGCAGCGCTGCCGAGCTTGACCTCGCCCAAGCCGTCGAGCCCACCGATCGTCTGCGTGCGGCCGTCGAGATCGAAGACGCCCGCCGCGCTGTTGATGTTGAGCAGGCTGTCGCTGGAGAGGGCGCCGCCGGCGCCCAGTTTCAGAGTGCCGCCATTGATGTTTGTCGCGCCGGTGCTGCCGATGGCACTCGTGAGCGTCAGCGTGCCGCTGCCCGCCTTGGTTAGAGCGCCCGTGCCGGTGACCGTACCGCCATAGCTGATGCTGCCGGAGGTGTTGAAAGCCAAGGTACCGTTATTGATCACGGAGCCGAGGATCGTGCCATCGGTCGTGCCGTTGCCGAGCTGCAAGGTGCCGGCTGAGATCGTCGTACCACCGGTATAGGTATTGGTGCCGGTCAGGATCAGCGTGCCTACACCCGTCTTTGCCAGAGCGCCGGCGCCCGCGAGGCTGGCGCCGATCGTGCCGGCCGACAGGTTGAAGGCAGTCGTGGCCGTGATCGAGCCTGTTCCGGTGACGCTGCCGCCGGTCATCGTGAACGTCCCGACACCGAGATTGTAGCCCGCGGCGACATTGACCGTCGCGGTGCCGCTATTGGTCAGCGTGCCGATACCGGTCATGTTGCCGCCGGTCAGCGAAAGCGTGCCGTTATTCTGGTTGTTGATGTCGCCGATGACGGCGACATCGCCGCCGAGCACCTTGATCTGCCCGTCATTGTTGATGCCCTGGCCGGCCGACAGCACCGCCGACCCGGTCGGGCCATTGAAATTGATTGTGCCGCCGCCCTGGTTGTTGATCGCGCCGGCATCGATGACGCTGCCGCCCACACCGACATCGATGACCGCATTGTTGCTGAGCGTATTGCCGATGCCCTTCAGGGTCGCCCCAGTGCCTATGCTGATCGTGCCCGCGGCGTTGTTGATGGTCTGAGCGCTGAGCGTGCGCCCGGCGCCGATCGTGGTCGTGCCGTAGTTTGTCAGAGTGGTGATGCCGGTGACATCATCGGCCGCGGTCGCGCCGCTCACCGACATGGCGACGCCGCCATTGACCTGGATCGTGTTGTTGAAGACGCCGGCCAGCGTGGTGGTGCCGCCCAGTTCGATCGCGCCGATCGAGCTGCCGGCGAGCGCCCTGATGCTGTTGGTGCCGCCGGTGATGATGATGGCCGTCGACGCTGCGCCGTTCAGGCCTCCGGCACCGCCCAAGGCGCCACCCGCGATCGTGCCGCTATTGATGATCGTCAGGTTCTGCCCGATGATTCCGTAGCCGCCGGCCTGTGGCCGGTAGGGTTGGGCGTTCTGGAAATCGGTGCCGCCACCGCCGCCCTTGATGGTGCCTGTATTCGTGATCGTCAGCCCGGCCGAGCCGGTCGCGGTAATGCCGTTGCCGCCTCTGCCGCCCGCTCCGTTGCCGGAGGGGTCGGTGAACGGATTGATCGCTCCGTTGGCTGAGCCGCCGCCGCCGCCATTGCCGCCTGTGATCGTGCCGGAATTTGTGAGGTTCGCACCGGTTCCGGCGATGATGCCGGAGCCACCGCCGCCGCCACCACCGCCGCCGCCGTAGGAGTAGTTCGGCACGGAATTGTAGTTTCCGCCGCCGCCATTACCGCCTTTGCCGCCGGTAATGGCGGCGCTGTTGTTCAGATCGGCGTTAAGTGTCAGACCGGCACCGCCGGCCCCGCCGCCACCACCACCGGCGCCCGCCGCATAACCGCCGCCGCCGCCGCCGGCACCGTCGGAGCCGCCACCGCTCCCGCCTCGGTTCCCCTGACCACCGGTGCTTCCGCCGCCGCCGCCGGGAGCCGTCGCACTGCCGTCTCCGTAGGCGCCGCCACCTCCGGCGCCGCCTGCGGTAGCGCCATTCGGCGCGCCGCTGCCATTGCCGCCATTGGCTCCGGTGTACTGAGCCAGCGCTGGCCGTTGTGTCGCCGCCAGCATGACCGGCATGACCAGCGCCGTGCAGGCAAGCAGCACTGCGCGACGCCTGCGCCAGTGGCGCACCGGTGCGGCAACCCGCTCAGCCCGGTTGACCACGGGAGCAGCCCCGTCATCGATGCCTGTTCCGGCCAGCCGAACCCGGCGCCCCGTCTCGATCTCTGCGGTCATGGCGAAGCCCAAATCCCCCCAGGCGCCGAGCGCCCCAGTCCTTGATGCAACCCCGGATTGCGAGGTCGCTACGTCGTCTCACTCAGCGCCTGTCAGGGCGCCGTCGGCCAGAACACACATCAGATCGGCAGCGAGCGCCCTCTCGCGCCGCCGCTCATTCCCAGTCCGCCGCTTGACGCGCGGCCGCGCCGGAGGCGCGGAGCAGCAAACAGCCGACCCATCGTCTGAAAATCACGGGAGCGGCTTCCACGATCACGCCGCACATGCGCCTCGCCCGTATGCCCCGCGAATGGCTGAAACCCTCGCCCGGGTGAGTATCGTCGGCACGCCAGGCAAGCAGGGCTCCCTCCCGGGCCGATCGCCCGCGCTCCGCCTCACCGGCGAAGCCTCCATGACCATCACCGCCGCGAGCACGAAGCAGGAACTGCCGCTGCGACAGTCCGGTCTTACCAGAACGTCCGGACGGGACCAGACGGGCACAGCCTCCCGATGTGAACGGTCGTTAGCATTTGAAGGGATTTATGATTTTGTTCCGGCGAAAGGCGCGCCACGGGGCCGATCGGGGCTTTCAGTAGCCAGTTTCCATCGCGCCGACGTCAGGCGAAACCAGAGCTGCAGGACGCCGTCCGGCGTGTGGCGCCCAGCCCACGCGCGAGGCGCCACGGCGCGCGTGGGCCCGATGCAGATCACCGGGATATCCTGTCTCCGGCGGCCATCCCTGCATCGGCAAGGCAGGCGTTTTCGCGCAGGCAGCACGGCAAAGTGAGTACCGCGACGCTGAAAGTCTGGTGAAAGGTTCGGGGTCTAACGCTTACGGCGTCACGGTTCAGCCAATCCTCCGCGAAAGGAGGAAGGAAGCGTGGCAGGAAACCAAAACCAAGGAGCCGGCCCATGCGTGCCCGCATTCTAACATCGTCGATTGCCTTCGCCGCGCTTCTGGCCGCAGCCGGATCGGCGCTGGCTGCCGACAAGGTCACCATCATGGTGGGCGGCTATGAGAAGCAGATCTACCTGCCCGCGAAGCTCGCGGAGAGCCTGGGCTATTTCAAGGACGAGGGGCTCGATGTCGAGCTGCTGAACGAGGCCGCCGGCGTCGACGCCGAGAACGAGATGCTGGCCGGCGCGGTTCAGGGCGTCGTCGGCTTCTACGACCATAGCGTCGACCTGCAGGCCAAGGGCAAATATGTGATGTCCGTGGTGCAGTTCAGCCAGGCACCGGGCGAAGTCGAGCTCGTCTCGTCCAAGTATCCCAACGTGAAGTCGATGGCCGACCTGAAGGGCAAGACCCTCGGCGTGACCGGGCTCGGCTCCTCGACCAATTTTCTGACGCAGTACCTGATGATGAAGTCCGGCGTGAAGCTCGGCGACTTCACCTCGCTTCCGGTCGGCGCCGGCACGACCTTCATCGCGGCTATGCAGCAGGACAAGATGCAGGCCGGCATGACGACGGAGCCGACGATCTCGCGCCTGCTCGCCACCGGCGAGGCCCGGGTCCTGGTCGATATGCGCACGGTCGAGAAGACCAAGGAAGCGCTCGGCGGCACCTATCCGGCCGCCTCGCTCTACATGCAGACGGCCTGGATCGAGAAGAACAAGCCGATCGTCCAGAAGCTCGCCAACGCCTTCGTCAAGACACTGCGCTACATCAATACCCATGATGCCGCCGACATCGCCGACAAGATGCCGAAGGACTATTACGCCGGCAACAAGGAGGCCTACGTCAAGGCGCTGGCCGACGGGAAGGCCATGTTCACGCTCGACGGCGTGATGCCGCAAGGCGGCCCGGAGACGGTCCTTGCCGTGCTCTCCGGCTTCTCGAAGAACATCCAGGGCAAGCAGATCGACCTGTCGAAGACCTACACGACCGAGTTCGTGAAGAACGTCAAATAGGTCCGCCACTCCCGGGCGATGGCGTGAGGCCATCGCCCGCCTTGCCTGCCTTTCGCCTCTTGCGATCAGCGAACGCCGGCCTGCCGGCGAAGGAGAAGCCATGTCCGCGACCGCGCCTGATGAGAGCCCGGCGATCGAGCTGATCAATGTCAGCCGCCGCTTCCTGACGCCCGATGGCAAGTCGATGACCGCGATCCGCGACTTCAACATGAGCGTGGCGCGCGGTGAGTTCGTCGCCGTGGTCGGCCCGACCGGCTGCGGCAAGTCGACCACGCTGAACCTGGTGACCGGCCTCGCCCGCCCCTCGAGTGGCGAAGTCCGCCTGTTCGGCGAACCCGTCGACGGTATCGATCCGCGCATCGGCTTCGCCTTCCAGACCGATGCGCTGTTTCCCTGGCGCAACGTGATCGACAATGTCGTGGCCGGCCCGCTCTTCCGGGGGACACCGCGCGAGGCGGCCTATGCGAAGGCCAGGCAATGGCTGGCGCGCGTCCACCTGACCGGACATGAGACGAAATACCCGCACCAGCTCTCCGGCGGCATGCGCAAGCGCGTCTCGCTGGCGCAGACCTTCATCAATGAGCCGCAGATCCTGCTGATGGACGAGCCCTTCTCGGCCCTCGACGTTCAGACGCGCGTGCTGATGCACGACGTGTTGCTCGACCTCTGGTCGGAGGCGAAGGCCTCGGTCGTCTTCGTGACGCATGACCTGGAAGAAGCGATTGCGCTGGCCGACAAGGTCTATGTGCTGACCTCGGGCCCCGCGACGGTGAAATCGGTCTATCCCGTCGATCTGCCGCGCCCGCGGGTGGTCAGCGAAATCCGCTACGAGCAGGACTTCATCGCCCTGTCCAAGACGATCTGGGACGACCTGCGCGACGAAGTGCAGCGCGGCGCCGCCCGCGACGAAGCCCGCGCAGCCTAGATCATCGGACCGGATATCGTATCCGGTGCGATGATCTAACCATCTGTGATTGCATCGGCTTTCCCGAAAACCGCAATCCACTTTTCGGGCCGATTCCAGGGAGCATCAACATGGCCGATATCGCAATCGCCTCCGGGCCGGTCTATCGCGCCGGGACGTCCGACGCCGAGATCGAGGCCGCCGCCGCCAAGGCGGCACGCCGCCGCACGCAGCTCGTCCTGTTCTGGCGCTGGGCCATCCTGCTCGGCTTCCTCGGCGGCTGGGAGATCGGCGCGCGCACCGGCATCATCGACGAGTTCTTCTTCTCGAGCCCGAGCGCGATCTGGTCGCGCCTGGTCGAATGGATCTTCGAGGGCACGTCGGAAGGGCCTCTCTGGTTCCATCTCTGGGTGACGATGGAGGAATCGCTGATCGGCTTCGCGACTGGCTCCGTCGCCGGGATCGTCGTCGGCATCGCGCTCGGCCGCAACCGCATGCTGGCCGACATCTTCTCGATCTATATCAAGGTGATCAACTCGATTCCTCGCGTGGTGCTGGCACCGATCTTCATCATGGTCTTCGGGCTCGGCCTCGCCTCCAAGGTCGCCCTGTCTTTCGTCATGGTGTTCTTCGTGGTCTTCGCCAACGCCTTCCAGGGCGTGCGCGAGGCCGACCGCAACCTAATCGCCAATGCCCAGATCCTGGGTGCGCGCGGCTGGCAGCTGACGCGCTCGGTGGTGATCCCCTCGGCGATGAGCTGGATCTTCGCCTCGCTGCATGTGAGCTTCGGCTTTGCCATCATCGGCGCGATCGTCGGAGAATTCGTCGGCGCGCGCTACGGCATCGGGCTCCTGATCAACATCGCCAAGGGCTCCTTCGACTCAGCTGGAATGTATGCCGCGATCGTCGTGATCATGGTTGTCGCCCTGCTGGCCGAATACCTGATGACCCGACTGGAGCGCAGCCTGGCGACATGGCGGCCCGCCCCCTTGCAGGACACGCAGTAAGACACGGGCAGCGACAGAAAAGGCCTCGCCCGGTCGGCCGACCGGGCGAGGCTCATTTGTGATTGGCGATGCCCGGTTCAGCCTTGGTCGGTCAGCTCTGGCCCGGCGTCGCTGCCGGCAGCGACGGAAGCATGACCTCGGCTCGCAGGCCCGGCCCGGCGGAGCGATTGGCGAGCGTGACTGTGCCGCCATGCGCTGCGGCGATCTCGCGCACGATCGACAGCCCGAGGCCTGTGCCGTCCGGCCCGGCGCCCGGCAGGCGGTAGAAGCGCTCGAAGACCTTCTCCCGCTCCTCTTCGGGGATGCCTGGCCCGGTATCCTCGACGACAAGGCGGATCTGTCGCTGCGCCTGCGACAGGGCGACCGAGACGGCTCCGCCCTTCGGCGTGTAGCGCAGCGCATTCTCGACGAGGTTGACGACGATCTCGCGCAACAGCGTCTCGTGCCCCTGCAGCATGGCCGCTCCGCCCGATAGTTCGAAGGCAAGGTCGATCTCGCGCTCGAAGGCAATCGGCGCCAGGCCCCCCAGGGCCTCGCGCGTCACCGTGGCGAAGTCGACGGGGACCTTGCGCAGGGCCGCACCGCCCGGCTCGGCACGCGCCAAGGTCAACAACTGGTTGACCAGCCGGGCCAGGGCATCGAGCCCCCGGTCGATGGCGTGGAGAGTTTCGTCCTTGGAGGCGATCTCGGTTTCGCGCAAACCGACGGTCGACTGGGTCTTCAGAACGGCAAGCGGCGTCCGCATCTGATGGGACGCATTGGCGACGAAGCGCCTCTGCAGGGCCACATAGCGCTCGATGCGCCCGAAGGCGTGATTGAGCGCGCCGATCAGCGGCCTCAACTCACTCTGCAGATGCGCCGTCTCGACAGGCTGGAGCGAGCCGGGCCGGCGCTCCGCCAGTTCCTTGCGCAGCCCGAGCAGCGGTCCGAGGCCGCGCCGCAGACCGAAGAGCGCCAGGAGCGCGGCGAGCCCCACTAGCAACGCCTGATCACGCACCGAATTCAGCCAGAGATCGGTCACCAGCCGGTCGCGGCCGCGCAAGGTGGTGCCGACGATGACGATGGCATTGCCGCCGGCCGTCTTCGACACGACGGGCTGGGCCAGGGCGACCGCTCGGATGTCGTCAACGCGAAAGCGCGCCGAGAAGAACACGGGTTGCAGGTCGCTCGGTGGCGTCGGTGGCCCTGCGACATCGGGAAAGCCCGCGATCAGCTCGCCCGAGGGCGCGATCACCTGGTAGATCACCCGGTCGCGATCCGAGGTGGCGAACATCTCGATCGCCGAGGGCGGAATCAGCGCCTCGACGCTGCCGTCGCTTTCCTTGACCTGCTCCGCGATCACCCGCGCCGAAGCCAGCAGCATGCGATCGGTGACGAGGTTGGCCGTGGAAACCGCACTCCCATGCGCCGTCCAGGCGTTGAAAGCGACGATACCGGCGAGCGGAACCAGCAGCCAGCCGAGAAGCTCGCCTCGCAGGCTCCTAGCCATCCTGCTTCCTCAGCGCATAGCCCAGCCCGCGCAACGTCCCGATGGAAACGCCGGTGCCTTCCAGCTTCTTGCGGACACGATGGACATAGATCTCGATCGCGTTGGAGGTCGCGTCGTCGTCGAGGCCGAATACGGTATCGGTCAGCGTCGCCTTTGAGACGACGCGTCCCGCCGCCAGCACAAGGGTCTCGAGAACCGCGTGTTCGCGCTGGGTCAGCGGCAGGGGCAAGCCTCCCACCGAGAACTGCCGCGTGGTCGTCTCCAGCACGATCGCACCGAAGGCGACCGTCACCAGCCTATCGCTCTGCTTGCGTCGCAGCTGCGCCCGGATCCGTGCCTCGAGCTCGAGCGGGTCGAACGGCTTGACCAGATAGTCGTCGGCGCCGCTGTCCAGCCCCGCGATACGGCTGGAGATCGCATCATTGGCGGTGAGGATGATGACCGGCGTCAAACCCTTGCGAGCCCTGAAGCGCTTGAGGATCTCGATCCCGCCCATGCCAGGCAAGGCCATGTCGAGAATGACGAGATCATAGACCTGGGTCGAAAGCGCAGCGTCGGCGTCGCTCCCGTCACGCACGCAGTCGACGACATAACGGCTCTTGCGCAGCAGGCGAGCCAGCCAATCGGACAGCTCCTGGTTATCCTCGACGAGCAGTATTCGCATTGGATACGCGTTCTCGCAGGCCAATCGGCGGCACGAACCCTTCCGAGCTCCCTTCCTAAACGGTTGGGCCGGAAAAGCCGTGCCGCGGCGTCCGGTTTCAAGGACGCTTCACCGCCCTGCGAGGAGCGGCCGACATCGCCATGCCAGACAGTGATGCGGCGGACAGCGAGGTCGTAACCGCGAAGCGCCCCTCAGCCAACGGCCATCACCTCCAGCTCGCGTTGCTTCACTCGGATCTGCGGGTGGCGCCCGCTGTCGATATCGGCGATCTGCTGCTGCACCTGGGCGATCACCTGGCGAGAGAACGGTCCGAGATGGACGTAGAGCGCGACCATCATCATCACATAGGGCAAGGCCCGGCGGTTATGCGCGAGACAGTCGACCAGCGTCTTCCAGAACTCGCGCCTGACGTCGCCCCTCATCGTCGACAAGCGCCAGAGCAGACGCCAGGACGATTTCAGCTCCTGCCATTCCATGGATTTCGGCAGTTCCAGACGGCGATTGGTGCAATCGAGCATCCGGCCGACGCGCCGAACCCGCCCCAAGAATGCGCCGGGTGCATAGACGGCCTCGAGAACGGCCTTGTAGTCCGCCAGAATGGCACGGCGCGGGCGACTGGTCTCGAAGTTGAGGCCAGCGGTGCACTGATCGCCGAACTGCCGTGCGGGGGCGGTGTCATCTGGTATCTGGAGCCTGCCCTCGCGCTCCAGGCGCCGCGTCAGCTGGGTATTGGGTAGCGCATAGAGCAGACCGACCATGCAGACCGGGATCGCGGTATCCTCGATACAGGCGATCATGTCGCGTGCGACGCTGCCCTTCTCGCTGTCGAACCCGAGGATGAAGCCGGCATTCACGAACAGCCCCGCCCGGTAGATCCTGTGCACGCTCTCCTGCAGGCTGCGCCTTGTGTTCTGCTTCTTCTGCATCGAGATCAGCGTCTCGGAATCGGGGCTCTCGATGCCGACGAAGATCGTGAAGAAATTGGCCTCGCTCATCGCCTGCATCAGGGCGGAATCGTCGGCAAGGTTGATCGACGCCTCGGTCGAGAATTCGAAGGGGAAGTCCTTCTCGGTGATCCAGCGCTTGAGGTCGGGCAGGAACTGCTTGAGCGCCTTCTTGTTGCCGATGAGATTGTCGTCGACGAAATCGACATGGCCGCGATAGCCGAGTGCATGCAGCGCCTCGAGCTCGGTCAGGACCTGCGCGTTCGTCTTGGTACGCGGCACGCGCCCATAGAGCTCGATGATGTCACAGAACTCGCAATTGAAGGGGCAGCCGCGCGAGAACTGGATGCCGACATGCAGATAGCGTTCGAATTTCAGCAGATCGAAGCGCGGCGTCGGACTCTTCGTGACATCGGTCTTGCCCATTTCGGACTTGAAGACGCCGGTCCTCGCCCCCGATCGCCAGGCGGACACGAAACCGGCCATGATCTCCTCCGCCTCCCCGAGCACCAGGAAGTCCGCGGCCTCATAGACATGCGGCGTGGAGGTTGCGTCGGGTCCGCCGACGACGACCGGTTTGCGGTGCATGCGGCTCTGCTCGATGATGGCGAGGGTACCCTCCTGCTGCGGCAGCATGCCCCCCGTCATCACGAGGTCGGCCCAGCCGAGATTCTCTTCGGCGAGTTCCTCCGTGTTCAGGTCGACGAGACGGATCTCCCACGCCGTCGGCAACAGCGCAGCGACCGTGATCAATCCGAGGGGGGCGGCGGGATGGAGCGCACCGGCGAGCTCGCATGTCGCCTTGTAGTTCCAGAACGAGCCCGCGTTGAAACGCGGATAGACCATCAAGACCCTGCAGCGTTCATTAGGCATGTTGTCTCCTGCTTCGCGCTTTGACGGGAGGAATGCGGGCTCATCGGCCGACGAGCCTCCAGACGGCCGCGCCTGCGTGCGAAAAACGTGGGGGCCGCGAGACCTTGCTGATTGCCAGGACTTGCTGACTGGGGAGAAGCTTGAGAAATCGCTGCTACCGTCGTTGAGCGATGGCTGCTCGAATGCAGCATTGAGCGGGTGGAAAGACGGACATTGCGTCGCTGCCTCCGGGTTGGCAGGGACATGAGCAGCAAGGACCGTGCCTGGGAGGCCGGTGCTCTCCACGCGTCAAAATGCGATGTTTTCAGCGTTTCCTGAGGGAAACGCCCCTAGGAGCCCCTCAAAACATCAGGGAAGCTCCAAACGCTGGAGCTGCCGCGACCACTCCGTCGCACCAGCTCCGCCGCACTTCCGGCCGTCGCGCTGCGCCTCGTCGTCACCGGCGCCTGGCGACGACAACGAAGGTCTGGCACCGCCTCATCAGGGCCGGGAACCGCCGCCCCAGGGCCTCGACCCGGGCCATGCACAGCGTGTTCAACCAATCGAACCGCCGGAAGACCGGCGGCCAGAGCCCGTACCAATGCACCTCCTCGACCACGAAGCCGTGCGCCTCGAGCAGTGCAGCCGCCTCGTCCTCGCGCATCAGCTTGTTGATCTCGCTCCCGGCAAGACGGTTGCGAACGGGATAGACGAGCCCGACCAGGCTTGCCGGATTGCCATGGAAATTGGCGACGAGGACGCCGTCCTTGACGAGGCATTTCCTCAGAACATCGAGCACCTCCGCACGAAGCGAGGGCTCGGCATTGAGGAAGAAGCGGAAGGCGGTGCAGACCTGCCGGTCGCTGACGGACTCGGTCGCACCGGTCTGGGTCAGGTCGGCCTCGACGAAGCGGATTTCAGGGTAGCGCCCGCGCGCGAAGGCGAGCATTTCCGGCGAAATATCGACGCCGACGATGTCGTCGAACGCCTCTTCATGCAGTTCCAGGATGCGTCCGGTCCCGCAGGCGAAATCGAGGGACCTCGACGCGCCGCGGGCCGCCAGCCTCGCAAATATCTCCCGGAGCAACGGCGCTTCGATCTCGCGCCAGTTGATGGCGTAATAGCCCTCGGCGAAGGTCCTGACATAGCGCCGGCCATAGCCTGCACCGGTCGAGCCCACCCGGTAGGATTCGGATTGCGGGTCGTTCGGCTGGCCCGGACCCCCGCCCCCGCGCGCTCCGCCTCGGGGTTCCCACTCCCAGGTCGCGCCAACGGCCGAAGCATCGCTGTGTCCGTTCACCAGCTGCGACCTGGACCAATGCATCGGGACCGGAGGCACGGCCAGGGCCAGGCCGGGCCTGATCTGGAGGCGCAGGCGCAGGAAGATGGCCAGCGCCAGGTTCAATGCGATCACTGTGGCAACCGATGCCACCGCGGCGCCGGTCAATCCCCAGAACCGGTTCGCCACAACCGTGKCCACGATGTTCGCCCCGGCGCCCACGATCAGCGTCGCGGCTGCAGCCCGCTCGTGCCCCGCCATCGTCATGAGCGACTGCTGCGAGCCAAAAGCGGCCGCTATAACCTGACCGATCAGGAGGATGCGAAGGACGGGGGCCGCGGATTCGAAATCCGGGCCGAGCCAATTCAGCAAGGGCTCTGTGAGCAGGAGCAGCGGAACCGAGATCAGGACCGCCGCCATCAATGACAGCCTGGCGGAGTGGCTCAGCAGCGCCTGAAGTTGCGGTCGATCATCCCCGCCGCCGAAACGCGAGGCCAGAGGCAGGATCGATCGGCCAAAAGCCACCAGGGGGCGCGTCGTCAGCGTCGCCATGCTGAGGGCAATGCCGAAGATACCGGCCTTGGTAATGCAACCCTCGAGGCCGAGCACGATGACACCGGCCCGGTTCAGGACGATCTCGGCGGCGACGATCATCGTAAGGGGCGCGATGGAAGAGCGCCATTCGGTGGTGGCATAATTCGCCACGGCCATGCGGACCGCCTGTGGCCGGACCTCCCGCAGGGTCGGCACGAGCACCATCGCCGCCATCGCCGACCCGACGAGCGTGGAGCCCATGACGAGCGTCGCATCGCGTGGCCACAGATGGTACCAGGCCGTCAGGAAGATCATGCCGAGAACGAGCCCGTTCAGGACGACACGTTCGATCGTGAGGACCGACAGGGCACCGCCGTAGCTGCGCGTCACGGAGCCGCTGATCAGGAGAAGCGTGAGCAGAGGTGTCGCGGCCAGCGCCATCAGACCGGTTGAGATGACCTCCTGCCGAAATGTCCCGGGATACATGGTGATGAAGGTCGCTCCGAGCACGGCGATCGCCACCGCGGTCGCCAGCGTCCTGCGGACGGCATACTGGATCACGCCCCGGGCGAGGCTGCTCTCCTGCCGCGCGAGATAGGCTGGCAGGAGGCGCATCAGCGAAATATTGAAACCCAGCGTGGAGCTGTAGGCGACCACGCTCGCGCAGGCGAAGGCGAAGGCATAGATGCCGTAGCTATGGGCGCCGATGACCCTGGCGGCGAGAAATTCGACGAGAAAGGCGAGAAAGGCCCCGATCAAATAGGGCAGCAGCGCACGCATGCTGGGGAGCGGAATGGCCCGCTGGGGAGCGGCGACACTCCCCGCTGCCACGATCGCGCCCCGAATCGGCACAGCGGGATGAGCCGGACCGGGGCGCGTTGCTGCACGGTCGGCTGCCGCTGCCGCGGCGGATGTGCCGATCGGGGCGCGAACCGGGCGCCTCGCCAGGACCTCCTCGACGGCTGCGTCCAGCGCGCTGCCGAGCGTCGCCTCGTCGTGAAAGGTGAGCGAGATCACCGGCGTCTCGTGCTCATGCAAGAGGCCGTCGGCGCGAGCGATGACGGGCGCCGCGGCGTGGCTCATTCCGAAATCCGTTTCGGGCGTCTCCGAGGGGGCATCGATGCAGATGATCAGATCGGCCTTTGGCACCTGTTCGAGGGCTGCTTCCAGGGTAGCCGCGCTCAGGGCCCAACTATGCGTGGCGAGCAGGCAGACGGTTTGAACGAAGCCTTGTTCGAAGATCACGATCTGGTCCGACCGGGCCGCCTCCGACCAGGCATGGCTCAGGCTCGCATTATAGTTGCGCAGGACGCCGAACCAGGCCGCATTGGCCGGCGGCAGCATGGCGAGGATATCGAAGCCGGGCCAGAAACCGAGCCTGCGACTGAGCGGGAGGACCGCTGCCGCGGCCCATTTGCCAATGCCGCGGTAGACATGCCCGGTGGTTTGGCCCGGGGGGTCGCGGGCCGGATCCCCTGTCGCGGGCCAGTGGCCCTGAATGATCTCGGCAGTCTGGCCGCTCTCGCGGAGCCTCTCGCACAATTCGCTGGCAAAGCTTGCTCTGCTGGCACCGGTGGCGCCGAAAAGATCAATGATCATAGGCCGATACCCTTGCATTGAGAGGCAGTGCCACTGCATTGGGGGCCGGGCGCACTCCGGCGTGTTGACACTCTGCTCCCGTGATTGCCGTCGTTCTGCGGCGATGGCGGCTCCACCCTGACGAAGCAGGGAGACCGTGCAGCAGGCGACCCCGCAGGCCTCCCACGATCGGCGTCGGTTGTTCGTCGCGCATCGGATCAACCCTGTCTTCGGCGGCCGGCTGCGGGATTGACCTCAACCGGCTACGCCTGGGGCGCGGCCAGTTCATCCTTCGAATGAACGAAGCCGGCGTCGATTGCGCCATGGCGGCGCCTCGGCGCAGGGGCCGGAACGGGCGGCCGGACAGCCAGGAAATGCCGGGTCATCCTTCGTTCGGAGGATGCCGAGCGCCTGCCCGGCGCGTACCAGAGACAAGCTTGGCTCGCTCGGGCGCAGCTGACTTTTGAAACCGAAGCCCCGAGCGGGAGGAGTCCTCGTTTCTTGTGCGACCTGGACGCCGACCGTGGGCGCCTCGGCTCCAGATCCTCGCATGCGTCTCGATGACCGGATGGTCGCATGAGGCGAGAGCTCGGGCTCAGCGGCAACCGAGCCTCGGTGGGTACGCAGGATGCCGGCTCGGGCGCCCCGCCTGCCCTGTTGTCAGGAGCGTTCCAACAGCTTCCGACGCCTGGAGCGGGTGACAAGCCCCCAAGCATCCGCAGGCGAGAAGCCATCGGCGATTCACCCTGGGAGATTGCGATGCCGGTCGTTCAAATGCGTCCATTCAGCTATGATATCTGTGATCACTCAACGGCGGCCGAGGTCGAGCGCATCAAATCCGCCTATGCGAAATATGCGGAGAGAGATCGCGGAAACCCGGACAGGGAGAGACGCCCCGGGCGCCTGCGCATGGTGCGCGATCGCGATGTCGCCCTGTACAGGTTGCTCGATCGGGAGGCTGCCCCTCCCCTCAAGCAATATCGTGTCCTGGACCTGGGCTGCGGGACGGGGGATCTGGTCCGCCGTCTGCAGCGCTACGGTTTTCCCAACGACCGCCTGTTCGGGATCGACCTGCTTCCGGAAGCCCTCGCGACCGCCAGACGAAAATGCCCGGACGTGTCGTTCACGGAAGCCAATGCGGAGAATGTACCGTTTCCCGACCAGCATTTCGATTTCATCCTGGTCTTCACGATGTTCTCCTCGATTCTGAGCCCCCTCATGGCCAGGAACGTGGCGCGCGAGATCAATCGCGTCCTGACCCCGAACGGGGTGATCATCTGGTATGACATGCGCTATCCCAATCCCTGGAACCGCAATGTCAGGGCCATGACACGGCGCCACATCCAGGACCTGTTTCCCGAGTTCGAGAGTGAACTGGCCTCGAAAACGCTGATTCCCCCCATTGCCTACCGTCTCGGCGCTCTCACCGACCCGCTCTATCCGGCGCTGACATTCTTCCCCGCCTTTCGATCGCACTATTTCGGCATGCTGCAACGGGCGTCTGCCGCCGTGGCCGAACCTGGGGACACCGTGTCCTCGCCATTGCGCCCGACCGAGCTCAAATCGGGACGGAGCGCTTCCGTCTGACGCCGATGAGCTTGTGCATGGGCTCGCGGGGAAACCGCGGGCCTCCTTGCGTTTTCCCGTCTGTCGAAGCTGAAGTTGCGTGGCGCGGGCGCTGCCAGGGCCCGATGGTGGGGCCCGGACAGCGACAGCACTCCGAGTGAAATGCGGGATGTCGCGGGCGACAGCCTCGACGACAGGGCCGGTGATCGCGGCGACCTCCACCGCGGCCGGCAGCTTAGGTCACCCCAGCCAATGCCGATCCCCCGCCCCGGCGCCTGAGCTACAGTATCGGCCCGGGAACCGGGTTGCGGTTTTCGGCAAAGCCGGTGAACTCACAGAGGGTTGGATCATCGGACGGAAAGCGGGATATCCGATCGGATAGACTAATGTGAGAGCGCCGCATAACCACGTGCTGCGGGCTCCTCAGCGACAACGCGCGATGGGCGCATCCTGGCCTGCACCTCGGCGGTGATCCGGTCGATCGACAGATTGCAGCTCGGGGCATCGATGCTGCTGATCCGGATCATGGGGAGCGCGCGTGCGCTGACCATGTCGGAGATCAGGTCGACATGGTCGACGTGGTCCAGGCTGCCTTGCAGGTCGATTTCGAGGTAGCGTTGAAGCGGGCCGATCTTCCGCCAGCGATCCCGAAGGCGCTCCTCCAGGAGGGGGCGTGGCGCCTCAAAGCGGACGAGCAGGTCCGGCTTCGGCACGATGTCGAGCGCGCGTCCGACAGGGTCGCGGTCGGTTATGCCGCTGAGCAGGATGAGCGAGGCCACCGCCTGCACCATGCCCTGATCGAAGATCGTGATCGCATCGGAGGCTTGCGCCGCCGTCCATTCGTGATGGAGCAGGGCCAGGTGCCAATACAGACGAATGAACCAAAGCCGGTCCTTCGGTGGCAGGATCCGGAAGAGCTCCGCGACGCCAGCGGCCGGACCGGCGGACCTGAGCAGCTTGACGCTGGCCAGACATTTGAGAATGCCGCGCCTCAGCGGATGGGCTCGCACACCGATCCGAGGGTTTACGACATAGCCGAGGCCGCGCAGATGGGCGGTCAGGGCGGAAACCATCGTCGTCTTTCCGGCGCCGGAAGGCCCAAACATCTCCAGGATCATCGCGAGCCTCTCCGTCTTGCCTGGGCGCCCGGGAACCGAGCACTGACTTCAGGGCATTTGGCTGCGCCATGGTCCCCGCGCCTGGCCATTCCCGCCCGTGCGTGCATTCCATGGATCGACGGCATTTCGCCTGCCCCTCCCCACCCAGGCCCGACGCAGATCGGCTTCGGCCCCAGACGGAATCCGGCCATTCCCTTGCTGCCTGGCCTCGCCGAAGCGGCGCTTGAGGCAGCCTTGGGAAACTAGGAAGGAGCCTTGCGAACGTCATCCTCCGTTCGAAGGATGAGGCTCAAGCCCCTGCCTCCCGGGCAGGATCGAGGCGGCGCGGTCGCGGGAAAGGATGCGCGAGGGTGCGCTGTTTCCGGCGGACTGGCCGGCCGGCGGCGGCGCCTCGGCTGGGCCGCCTGCCTGGCCGGGAGGACGGCTGCGTGGCCGCCAGGATCATCGGCCGGAGCGGATCCTGTGCCGGGATGGGTGGCAGCGGCGCGATGTCGCCCGCTTCCCTGGCAGGCGGCCTGCGGCGTCAGGCCGCGAGACGCATCTTCTCCAGGCGCGAGAAGACCTGCGCGACATCCGCCGCGGGGGTCGGTGGCCCGAAATAATAGCCCTGCACCTCGGTGCAGCCCACCGCCATGACCGCCTCCAGCTGTTCCCGTGTTTCGACGCCCTCGGCGGTGGTCGTCATGTTCAGGCTCTGCCCTAGATGGGCGATCGAGGTGACGATGGCGCGGCAATCCTCCTGCACATGCATGTCTTTGACGAACGACCGGTCGATCTTGATCTTGTCGAAGGGAAAGCTTCTGAGGTAGCTGAGCGAGGAGAAGCCGGTGCCGAAATCGTCCATGCAGGTGCGGATGCCGAAGCGGCGCAACTGGTGCAGCACGGCGAGCGTGGCATCGCTGTCCTGAAGCAGCACGGATTCGGTTATCTCGAGTTCGAGCCGATGAGCCGGCAGCTGGCTGCCAGCCAGCGCACTGAACACGATCTGGGCGAAGTCGTCGTTGCGGAGCTGGACGGCCGACAGATTGACCGATACCCGGGTGCCGTTCGGCCATTGCGCCGCATCGGCACAGGCGCGCCGCAGCACCCACTCACCTATCGTCACGATAAGCCCGGTCTCCTCGGCGACCGGGATGAATTCTGCTGGGGAGATCGCCCCCCGGACCGGGTGGGTCCAGCGCAGCAGCGCCTCGAAACTGACGATCTCCATCCGCTTCAGATTGACGATGGGCTGGTAGTAGACCTCCAGTTCGTTTTCCTGGAGCGCCCGACGGAGCGCATCTTCCAGCGCGCGCCGCGCGTCGATCTGCTCTTCCATGGGGGCCTCATAGAAACAGTAGGTCCCCCGCCCGGTATTCTTCGCCGCGTACATCGCCATGTCGGCATGGCGCAGCAGCGAATCGCAATCGCTACCATCCTTGATGGCCATCGCGATGCCGACGCAGGTCCCGATCCTGATGTCGCGACCGGCAATGCGGAAAGGCTGCCCCATGCGTTCGACGATGCGGGAGGCGATCCGGCGAAGCTCGTCGAGATCGGGGTACCCGCGACACAGGACAGCGAATTCATCGCCGCCGAAGCGAGAGACGATATCGCTGCCGCGGACCGCCTTCTTCAATCGGACGCTGACGGATTTCAGCAGCGCGTCGCCCAGTTCGTGACCGAGCGTGTCATTGACGGTCTTGAAACGATCGAGGTCGAGATAGAGCACGGCGAAACTGCCGGCCTCGCCGTGATGAAGTTCGAGCGCGCGCTCCAGATGTTCGCGAAACTGGGCGCGGTTCGGCAAATCCGTCAGCGCATCATGATGCGCCATATAGGCAATGCGCTCCTCCGAGCGCCGGCGCTCGGTCACGTCCTCATAGGTCGCAACCCAGCCACCATCCGGCATCGGCTGCTGCGAGACGGAGCAGACCGTGCCGGCGGCCAGCTCGAACGAGAACGTCGCCGATCGCGGTCCCGACGCAATGGCCTTCTGATGGGCGAGCAGGGCAGCGAAGCGCTCGTCAGCCACGGTCGTAAGACTCGCCCCCGGCTTGGTGCTCGACGCCGGCAGCTCGAACATCTGGCGAAAGCGCTCGTTGCAGACGATCAGGCGGTGTTCGCCGTCGACCAGCAGCAATCCCTGCGACATGTTGTTCAAGGCCGCATCGAAGCGCTGGTTCTGGGTCCGCAATTCGATGTCGCGCAGCACCAGCATCTCGTTCTGATTCTTCAGGCTGTCGTTCTTGCTGGAAATGTCCTCATTAGCGCGTTCGAGTTCGCCCTTCGCGTCCTTCAGCCCGTCGGTCAGCACATGCATCTCGCGATGGGCATGATTGAGCAGCCGGTTGCGAAAATGAAGCAGCAGGACCAGGCCAAGCGACATCAGCACGAGCGTCACGATGATGCCCGAGAAGAACCAGTGCAGGCTCAGAAGCTCACGTTGATCGCCATCGACCTGATCGCCGGAAATGCGGTTGGCCGCCGCTGCAAGGCTCGACATCTTCTGGTCGAGCGGCGCCAGTCGCGCACGGATCCGCGCGGCATTCTCTGGGTTGAGATGGTCGACCCAGGGTTCGATCTCGGCCAGGGCCTGGCGGAATTCATCGACGGTCGCGCGCCTGTCGGCACCTTGATTGACGAACTCCTCGAACTCGCCGGAGCTGAGCAGGCTGAGGCGGTTGAGCAGGATCTGATAGCGCAGCGCCACCTCGTCGGCGTCGACCTTGCTGGACGGAATGCTGAAGCTGGCGACGCGCTCCTGGAAGCGCTGGAGCTCGACGACGGACTGGCTCGCAAGCCAGGTTACATTGTAACGCGCCGTCTGTCGGATCAGATTCTGCTGCTCGACGATAAGACTTGATACATACAATGCAGACAAAACGAGGCCGACAAGAACGGCCCCGAGAAAGGTTTCTATCTTCCGCATCTTCAGCATGAGTTAATCCCGGCAGATTCTCCCACAGATGCTAGACAGTTGCCATTATCTACCCTCTCCCTAGCGGACAATCAACTTTGAAACCTGCCAGGCCGAGCGGCTGTAGAACTTCTGGCTGCGCAACTCAGGGTTGCTGTCATAGGGATAGACGATGAACAGCGGCCCCTTGTCCCGGATCGGCATGTATTCAGCGTTGCGCTTCAGCGCCAGGATGACGTTGTACTTCGCGAAGTCCTCGAGCGGTATTTCTGTCGTATAGTCGTTGAGTGCGATCGCTTGAACGGTGTCGCCCTTGGCGCCGACCGACTTCATCAGTTTATCGAGGGAGATGCCCTCGAACTTCTGCGGTCCGGAGTACCACGGGGTATTGGTTTCGATTGTCATGAGGCCCATCGCCTCGAGCGCGGCGCGATCGAACTGTGCGGAATCCCCGCTATTGGTCACGGAGATCTTTCCGGATATCGTCAGGATGACCTTGTCCGTCGGAGCGGCCAAGGTCTGGGCGCTGACTGTCCCGGCCATGAGCAGACCAATGGACGAGATCGCGCCCAGGGTGATTCCACGTCGCAATGTGTCTATAGACATGAGGGGCTCCCGATCGGTCCAAGCTCGAAATCCTACGAGCCGGCCATTAAAAACCTCTAAAGCGGAACTCGGTTAAATTATTGATATACTTACACAAGAACCCCGCGAATTCCTCTGCGATTTTGACGTACTAACCCGACCCACGTGCGACCCCTACCGCCCACGAAGGCATCTGGATGCAACATGTCACGAGCGAATAGCCTATCGAATTCAGCCCGCCTCGGAAACCACGCGGTCGAGGGCTACCTGGACAAGACCGAGCGGGCGGACATGCGGGCCGCGGCTGCGAAGAAGATCGAAGAGCTGTTCGATATTCTGCAGATCGACCACCAGAACGATCATAACACGCGCGATACACCGGCGCGGGTCGCCAAGATGTTCGTCGAGGAACTCCTGCACGGCCGCTATAACCCGCCGCCGAAGATCACCGAGTTCGACAATGCCACGAGCTATGACCAGCTGATCGTCACCGGCCCGATCGATGTCCGCTCGACCTGCGCCCATCACCTGATGCCGATCTATGGCGTGGCCTTCATCGGCGTCCTGCCGTCACCGGAAGGCAAGATCATCGGCCTGTCGAAATATGATCGCATCATCCAGCATTTCGCAGCCCGCCTCCAGATTCAGGAAGAGCTGGTCAAGCAGATCGAGCAGCATATCGTCGAGACCACCAATCCCCGCGGCCTGGCGGTGAGGATCAGCGCCGTCCACATGTGCAAGACTCATCGCGGCGTTCGGGCCAGTCATGCCAGCCGCATGGTGAACAGCTCATTCTACGGCGAATTCGCCACAAACGATTCATACAAGGCCGAATTCCTGCAGGAATGCACATCCCTGGAACGCCGGTAGGGACCCGAATCAATGGATAGCGTGGTAATGATGCAGGACCACAGGCCTTCGCGAATCGTTCACCGGGACGTCTATCGGTCGACCAAGACCTATGACTTCGTCGAAGGCTTGTCCTGCTGCTTCCGGCAATGGCGCGCAACGCATTCGCATTGCAGCCTGGTTCACGGCTATGCGCTGTCCTTCAAATTCATCTTCGCCACCCACGAGCTCGACGAGCGCAACTGGTGCTTCGATTTCGGCGGGATGAAGGAGATCAAGACCTGGTTGAAGCACATGTTCGACCACACGATGATCGTCGCGGCCGACGACCCGCATCTCGACGCGTTCCAGGGGCTGGCCGACAAGGGCCTTGTCGACCTGCGGATCATGCCCGCAGTCGGCTGCGAGGCGACAGCGCGCTACACGTTCGACCATGTTGCGGCCTGGCTTGCCAATCAGATCGGCGAGCGTGTCTGGCTGGAATCGGTCGAGGTCCGCGAGCATGACGGAAACTCGGCGATCTTCGAGCGTCGGCAGGGCTAACGGCTGACGCTTCAAAACCGGCGCTCCATTCGCAGGCCAGATCGCGGCCCGACCTACCGGCTTTCAGGCCAATCCGGAGGATCGGCTCCGGCGAATTTCCGGGGGAAGCGGGGCAGATCGGTCACTGGAGGCGCAGACGGTTCAGCCCCGACGTCGCATCCTGATCGGCGATGCGGGCTGCCGCCGATCGCAACGGCACATTCAGCGCAGGCCATGTGAGGATTGCCCCCTCCGCGCGACACAAGTCACAGCAGGTCGTGGATGCCGGATCGGGACCGAACCCGGTATGCTGTCGACCGGATGATCGCGGCATGGTCATTCCTTGCCGGATTCAGCGGTCAAAGCGTCCGATTCTGCCTAGACCTCCAGTTGAACCGAGATCATGATGGGCGGTCCCCCGGGTGGGAGCGCAGTTTTTTCGCAGCGATGTACCGGTCTCTTCAAGGCAGCGGGAGTTTGCTATGGCGAAACTCGGTCGCAGCGCCCTCGCCGGCGCGAGCCTTCTCACCCTGGTCTGCCTGCCGGCACTGGCTCAGCAAGTCACTGGCACCCTAGGTTCGCCAAGCGCGACGACGACGCTTAACGGAAAGCAGTTGCCGCCCCCCGATCCGAGATTCGGCGGAGTGATCAACCAGAAGGCTTCCGAATCGAAGGCTTGGTGGGCGCCAAGCATCGTGCCGCCAAAGGGCGCGCCCAACGTGCTGCTCATCATGACCGACGATGTCGGCTTCGGTGCGCCGGGCACCTTTGGAGGCGTTGTCCCAACTCCGGCGCTCGACCGCATCGCAAATAGCGGGATCCGCTACACGAACTTCCACTCCACGTCGCTGTGCTCACCGACGCGCGCGGCGCTGATCACCGGGCGCAACCATCACGTCGCCGGTTTCGGCGTGGTGGGCGAGATCGCGACGGGGTTTCCAGGGTACAATTCGATCATCCGGAAGGAGAACGGCACGATCGGGACGATCCTCAGAGAGAATGGCTACGCGACCTCGTGGTTCGGCAAGAACCACAACACACCCTTCTACCAGGCGAGCCAGGCCGGACCATTCGATCAATGGCCGACCGGATTGGGCTTCGACTATTTCTACGGCTTCGTCGGCGGAGACGCGAGCCAATGGCAACCAAATCTCTTCCGCAACACGACGCCGATCTATCCGTTCCAGGGCGCATCGAACTGGAACCTGACCACAGCCATGGCCGACGAGGCCATCCAGCATATGAAGCAGCTCAAGGAGGTCGCGCCGGACAAGCCGTTCCTCGTCTACTATGTCCCCGGTGGCACGCATGCGCCGCATCATCCCACGCCGGAGTGGATCGCCAAGATCAGCGACATGCACCTCTTCGACGGCGGCTGGAACACGCTGCGCGAGACGATCTTCGCCAACCAGAAGAGGCTCGGCATCATGCCGGCCGAGGCCAAGCTGACCCCCTGGCCCAAAGAATTGCCGGAGTGGGATTCGCTCGGTTGGGAGGAGAAAAAGCTCTTCACCAGGCAAATGGATGTCTACGGCGCCTATCTCGCCTATACCGATCACGAGATCGGACGGGTCATCCAGGCCGTCGAGGACCTCGGTCAGCTCGACAACACCCTGATCATCTATATCAGCGGCGACAATGGCGCGAGCGCCGAGGGCATGCTCAACGGCACGCCGAACGAGTTCACAACCTTCAACGGCGTTGCAGTGCCCGTGAAGGACCAGTTGCTCTGGTACGAGTTCTGGGGCTCGGAGCGAACCTTTCCGCATTTTGCCGCCGGCTGGGCCTGGGCGATGAGCACGCCGTTCAAATGGGTCAAGCAGGTCGCCTCGCACTTTGGCGGAACGGCCCAGGGCATGGCCATGTCCTGGCCCGGCCATGTCAGGGATGTGGGCGGCATCCGGCGGCAGTTCCACCACATCATCGATATCGTGCCGACGATTCTGGAAGCGACCGGTGTCGCTGCCCCCGCTACTCTCGACGGCATCAAGCAGCGTCCGTTCGACGGCGTCAGCATGATGTACACCTGGGACAAGGCGAGTGTGGCCGTGCCATCCCGGCGCAAGACCCAGTATTTCGAAATGCTCGGCAACCGCGCGATCTACAATGACGGCTGGGTGGCGGCCACGACTCCAGCGACCCTGCCCTGGGCACTGAGCACGGCCCCGCCTCCGGATGTGATCACGGGCTACAACTGGAAGCTTTACAACGTCAGGCAGGACCCCACGGAGTCCAATGACCTGGCTGCGAAATTGCCGGACAAGGTCAAGCAGATGCAGGCGTTGTTCTATTCGGAAGCCAAGAAATACGACGCACTGCCGCTCGACAATTCGTCGCTCGCGCGCTGGAACACACCGCGTCCGAGCCTGACGGCGGGCCGAACGCTCTTCACCTATTCAGGAGAGCTGTCCGGTGTGCCGCCGAGCGCTGCCCCAAGGATCCTCGACAAGTCGTACACCATCACCGCAGAGGTTGAGATTCCCGAGGGCGGCAGCGAAGGCATGATCGTGACCGAGGGCGGACGCTTCGGTGGTTATGGCCTCTTCCTCAGCAAGGGCGAATTGGGGATCGGCCGCGGCAAGCCTGTGTTCCTTTACAATCTCCTCGATCTGCAGCGGACGATCTGGGAAGGGCCGGAACTGACGCCGGGAAAACACAGCATCGTCTTCGACTTCAAATCCGACGGCCCGGGCCTGGGCAAGGGCGGCACCGGCGTCCTTTCCGTAGACGGACAGGAAGTGGCCAGGAAATCGATGGACCACACCATCCCGATCACGTTTCCCGAGGACGAAAGCTTCGATGTTGGCCTGGATACCCGCACCGGGGTCGCGCTGCTGGAGCATCGCTATGACCCACCGTTCAAGTTCACCGGCAAGATCAAGAAGCTGACCGTCAAGCTCGAGCCGGTGCAGTGAACGCAGCCAGATCCCTGCGCGCTCCCGTGCCTCTCGTGCGAATATTCGATCAACAAGATGGACCGGGCCCAGGCGATGAAGAACGTGCTGACGATCGCCGCCGTGGCAGAGATCGCAACCGGTCTGGCGCTGCTGGTCGTGCCTTCATTCGTCGCGCAAGTGCTGCTCGGCGAGGAACTGGACGGGGCTGCCCTGCAGATCGCGAGCATTGCGGGTATCGCCCTGGTTGCACTGGGGATCGCCTGCTGGCCCGGCCCGCCTCTGCTGGGCATGTTGATCTATAGCGGCGCGGTCGCACTCTATCTCGCCTACCTCGATCTTACCGGAGCTTCCGGCGGCGTCTTGCTATGGCCAGCGGTCATCTTCCACGCCGTCCTGACCGCACTATTGCTCCGGTCGATCGCGCTGGCGGTTCGCGCGGCGAGATAGGGAGACGGCCGGATATCGGCCGGTCTGGGCCAATCTCGCAGGGTTCGGCGCAGATGCACGAACCCTCTCGTCACGAAGCCCTAGATGTCGTCAGCGTCGCGCAGCACAAGGACATGATCGCCGAGCAGTACAAGCATGATTCATCAGGTCATTGGCATGACCCATTGACAGCATAATGACTGCGTGTCACCAAGGCTGCGGCTCAAGGGAGACTGCCAATGAAGATGGCCAAGCTGGTCGCTACCGGTGCATTGGGCTTAGTGGCCTGCATAGGCTGGACGGGAGCCAACGCGTCAGACCCCTACCCGCAGCGCTTCGTCACGCTCGTCGTACCCTTCCCCGCCGGAGGCAGCTTCGACGTGATCGGCCGTCTCGCGGCCCGGGCTCTCAGCGAGAAATGGGGGCATCAGGTTGTTGTCGAGAACAAGCCTGGCGCAGCCGGCGACATCGGAGCGGCCAGCGTGGCAAAGGCCGCGCCCGACGGATATACGCTGTTGCTCGTCAGCGACGGGCTGCTCAGCAATGACAGCCTGATGACGCGCCGGCTCTTCGACCCGCTGAAGGATTTCAAGCCGGTCACCCTGATCGCCCGCTCACCGCAGGTGCTGGTCGGCGGCCCTGCCCTGAAGACCAGGACGCTGGTCGAGATGGTGAAGCAAGGCGGCGGCAMGGATTATCGTTTCGGCACCGCGGGCACAGGAACGCCCGGCCATCTCGTCGCCGAATTGCTGGCAAAGGTCAGTGGGTTGACGCTGACCCATGTGCCCTATCGCGGGGGCGCCCCCGCCCTGACCGACGTCCTCGGCGGCCAGATCGAGCTGGTCTCGACGGGCTTGCCGGCCCTGATCGCCGCCATCCAGTCCGGCTCGGTCGTGCCGCTCGCCGTCTCCTCCGAGAAGCGCTTTCCATCCCTTCCCGACGTTCCCACGATGGCGGAAATCGCCCCCGGCGCTTCGGTAGAGACCTGGTATGGCATTGTCGGCCCAGCCGGACTGCCTGATGCGCTGCGCGACCGTATCCACGCAGACACCGTGGCCGTCATGCAAAGCCCCGCGATCACGGCACGGCTGATCGACAATGGCTTCGAGTTCGTCGGCGCCGGCCCTGCCGAGTTCAGCGCTGCCATGGCGCGTGATCTGCCGCGCTGGCGCGAGATCGTGACCCTGTCCGGTCTCAAGCCTCAATAGCGGAAGCATCCTGATGTTCAGTATCGAAGGTGCCCAGATCGCTGCACGGGCGGCGGACGGTTGCGCGATCAACGCCACTCTGATGCAGGCAGGATTTCCTGGCGCGCCGCGCATCCTCCTGATCCACGCCCTCGCCATGAGCTGGCGGCAATGGCGCGGCGTCGCGGCGGCGATCGACCAGGAAGCGACAGTCGTGGCGCTCGATTGCCGTGGCCATGGCGCGTCCGAGCGGCGGCGCGGCCCCTATAGCTGCGAGATGATGGCGGCCGATTGCATCGCCGTCCTCGACGAACTCGGCTGGGAGGAGGCTACGGTCGTTGGCTGCTCGATGGGCGGCTGCGTGGCCCAGGCGGTCGCCGCCGGTTTTCCGCAGCGCGTATCGGGCCTCGTGCTGGCCGACACGACGGCGACCTACGGCCACCAGGCCTTGCCGGCCTGGCGCGAGCGCGGCGAACGCGCGCTGCGCGACGGCATGGGCACGCATATCGACTTCCAGCTGGCACGCTGGTTCAGCGACTGCTTCCGGGCGAGCAGCCCCGAGATCGTCGAGGACTGCCTGGCCGTGTTCCAGGCCAACGACCTGCATTGCTATGCCGATAGCTGCGCCATGCTGGGCGAGACCGATCTGCGCCCAGCCCTGAAGGCCATCCACTGCCCCACGACCATCCTGGTCGGCGAGTTCGACCACGCGACACCGCTCGCCATGGCCGAGCAGCTCGCAGAGGCAATCGCGGATGCGCGATTGGTGATCATCCCCGATGCCAAGCATTTCGCCCCGGTCGAAAAGCCTGACGTCGTGGCGAGGGAAATCCTGGCAATCGCCCGGCACCCGGCCGCGGCGCAGGTGAACTGAACAAGAAAATCATGCTGGAGGAAACGCCATGACGATGAATCGCCGCCATTTCTTATGGGGAAGCGCTGCAGCGATGACGCTGGGGGCCGGCGCGGTCCGGGCCAGTGCGCGCCGCATCTTCGATTCCCACTGTCACATCATCGATCACGCTTTCCCGATCGTACCCAATCAAGGCTATACGCCACCGCACTACCCTCTCAGCGAGTACCAGGCAGCCACCCAGCCGCTCGGCGTCCGCGCCGGAGCGATCGTATCCGGCTCGTTCCACGGCTTCGACCAGACCTATCTCGAGAGCACCCTGGCGAAGCTGGGCAAGGGCTGGGTCGGCGTCACGCAGGTGCCGAACACGATTGCCGACGGAGAGATCGCGCGGCTGAGCACGCTGGGTGTCCGGGCGCTGCGCTTCAACATGTTCCGCGGCCGCATCGACAGCGTCGACGACCTGATGTCGCTGGCGACCAGGGCCCACGCAGCCGGCCAGTGGCACGCCGAAATCTATGCCGATGCGGCAGCGCTCGGTCCCTATGTCGACAAGCTCACCAAGCTGCCGCAGATCGTCATCGACCATCTCGGCATGACCGAAGCGGGCCTGCCTGTCGTGCTCGATCTCGTCGACGCGGGCGCGAAGGTGAAGGCCACCGGTTTTGGCCGGGCCAAGCTCGATATTGCCAAGGCGCTCGAACGGATTGCCGCCAGAAATCCGAGCGCGCTGGTGTTTGGCACCGACCTGCCCTCGACACGCGCCGAGCGCCCGTTCCAGCCTGCCGATATCGACCTCGTCGAAAAGGTGCTGGGGGCTGACCTCGCCGGCCGCGCCTTCTGGGATAACGGCCTTGCCCTCTACCGGGTCTCCGCGACCTGAGCCCTCAGGTCAAGCGCACCTTGTAGCGAAAGCGATCTCCCCGGCCATAGGCGCGGCGCCAGTCGATCGGCGCGCCATTGGCATCCATGGAGGTTCGCTCGACGACGATGATCGGGTCGCCCACTGGCACATTCAGCAGTGCGGCCCTGGTCGCATCGGCGTGGCCCAGCGAGAGTTCATCCTCGACGGCCGCGACCACCTGCCCGAACTCGCGCTCATAGACCGGGTAGAGCAGCGGCCCGATCTCCGCCTCCGGCAGGTCCGCAAACCGGGCAAAGCGAGGCAAGGGCAGGAACAGATCTTCCGAGATGGCCGGCTCGCCGGCCCAAAGCCGCAGCCGCAGCACCTTCAGGACCTGTGCGCCCGGTGGCAGTCGCAGTGCCGCCGCCACCTCCGCATCAGGTTCGATGATCTCGCGCTTGAGCAGACGGCTCTCCGGCACGGTCTTGCCGGCATGTGCCCCCGCATCCTTGAAATTGAACCAGCGAAACAGGCTGCCATCGAATGAGGGGCGCCGCACAAAGGTGCCGCTGCCCTGCCGGCGCTCCAGCAAGCCCTCGCGCATGAGTTGCTCCACGGCCTTGCGCACCGTGTTGGTCGAGACGCCGTATTCCCTGGTCAGAACCTGTTCGGAGGGGATGGTCTGGCCCGCTTCCCATTCAAGCGATGCGATGCGGGACGCGAGGGCATCGCGCAGGCGCGCATGCAACGGCAAACGCTCGTCAGTATTCTGCAGCATGTCCTTATTCCGTACTCGGGCCTGTCAGGGCGGACGTCCCACCATCTGATGATGCCTACAGCCTAACAACCTCAAGCTGGGAGGAAAAACATCTACGGCCAAGATTCTCGCAGGAAGCGCACCGGAATACGGAACGCTGATCGGTGTCCCCCCCGGCGCACCCTGCATGGCACGCGCATACGGCGATCCCTCTGCCGGGTTTCGGCATCCGCACCAAGTCTTGGCGGCGAGCGCACCGATGCCTCGGCCCGACCGGCGCAGGCGGGAGGCCTGACGCCGCCTCGCCGCAACCGATCAGGCGCTGCCGTCACAATTGCTGTCAGCCACGAACGAAGAGTGCATCGACAACGCGAACCTCACCCGAACCTTTTCGGATGAGAACCGGATTCAGATCGCATGCCGCCAGCAAGCCCTCGAAATCGCTAGCGAGTTGCGAGAGCTTCACCGCGAGATCGACCAGATGGCTCGTGTCCGTTTGGGGCATCAAATTGCGATACCCTCCCAATATGCGGTCGAGCTTGGTCCGGCGGAGCATCGCACCTGCCTGCTCGTGATCGAGCGGCGCAAGCGCGACCGCTCGATCGGCCAGGAGCTCGACCAGCGTGCCGCCACTGCCCAGGACGATCATCTGGCCAAATGGCGGCGCAGCCGTGAATCCAGCCATGGCCTCGACACCGTCGACAAGCTGCTCCTGCAATTCATAGCCGTCGATCGTCGCAGCCGGCAGCGCCCTGCCGACATTCTCGGCAATGGTCGCGATCGCGCGGCGCAAGCCGTCCTCATCGCGGACGTCCAGCACGACGCCGCCAACATCCGACCGGTGCTGCACGTCCCGGGATGCGACCTTGACCACCATGGGAAATCCGAGCTCGCCGATACGGGCGACCGCTTCGCCTTCGTCCTTCACCACGATCGATTTGACCAGAGGGATGCCGTAGGCGCGCAGCAGCCGGAATGACAGTTCGGCATCGAGAGTGCCCGAGCATTGCTCGATCTCGCGCCTCAGGCTGGCGACCTCCTTGTTGAACGGCGTCCGCGCGGCGCTGCGCTGGCGCGCCCAGGAGCCGGCGGGCCCCGGCTTGCCGAGCGCGAGATTGCCGACGGCGCGAAGTCCGGCGTGAAGCCCGCGCAGCAGCGGCACACCGTGATCGGCCAGCATCGAACGAACGCCCGGATCGACATTCTCCGAAGTCGGCGAGATCACGACCAGCGGTGTTTCACTCGCCTTGCCGGCCTCGGCATAGACGCCGAGCACATTCATGTAATTCTGCAGCGTCGCAGGGTTAAGGCTCTCCTGCGTATCCTGAAGGGCGACGACGGCACCGACATTCTCGTCACCGAGAACCGCCTTCATGGCCTCAGGCGTATTGCGGTCCTCAACATTGACCGTCGCTCCGAAATCGACCGGATTGTTGCCGGCCGTTCCCGGCAAGGCAGCACGCAAGCGTTGCCCGGTCGTCGCGCTGTAGGCCGCAACAATTACGCCCTGCAGTTCCGCAACATCGCAGGCCAGGGCGGTCTGACCGCCGGAAATGCCGACGATGCCGATGCTTGCTCCCCGGACCATGCGCCGCGCCACCGCCGAGCATTCGAGCGCCGCGATGAGCTCGTCATAATCCGCGACCGTCGCGATATTGGTCTCCCGAAAGAAGCTGTCATAGGCGTCGCGATCACTCACCAGAGCCCCCGTATGGGCCTGGGTGGCCGCAACGCCGACATCCGAGCGACCAACCTTGAGCACCACCAGGGACTTGCCCGCGGCATGAACGCATTCGGCGGCCTCGGCGAGCGCACGGGGAGACTTGATTGACTCCGCGACCACCCCGATGACCCGTGTCTCATCGTCGTCCGCAAACCAGCGCACATAATCTGCGGCCGCAACCTGGAACTCGCTGCCGACGGTCACGACCTTGGAAAGCCCGATGACCGTCGAGTTCATCACCGAGATCGCCGCCGATCCGGATTGGGCCACCAGCGCGACGTTGCCGGGCCTCAGGCGCAGCGACGGCCTGGATGGGTAGAGCGGGATCGAGTCGGTGAAATTGACCAGCCCCATGCAGTTGGGGCCGTGCAAGACGATGCGGCTCTGGGCGCCGAATGCACGAATTGCCCTCTCCTCGTCATGCGAGAATCCGTTGGTGAAGACGATCGCCGAGCGTACGGAACTCGACTCGAGTTCCTGCAGCATGCCCGGCACATGCGCTGCGGGAATGGCAATGATCGCAAGGTCAGTCTCCGCGCGGATCTCGGCAACCGAGTTGACGGCGCGCAGACCTTCGATCTGATCGGCCTGGGGATGGATCGGGAGGATCTCCCCCGTGTAGCCCCATGATTTCAGATTGCTGATGACCACGTTGCCCTGCGTGACGCGCTTCGCCGAGGCGCCGATAATGGCCACCGAGCGTGGCCTGACCATGGGGGTGACGTCGATATGCAAGGCGATATGTCCTTCGATAGCGATGTGCCGTCGCAGCCGCCATCGGCGGCTGCGGGCGCTGTGTCCGACGGAAGTTACTGCTTGTCTTTCGGGAGCCAGGCTTCCGCCCAGTTCGGATGGGTGTTGAACGAGAAGTTGAACTGAGCGTCCAAGTTCTTGAAATTGTTCGTCACGGCCTCGAAGACGCGCGAATTCGTCAGCGCAAGCTGGTTCAGATCGCGCGCGATGATCTCGGCATAGATCTTGTAGTGCGCCTTCTGCTGATCCGCCGGCGCCGAAGCCGCATTGGCCGCGACCTTGTCGAACTCGGGATTACAGTAGCTCGTCGGGTTGGCGTAGGGGACGCTGGTCTCATTGCAGACGAAGCTGCGGTCGACGCCGAGAACCGGGTTCGAGCGTCCGGTCAGCGAGATGATCGACGCATCGAAATCATGCTGGGTATAGACCTTGTTGGTCCAGATCTGCTGATCGAGCGCGCTGAGCTTCACGTCGATGCCGAGCGCCGTCCACTGCGCCTGCACGACCTGCGCCACCGCGTCGTAGGGAGCGGCCGAAATCACGGCCAGCTCGAGCGCGAAGCGCTTGCCGTCCTTCAGCGGAAATCCGGCCTCGTCGAGCAATTGGGCGGCGCGCTTCGGATCATAGGCATACATCGTGTCATAGTTGACCGACGGGTCATGCAGGTTCTTGAACTGCGTCGGGATGGCGTTCTTGGCGGTCTCGGCCAGCCCCTGGTAGACATCCCTTACGATCCGCTGGCGATCGATGGCGTGGAACAGCGCCTGCCGGACCTTGACGTTGTTCATCGGCGAACGCCGCAGATTGAAGTCGATGACGGCGGTCTCGGGCGCGTTGGTCACGATCGGCACGACCCGGAACGAGCCCCGCTTCGCGGCCTGCTGGGTCGCCGGGACCTGCACCACCTCGGGACGGAACCAGTTGACCTCGCCGTTGACGATGGCGTTGAGGCGCTGCTGCGGGTTCGGGATGAGCGCGAAGATCACCGAGTCGAGATAGGGCTTGGGCGCCTCCCAATAGTGCGGGTTGCGCACGAAGGTGATCGACTGGCCGCTGACCCATTTGTCGAACTTGAACGGGCCAAGGCCCACCGGAGCGATATTGGCTGGGTGAGTGGCGATGTCCTTGCCCTCGTAGACGTGCTTCGGCATCAGCGGAAACACTTCCTTGTCGAACAGATCGAGCGTCGCGGTCAGCGGCTGCTTGAGCGTCAGGACGAAGGTCTTGTCGTCGGGAGCCGAGGCCTTCTCGACCAGCGGCATGAGCTTGGTGAGATACGTGTTGAACTTGCCGAAATTCTCCAGCGTGAAGACCACGTCGGCGGCAGAGAACGGCTTGCCGTCCGACCACTTCACGCCCTCGCGGAGGTTGAAGGTGTAGGTCTTGCCGTCCTCGGAAATGGTCCAGCTCTTTGCCAGGCGCGGAACGCGATTGGCTTCGCGGTCATAGGTCATCAGCCCGTCCGCCCAGACATCAGCGGCGAACAGCGCCGGGACCGACGATGTCATCTGGGTGTTCAGATTCGGAATTGTCGTAGAATTCAGCGCGGCGATGACCGTGCCACCCGGGACGGGCTTGCCATCGTCCGCCTGGGCTCCGGCGGAGAGCAGAAGGCTCGACGCTCCCGCAAGCAGTGAGATCGCGCCCAGCCTCTGCATCGTCCACGCATCGCTTCGTTTAGCCGTGTCCATGATGTGCTCTCTCCCTTTGGCTTTTCTGGGTAGTCCCTGAATCAGATCTCGACGGGCCTCGGCGTCCTCTCTACGGGGGCCACACCTGCCGGACGCGATGACGCGCCGATTTCGTCCGCGCGGTGACAGGCCACAAAGGTTCCGGTCTGGCCGACCGGTTTCAGCGCGGGGTCGGCCGTCGCGCAGATTTCGATCGCAAAGGGGCAGCGGTGGCGGAACCGGCAGCCGCCCTGCATGGGCTCAGGCATATCCGCTCGCACTTGTGTCGCGCTCAGGCTGCGGATCCGGCCACGGCGTGGATCGAGCGAAAGCCGCGCATCGAGCAACAGCCGGGTATAGGGATGGAAGGGGCGCTCGTAGATCGAGCGGCCGATCTCGACGATCCGGCCGCGATACATCACGGCGGTCCGGTCGGCGATCGACTCCATCGCTCCGAGATCGTGGCTGATCACCACGAAGCCGACATTGGTCGCCTTGTGCAGATCCCGCATCAGCTGCAGGACCTGGGCCTGGACCGAGACGTCGAGGCTCGACAGCGGTTCGTCGGCGATGATGATCGCGGGCCGAAGCATCATCGCCCGCGCAATCGCGATGCGCTGCTGCTGCCCGCCTGAGAGCTGGTGCGGATAGCGGTCGAGATAGTGGTCCGGGGGGTTAAGGCCGACCGCGGCAAGATGGCCGGCGAGAAAGGCCCGCGTCTCGCGCAGCGTAGCAAGCTCATGGCGCTGAACGATGTAGCCGAGCATGCGCTCGACCGTCATGCGGGGGTTCAGTGACGAGGCCGGGTCCTGAAACACGGCCTGGACCTGGCGTCGGAACGCCTGCCTGGCGGAGGTGCCGAGCGAAGCCAGCGAGGTGCCGCGAAACTGCACGTCGCCCGCCGTCGGACGGTTCAGCATCAGCAGCAGCTTCGCCAAGGTGCTCTTGCCGGAGCCGGATTCACCAACGATCGCCAGGGTCTCACCCTCGTTGACGTCAAGATCGACGCCATCGACCGCCCGAACCGTGTTCCAGCCGGGTCCGTTGGCGTTGCGGCTGGTGTAGAGCTGTTCGACGCGAGTCATTCGCATGATCGGAGCGGTCATGACTGAAGCTCCCGCGTCAGCCGGCGCGTGCTGAGATCGATCAGGCGCCGGGAATAGTCGTGCTGGGGCTGCTCGAAGAGCGCGATGGTCTCGGCGCTCTCGATCACCTTGCCGGCGCGCATCACGTAGACCCGATCGCAAAGCTCGGCGACGACACCGAGGTCGTGCGTGATGATGGCCATCGCCATGTTGCGCTCCTTGTGCAGCCTGTAGAGCGTCTGCAGGACCTGCAGCTGCACGGTCGCGTCGAGGGCCGTCGTCGGTTCGTCGGCAAAGAGAAGCTGAGGATCGCTGGCCAGCGCGATCGCGATCATCACGCGCTGGCGCATGCCGCCCGAAAGTTCATGCGGGTAGCGACGAGCGAGATTGGCCGGGTCGGGTAGACCTACTTCGTCCAGAAGGGTGAGAACGCGGGTCTTGTCGGAGCCGCGCCCTGCATCCCGGGAGAGCGCCTCGTGGATCTGCCGGCCGATCCGCTGCGTCGGGTTGAGATAGCCGAGCGGATCCTGGAAGATCATCGAGAAGCCGCGCCCGCGGCGCAGGGCCCGCAGATCGCCGTCGTCCATCGCAAGGATATCGCGGCCCTCGAAGGCAAGCCTGCCGCTCAGTTCCTCGATGTTCACGTTCGGCATCAGGCGTGTCACGGCTCGCGCCATCGTGCTCTTGCCCGAACCGGATTCGCCGACGATGCCGACGCATTCGCCCCGGCCGACCTGGAAATCGACCCCGTCGATCGCCTTCACGACCTTGTGGCCGAGACGCAGATGGACCTTCAGGTCGCGCACGTCGAGAAGAAGCGATGCGCTCATTGCAGCCCTCCCATCCCGTTCGTGCTGCGCGGATCGATGACCTCGTTCAGCCCGTCGGCAAAGAGATTGAGGCCGACCACGGTGATGCAGATGGCTGCGCCGGGAAACAGGCTCATCCACCAGGCGCTGTCCATGTAGTCCTGCGCGACGAAGAGCAACCGGCCCCAGCTCACCCTGCTCGGATCGGAGAGGCCGAGGAAACCGAGCCCGGCCTCGATCAGGATGGCGATGCTCGCGTCGAGCGCGACCTGCACGATGATCGGCTGCATCGCGTTGGGCAGGATCTCGCGGAACATGATGTGGGCCGTCGAGAGGTCGGCGACGCGGGCGGCAGCAATGAATTCGCGGTCGCGAAGCTTGATGTACTGGCCGTAGACGAGGCGGGCCTCCATCGGCCAGATCGCCAGCGCCACCGCCGCGATCAGGAGCCAGAAATTGGAGCCGAACAGCGCGACGGCACAGAGCACGAGAATGATGACGGGAAGGGTCTGGAACAACTCCACCAGCCGCATCAGCGCCGCCTCGACCGGGCCCTGGAAATAGCCGGCCAGGACCCCGAGAGTGCCGCCGACGAGCAGTGCGGCCAGCGCCGCCCCGAGCCCGACGAGCAGGGACGAGCGGCTGCCATGGACGACGAGCGAGAACACGTCCCGGCCGATATTGTCAGTGCCGAACAGGAACTGGGACGATGGCGGCGCGAGACTCAACTGGGTCTGCTCCAACGGATTGTAGGGTGCAATCAGCGGAGCAGCGGTCGCCACGATCACCAGGACGATGAGGATGCCTGCTCCGAGCGCGCCGTGACGCGTTCCGAAGAGATTGGCGACATGGGCCTGCCAGCTCCCGACCGGGATGCCGTTGCCGGATGCCGGCGCCATGGCGGTTTTGCTGTCTGACATGGCTTCGACCTCACCGCATGGTTCTGATGCGCGGGTCCAGCGCCGCGTAGAGGAGATCGACGATCAGGTTCATGGCGACGACGGCGACGGCCGAGAAGATCACGACACCGACAACCGTCATGTTGTCCCTGAGCCGGATCGAGTCGACGAGCAGCAGGCCAAGGCCCGGCCAGGTGAAGACCGTTTCGAGCAGGACGGCGCCGCCGAGCGCGGAGCCGAAGGCATAGCCGGCGATCGTGACCAGGGGCAGGCTCGAATTGCGCATCACGTGGTTGCGGATGATCTGCCCGCGGCTCAGGCCCTTGGAGCGTGCGGTGATGATGTAGCCTTGCGACAGCGTGTCGATGACGCTGGCGCGCATGATCCGCGCGATCCGCATGCCCTCGTGGATGCCGAAGGCAAGGACCGGCAGCGCGAGATAGCGCAGCTTTTCGAAGAGCCAGGCGACACCATGCGTGCGGCTGATCAGGGGGCCGATGCCCTGGGTCGGAAACCAGCCGAGCCGGAGTGCGAACAGCATCACCAGGAGCTGGCCGAGCCAGAAAGTCGGGATCGCGTAGGCGATCAGGGCGGTGGTCGTCCAGAACTTGTCGACGCCCGGCCGGCGTGTCGTTCCCGCCGCGATGCCGATCGCCATGCCGAGCGGAATCGCCAGGGCGAAGCTGACCGATGCGAGCAGGATCGTGCGGGGCGCCCGTTCGAGGATGAGGTCGAGGACCCCGCGCTGGTTCTGATAGGAGAAACCGAAATCGCCCTGCGCGACATTGAGGAGATAATTGCCGACCTGAACGAGGAAGGGGTCGTTCAGGCGATACTTCTCTTCGATCGCCTGCCGATACGCCGGCGGAACGGGGTAGTCGCCGACGAGGGCCTGCACCGGATCCCCCGGGATCATGTGCAGCATGGAGAACATCAGGATGATGATCGCCAGGAGCAGAGGGATTGCGTAGAGCGCCCGCCGGCCGACGAAGCGAAGCATCGGACCCCGCCCTCAGTTCAGCCGGAAGAATTCAGCGGCGTTGCCGTACAGCCATTTCTCGATGACCTTTTCCTTGAGCGGCAGCTGCTTGTACTGCTCGATGATGCTCTCGAAAGAGGTCCCGAACAGGTAGCGCGACAACCCGACCATGACCTTGTCCTGGAGCAGCGTGTTGCCGAACTGAAGGAACTGCTCCCACCCGGAACCGGGCTGGCTGAAATACCGGGGATGGTGGGCCGCCGTGTCGACATAGAGCCGCGGGTGCCGGCGGAGCAGCCCGACCATCTCGTTCACCCAGGGCCAGCCGGCGAGGCCCGCCACGATCCTGAGCTCGGGGAAGTCGATGGCGACATCATCGAGATAGCGCGGATGCCCGAGATCATAGGGCCGGTCATTGGCGTAGTTCATCGCCGTGTAGATGCGGACCGGGACGTCGAGCTCGGCTGCCTTCGCGTAGAGCGGATAGTAGCGGCGATCATTGGCCGGCACGCCGTTATAGAGCGCCGACAGGCGCAGGCCGTTTGCGCCCTCCTCCTTGACCAGCCGCTCGAATTCGCGAACCGCCCGCATGCCGTCGAAGGGATCGAATGTCGTGAACAGGAAGAAGCGGCCGGGATGGGCCTGGTGAATCCGGCCCGTCGCACTGTTCTCGGCGCCGACCAGCAATCCCCGCGCGATACCGGCACGGTCCATATCCTCGACCAGCCGCACGAGACCGCCGTCGTCAGCCTCCCCCTTCTTCGGAGCCGCCTCTTTGCTCCTGAAGACATTCCCGTAATTGGCGAATCCGTAGCCCTCGGGCCGCGGCAGCGACTGGGCGAAGGGCGTGCCCGGCCGTCCTCGCGAGATGCGCTCCAGATCCGGATTCGCCTCGCTATGAGGCAAGCTCAGTTCCATGTCGATCACGCGGCTCATTCACATTTTCTCCGTGACGAGTGCAGGCGCAGATATCCACCCGCCTTCGATAATTGAGCGCTCGCTTCGGGGGTGAGTCAAGAGAGTGATTAATTTCTTCCAGAAATGTTCACTATCTTGACATTTGAGCCAAAGAGGCCAATTCTCACCCCGACAACGCCGGGGCAGGTCGAGGCTCTCAAACCCCCTCATCAAGCGCATCCGGTAATTATCAAACAATAATCGATCGAAATAATACGAACGAAGCCACCTACATAGATGGAGAAATTCTTGAAGATCCCCGCAGACGATCCCGACATCGCAACAACTCTCGTCAAGGGACTGGCTGTTCTGGAGACTTTTCGTCCGAATCGCACATTGATGAGCAATGGCGAGATCGCGAAGGAATCGGGGATCAACCGTTCCACGGTCGCACGTTTGACCTATACGCTGGAAAGAATGGGCTACCTCAGGCAGGAGAAATCCAAGTTCCGGCTGAGCTGGCGCGCGCTCATGCTGGTCAACCCGCTGCTGGTCAACCTGAAGCTGCTGCACATCGCGCGGCCCTCGATGCAGAAGCTGGCTCAGGACCTCGGAGGGACCGTCTCGATCGGCACGATCGACCGAACCAACTTCGTCTATCTCGAGACCTCGCGGGTGAACGAGAACATCTGGACCTCGCCCGACCTCGGCACGATCGGGCCGCTGCTGCCGGCCACGATCGGTCATGCGCTCGGCTCCCTCCTGTCAGAGGACGAACTCAAGCTGAAGCTCGAAGAAATGAAGCGTCGCTCGCCCGAACTCTGGACGAAATACTCCGAATCCTTCCTGCAGGGCGTCATCGATTGCCGCAGCCGGGGGTTTTCTGTGGCCAAGGGCGTCTGGATTCCGGGCACCCATTCCGCTGGCGTGCCGCTGATCCGGGACGCCAACGGCGATTGCTTCGGCATGAACTGCCGGGTGCCTGTGTTCCGGCTCAGCCCCAACCAGATCGAGGACGAGGTCGCACCCCGCTTGATTTCGCTGGCTGCGAATATTCGCAATCAGCTGAGCTATATCATGCCGAGTTGACGGCGATCACTCAGTCGACCTGGCGTAGCCTTGGCAAACTCGCCCCCGGCGCAATGCGCTCGAGCGATTGCGAACCGTAGATCGTCGAGAACCACATATCGGATAGGGTGCTCGCCACGAGTTGGGGCTTGGCTTGAAACCCAGCGAGCGAAGGCTGGGTCTGCCCGTAGATCTTCAACAACAGCTCATCGACCATTCCGATCAGGCAGAAGATGGTCAGTTTGAGTTTTTCAGCATCCCACAGCTCGAGCTGTCCTTCGCGGCGCAGCCTGGCGAGGACGCGCTCCACCATGGCGTTGTCGGCGCTACGGCCAACCTCGGCGATCAGCTCGTCCTCGTCCTTGAGCCGGAAATGGCAACGCATGAGTCCGACATTGCGACGGAAGCATTCGACATAGTGCAGGTTGGCCTGGTGGATTGCTTCGTATTGCGACGCATCACGGGCAATTGGGTGGCGCGATGCGCGCACGAACATGAAATAATCGGCGATAGTCTTAGCAACGACATCGCGTTTGGCTGCGAAATACCGGTAAAACGTCCCGTGCGCGACACCAGCGGTCGCCGCAATGAGATCAACCGAAATTGCGTGATAGTTTTTTTCTCTGAGAAGGCGCGCGGTTGCCAGCTCGAGCTGCAACTCAGTGCGAATGATCTTCTTCTCGCTTTGCGCGGCAGCCAAGCGTTTCTCCAGGTAATCCACGTAATCGAAATTTACGTTTTCCAACAACAAGGGCCCGCCCTTCTCACTATCGCTTCTGACAGCACACTCAATCGCGCCGCAATCTCAATACCAGCATAGCGCGCTTGACAAAAAATGACACTATCGTCACTTTTCAAATATGCCTCTCATTCGGAGCCGGATCAAATGAGTTCGACCGGAGCGACGATCGATTTCAGAAGCGTTCGAAAGACGTATGGAAAGTTCGTCGCGCTGGAGAGCTTCTCGATGCATGTCGAGCGCGGGGAGTTCATGACCCTGCTCGGGGCGAGCGGCTCTGGAAAGACGACCGCCCTCAACGCGCTGGCAGGCTTCACGGATATCGACAGCGGTGAAATTCTCATCGACGGAGTGCCGATCACGAAGCTGCCGACGGAGAAGCGCGACATCGGCATGGTGTTCCAGAGCTATTCGCTCTTTCCCCATCGCAATGTCATCCGCAACATTTCCTTTCCCCTCGAGATGCGCGGCGTGCCGCGGGCCGAAGCCCGGCGGCGCTCGGAGAAGGCGCTCCAGATGGTGCGGCTGGACACACTAGCGAACCGCATGCCGCACGAACTGTCCGGGGGCCAGAAGCAACGCGTGGCCTTTGCACGCGCGGTCGTGTTCGAGCCCCGGGTGCTGTTGATGGACGAGCCGCTGGGCGCCCTTGATCTGAAGCTGCGAGAGACACTCCAGCTCGAGATCAAGGAATACCAGCGCCAGATCGGGTGTACCGTCATCTATGTCACCCATGATCAAGGCGAGGCGCTGACGCTCTCCGACCGGCTGGCGGTCATGGACAAGGGCCAGGTCCTGCAGATCGGCCCTCCGGAAGAGCTCTACGACAAGCCGCAATCACGCTTCGTCGCGGAATTCGTGGGTGCAAACAACATCCTCAAGGTCGAGGGCGCCGCGCCAGCGTCCGTCATGCTCGAAGGGCTTGGCCGCGTGTCCGGGAATGTCGCGCATCTCTCGGCGGCCAGCTTCGCGTCAATCCGGCCGGAGCTCATCCAGATCCGCCAAGATGCCGCCGGCGCGCATCGGGCCACCCTCGCGGAGGCCGTCTTCTTCGGCAATTCCGTCCGCTACGTGCTGCGCGCTGCGGACGGCAAGGACATCTCGGCCATCGAGCCACGCAGGCCAGGACAGGACGTGCTGCCGCTGGGCACGCCGATCAGCTTCGATCTCAACGTCGCTGACCTCGTCTCGCTCACGGGTTGAGCTTCCCAGACCACCAAAAAAACTMAGGGGACTATCGATCATGACGATGACCAGAAGAGCTTTCGGAATCGCCACAGGTGCACTTGCCGGCGTTTTCGCGTTCAAACCCTCTTTCGCTCAGGACGTGACCATCGTCGTCAACGGCTCCGGCGGGGCGCTCGCCACGATGATCACGAAGATCTTCGAAGAGCCTTTCACCAGGGAGACGGGAATCAAGGTCAGGCCGACAGCACCCGTGAGCCTTCCCAAGCTCAAGGCCATGGTCGAGTCCGGCAATGTCGAGTGGGATCTGACCGAGCTGAACGGCGACGACGTCGTGACCGCAACCAAAGCCGGATGGCTTGCAAAGATCGACTATTCGATCATCGATCCCGACAACAAGCTGCCGGCCATCGCAAAGCAGCCGACTGCGATGGTCCGGGCCTCTTATTCAACCGTGATCGCTTTCAGGACCGACAAATTCGGCAACGGCAAGACGCCRCAATCCTGGGCCGATTTCTGGGACGTCAAAGCTTTCCCGGGCCCGCGCTCGCTGGAAAATTCGCCCAAGGGCAACCTCGAATTCGCCCTGCTTGCCGATGGCGTTCCGCTCGACAAGCTCTATCCGCTCGACGTCGACCGCGCCTTCAAGAAGCTCGACCAGCTCAAGCCCCATATCCCGGTCTGGTGGACCAACGGAGCCCAGCACGTCCAGTTGCTGATCGACGGCGAGGTCAGCATGACTTCATGCTGGAACGGCCGCATCACCCCCCTGAGGAACGAGGGCAAGCCCGTCGACATCACCTTCAAGGGCGGAGCCCTGATGCTCTCCTTCCTCGCCATTCCAAAGGGCGCGAAGCACCCCACCGAGGCGATGCGCTTCATGAAGGCTCGCATGGACCCTGCGGCATCGGCGGCATTCGTGAAGCAGGTCCCCTACCCCGGCTTCGTGCCGGGAATGATGGAATTGCTGGACCCGGCCTTCGCAGCGACCCTGCCGACCTCGCCCGAAAACGCGGCGGTGCAGTTCGAGTTCAACAGTGCCTGGTGGGCAGAGAATCTCGACGCGGTCTCAACACGCTGGAACGAATGGCTGCTGATCTGAGCCACTCGGGAACCTGGCTGCATCATGAAACTCCGGTGGACGAAAACCACGCTTTTGCTCGCGCCAGCGACGTTGCTGGCAGCGCTTCTCTTCGTCTTTCCGGTATTCGGCGTCCTGAAGCTGACCGTACACGATGGAACGGCTTTCACGGCCGAGGCGCTGCGACAGGTCTATAATTCGCAGCTTTCCATCATCGTCCTGCAGAGGACGTTCGTCACCGCCGCGACTGTGACGGTGATCTGCCTCGTCATGGGCTACCCCATGGCTTACTTCATGGCGGGGCTCTCGCCGCGCAAGCGGGTGCTGGCGACCTATCTGATCCTCCTACCGTTCTGGATCAGCATCCTGGTCAGGACCTACACCTGGATCATCCTGCTCGGGCGCGAAGGCATTCTTAACAAAGCGCTTGCCGCCCTTGGCCTGACGGCGGAGCCCGTTCAGCTGCTCTATACGCCCATCGCCGTTCACATCGGAATGGTTCAGATCCTGCTGCCGATCGTGATCCTGACCTGCCTGACCTCGATACTCGATGTCGAGCGGGATCTCGTGAAAGCGGCCCGATCCCTGGGTGCATCGCCAAGGCAGGCCTTCTGGAAGGTGGTCTTTCCCCTCAGCGTGAGTGGAGCGGCGACGGGTGGCATCATCTGCTTCATCCTCTGCCTCGGCTTCTATGTCACGCCGACGCTGCTGGGCGGCCGCACAAGTCTCCTCATCGCCAATCTCATCGATCTCCAGGTTCACAAGACGCTGAAATGGGACCTGGCGGCGGTGATGGCTTCGACGCTGCTGGCGGCGACCTTCTCCTGTCTTCTGGCTTACTGGGCCCTCACGCGGAAACGCTCCGAATTCGCGACCGGAGGGCTCGCACGATGACCCGGGCCGTCCTGACCGCGTATTTTGTCCTCGTCGCCAGCTTTCTGCTGCTGCCGCTGTTCTTCCTCGTTCCGATTTCGCTGACCGACAGCCAGTTCCTCGAATTCCCGCCGAAGTCGCTGTCCCTGCGCTGGTACAGGGAATTCTTCGTCGATCAGAGTTGGGTCGACGCCACGCTCGCGAGCCTCAGGATCGGGGTCGGTGCGACAATCCTCAGCCTGCTCTTCGGGACCCTGGCGTCGGTCGCGCTCGTTCGTACGGATTTTCGCGGAAAAGGCCTGCTGAGTGCCATCTTCATCGCGCCCCTCATCATCCCATCGGTGGTTATCGCCCTTGCGCTCTACATCGTGTTCCTGCGCTGGCAGCTGGTGAACAATATCTACGCGCTGACATTGGTTCATGCGCTGATCGCCCTGCCCTATGTCGTGATGATCGTGTCGGGCAGCCTTCGCAGATACGACATGACGATCGAGCGGGCAGCGCGTGTCCTTGGCGCGAGCCCCATCCGGGCGTTCCTGCACACGACCCTGCCTTACCTAGCGCCAGCGATGTTTGCTTCGGCGATCCTGGCCTTCTTCGCGTCCTTCGATGAGCTGATCATCACGCTCTTCATCTCCGGCGGATTGCAGACGCTTCCCGTGCGCATCTGGAACGATCTCAGCCTCAAGCTCGATCCGACAGTGCCTGCCGTCGCGGTCATGCTCACTCTTCTCAGCATCGTCGCGATGACCGTGGGTGAGATCGTTCGCCGCCGGAATGAACGCCGATACCAGTCGAATTCAGTGTCCGAGGCCTGACATGCAGCAAAACAACAGCAGCCCCAGCGATTGGTCCGAGCTCAAGCCTCTCGTCGATCATATGAGGAGCACTATCGAGGCGGCGCCGCTGGCGCAGAACATCGGCTCGTTCGTCGACGAGCGGGCCTCGGTGAACGGCGACAAGACCCTCTGGACGTTCTTCGAGGAGAGTGAGGGCGGCGTCGCAACCTATGCCGAAGCCAGGTCGGCGATCGAACAGGCTGCGGCGGGCCTCTATGCGGCGGGCGTGCGCAAAGGCGCTCATGTCGCCGTCATGCTTCCCAACATCCCGGCGTTTCCCCTCACCTGGCTTGCCCTGGCAAAACTCGGGGCCGTCATGGTGCCGGTCAATATCGGCTATACCGGCCGAGAGCTCGACTATGTGCTCACGGACTCGCAGGCGACGTATCTCGTCATCCATGCGGACTGCCTGCCCTCCTACGAGGCGCTGAGTGCGGAGGCGCCGTTACGGAATTCCAACGTTCTTGTCGTCGGGGCCGCTTCCGATGCGTCGGATCGATATGCCCGGATCGAGCGGAAACCGCCCGCCCTCCCCGCGGACCTGCCACAACCCGCGCTCGATGACCTCGTCAACATCCAGTACACGTCCGGCACGACCGGATTCCCGAAAGGCTGCATGCTGACGCACCGATACTGGCTCACCATTTCCCTGGTGGCCGCGATGCGAGGCGGCGACGCCGAGAATTCCAGGAATATCCTGGCGGCTCAACCCTTCTTCTACATGGATCCGCAGTGGCTGACCTTGATGGCGATGCGTGTCGGCGGCCAGATCTTCGTCGCCCGCCGTGCAAGCGCGACGCGCTTCATGGATTGGGTCAGGACATACAAGATCCATTACTGCCTCTTTCCCGAGATCGTCTATCAGCAGGCACCCAAGCCATCCGACGCCGACAATGAGCTGAAGCGCGTTTCGATCTTCGGCTTCAACAAGGAAAAGCACGCCGACTTCGAGCGGCGCTACAACACGATCGCCCGGGAATCCTTCGGGATGACCGAGGTCGGATCGGCGCTTTTCCTGCCGCGAGAGGCCTATCACATGGTCGGCTCCGGCTCCTGCGGGATGGTCGCGCCCTTCCGCGAGGTACAGATCACCGACCCCGAGGGCAATGTCCTGCCCGCTGGCGAGGTTGGCGAGCTTTGCATCCGCGGGCCGGGCATCATGCTGGGCTATTATCGCAAGCCGGAAGCGAACGAAGCCTCTTTCAGGGGGGATTGGTTCCGCACCGGGGACCTGTTCTGGCGCGACGCCGAAGGTTTCCACTACATCGTCGGGCGCTTGAAGGACATGATCCGCAGAAGCGGCGAGAATATCGCCGCCCGCGAAGTCGAAGCTGCGCTGACCGAAATGCCGCAGGTTCTCGAAGCCGCCGTCGTCGGCGTGAAGGATGCAGCGCGCGGCGAAGAAGTGAAGGCCTATATCGTCTTGCAGCCCGGCGTTTCGGAAGCCGAGGCCTCGCCCGAAATGATCTTCGAGCACTGCAAGAGCCGGCTCGCCCCGTTCAAGACACCTCGTTACGTCGAGTATCGCGACGCGCTTCCGAAGACGCCGTCCGAGAAGATCGCCAAGCAAAAGCTCATTGCCGAAAAAACCGACCTTCGCGTCGGCAGCTTCGACCGCGTCACCAATCAGTGGTTCTGATTATATCTAAGGGATAGATCTCATGCCTTTCGAATACGAGCGTGTCGGCAAGATCGGATACTTCACCATCCGCAACGGATCGGTGAACCCGATGACGCCGGCGATGCACAAGCAATTCTATCATATGATGCTCGAATTCCTCGCCGACGACGAGGTGCGGGTCGGCATTCTGCAGGGCGCCGGAGACCGGGCCTTCTCGGCCGGCGACGACATCAAGAACGACTACGCCAAGTTCGCGACGCCCAAGGACGAACTCGCCTATTACCTTGCCCCGAAGCACCGGGTCGCGGAGGGCGAGCCGGACACGTTCACCTGGTCGCGCGAAGTGCTCTCGCTGAACCGATTCAAGCCGATCGTCGGCGCGGTGCGCGGCTATTGCTACGGCCAGGGCATGATCTATCTCAGCCATCTCACAGATATCCGCGTGGCGTCGGAGGATGCCAAGTTCGGCTTCCCCGAGATCGCCTACGGCATGGGTGGGGCGGGCGGCTCGACCCGGTTGTCTCGGTATGTGCCGCATACGATCGCGATGGAAATGCTGCTGACGGGCGACCCGCTCTCGGCGCAGGACGCGCTGCGGGCGAACCTCGTCAATGCGGTGGTCCCTTCGGACCAGGTTCTGGCGAAGGCCGAGGAATATGCCGCGCGCATCGCACGCCACCCTCAACTCGCGTTGCGGATCGAGATGGAGGCCTCGATGCGCTGCATGGACATGTCTCGCCAGGACGCGCTCGACTACGTGAAGAACCTCTACCGCATGCAGCGCTTGGCCTATAACGGCGAAGAGAAGGTCGATGCCTTTCTCTACAAGGGCAAGAACTGAGCAAGGCGCGCCACAGCGAGCCGCTCGGAGCGGGGCCGCCCCGCCGGGCGGCTCTGCTCCCTGCCCTGGAGCGTCGGCTAGATCTCGGATCGGTTGTCATATCCGGTCAGAGATCCAGCACTTCCGTGTCTGGATCGAGTTTCCTTAAAACCACAATCGACTTTTCGAGCCGACGCCTTAGACCTTCATGCCGGGGAGATTGAGGGAGGCGGTGTTGCCGCCATCGACGGCGAGAGCCTGGCCCGTGACATAGCTCGCGTCCTCGCTGGCCAGGAAGGCGATCACGCGGGCAACCTCCTCGGGATGGCCATAGCGGCGCAATTCGCAGCGTGCGCCCAGCCGGTCCTCCTTCCCGAGTTCGCGCGCCTTCTCGAAGATCGGCCTGGTCATTCCCGTCTCGATCAGGCCGGGACATACGGCGTTCACCCTGACGCCATAGGCGCCGAAATCGCAGGCGGCCGTCTGGGTCATGTTGATGACGGCAGCCTTCGAAGCGCTATAGGCATTCCCGCCCGCACCAGCCCTGATCCCGGCCACGGAGGCGGTGTTGACGATCGCGCCGCGACGGGCCGCGACCATGGCCGCGCCGGCATGCTTCATGAACAGCATCGCGCCAAAGACATTGACCTGCATCACCCGGTCCCATTCCGCGAGATCCTGCTCGAGCGCGCTCCCCTTGGAACTCGCCATGCCGGCATTGTTGCAGAGAACGTCGATACGCCCATGCCGCTCCAGTGCGCGGGACACACATGCGGAGACCGCGTCCTGGTCAGCGATATCCAGCACCGCGACGGAATGGTCCCGGGCCCGCGGCAGGTCGGCCACGACGTTTGCGAGCTCCGCCTCGTTCCGATCGACCAGGACGAGGAGCGCGCCCTCAGCGGCGAAACGCTGTGCGGTGGCCCGGCCGATACCGCTGGCCGCTCCGGTCACAATGCAGAGCTGGTCCTTGAAACGCATGGTCATCCCTCGCCTCGTCTCAGTATCGGTTGTTCGTGCCGGACAGGGCCACCTGCCGACCCAGTTCGGCCAGCATCCCGGCGCGCTGTGCAACCTCGGCCGCGTTCGCATCGCTGGCATTGCCCAGCACGGAGCGGGCCATCACGCCGTGCAGGATCGCCGACAGACGGAAGAAGGAGAGCGTCAGGAAGACGTGCCAGTCCGGCAGCGAGGCACGGCCGCTCGCCCGACAGTAATGCGCGATCACCTGGTCTTCGCGGGGGATGCCGAGCTCTTTGAAATCGAGCCCCGATAGCCCCCGTCCGCCCGCGACGGTCGGGCTGATATGATAGGGCATGCAGTAATAGGCGAGATCGCTGAGCGGGTGGCCGAGCGTGGACAGTTCCCAGTCGAGCACCGCCGACACCTGCGGGCCATCGCGGCGGTAGCAGAGATTGCCGATCCGGTAGTCGCCATGCACGATCGTGGTTTCATCGGCCACGCCGCAATGCTCGCGCAGCCAATCGGCGAGCCAGGTCAGGTCGGCGATCTCGCCGGCCTCCGAGGAGGAACGATACTGCTTGGTCCAGCGCTCGACCTGACGCGCGACATAGCCGCCGGAGGGACCGAAATCTCCTAGCCCGACATCCTCGGGAACCACCGCATGCAGCGCCGCCAGGGTATCGACCGCGGCGAAATTGAGCGAAGCGCGGTCGTCGCGCGGCAGGTCGGGAAGCGCCAGGCTGTCAAACTGACGCCCGTCGACGAAATCCATGACGTAGAAGGCTGTCCCGATCACCTCGGCGTCTTCGCCAAGCGCCAATGCCTGCGGAACAGCAACCGCTGTCCCCGCCAGCGCCCTGATGATCCGGAACTCGCGCTCGACCTGATGCGCTTTCGGCAGCAGCTTTCCCGGAGGCTTCTTGCGCAGCACGCAGCGTCGATCAGGCGCAGAGATCAGGAAGGTGGGATTGGATTGGCCGCCCTGGAACTGGCGCACCGAAATCGGGCCGCCGAAACCGGGGACATGGGCGTCGAGCCAGCGGGCCAGCGCTCCCTCGTCGAAACGGTGGTTCTCGATCACGTCGACAAGGGTGGCCACGGGAGCGGTCATCATGCACCTCAGCTGACGGTTTCGCCGCCATCGGCGACGATGACCTGGCCGGTGATGTAGGCGGATGCCGGGCTGGCCAGGAAATGCACGATACCGGCGATATCCTCGACCTCGCCGAAGCGGCGCAAGGGAGTGCGCTGCTCCATCTGCGCGCGCCGCTCGGGCGATTCCACCAGCTCCCGCGCGAAGTCGGTGCGCACGATGCCGGGCGCGATCGCGTTGACCCGGATCCCCTTGGGGCCCCATTCGACGGCAAGATTGCGCGCCAGGGCCGCTTCCGCGGCCTTGGACATGCCATAGGCGCCAATGACTCCGGTGCCGCGCAGGCCCGCGATCGAGGACATCATGATGACGGCGCCGCCGCCGCGATCGGCCATCTGCGGAAGGACGAGGTTGCTGAGCCAGATCGCGCTCTGCACGTTGACCGCCATGATCTTGGTGAAGGCCTCGTCCGGCAGGGTGGACAAGGGTCCGTAGACCGGATTGATCGCCGCGTTGCAGACCAGGATGTCGATCCCGCCCCAGACCTCCAGGACGTGGTCGACGAGCCCCTTCAGCTGCTCATGCGAGCCAACATGGCAGGCTTTGGCGATGGCCTCGCCGCCGCTCGCCCGGATTTCCCCGGCCACGGCGTCGCAGGCGTCCTGCTTTCGGCTGGACACCACGACCCGGGCACCGCTGTGCGCCAGTTGCTGCGCGGTTGCCTTGCCGATCCCACGCGACGAGCCCGTGATCAGAGCGACCTTTCCTTGGACGTCGAACATTGCCTGCACCTCAGTTGCGGTAGGCCTTCAGTTCCATGCGGGCGATGCTGTCGCGATGGACCTCGTCGGGGCCATCTGCGAAGCGCAGACTGCGGGACTTGACCCAGGCGGCGGCGAGGAAATGGTCCTGGGAGACGCCAGCCGCCCCGTGGATCTGGATCGCGCGATCGATGACGTCGCAGGCCATGTTCGGCGCTACCACCTTGATCATCGCGATCTCGCGGCGGGCGGCCTTGTTGCCGACCGTGTCCATCATATGCGCGGCCTTCAGGACGAGCAGCCGCGCCGCCTCGATCTCGCAGCGCGAGCGTGCGATCTGGTCACGGACGACGCCCTGGTCCGCCAGCAGCTTGCCAAAAGCCGTCCGCGACAGGGCACGGCGGCAGGCTGCCTCCAGCGCCCGTTCCGCCAGGCCGATCGAACGCATGCAGTGATGGATGCGGCCGGGCCCGAGCCGCCCCTGCGCGATCTCGAAGCCGCGCCCTTCGCCAAGCAGCATGTTGGTGGCCGGCACACGGACATTCTCGAAAGTAATCTCGGCATGGCCATGCGGCGCATGATCATAGCCGTAGACCGTCAGCGCCCGTTCCACGGTGACCCCGGGCGTATCGAGCGGCACCAGGATCATCGACTGCTGCTGATGCTTGGGCGCATCCGGATTGCTCCGGCCCATTACGATCGCGATCTTGCAATGCTCGCTGAGCGCGCCCGAACTCCACCATTTACGTCCGTTGATGACGTAGTCGTCGCCGTCGCGCCTGATCTCGGTTTGAATATTGGTGGCGTCCGACGAGGCCACATCCGGCTCGGTCATCGAGAAGCAGGAGCGGATCGCCCCGTCGAGCAGCGGCTCGAGCCAGTCCCGCTTCTGGCCTTCCGTGCCATAGAGAACCAGCGTCTCCATATTTCCGGTGTCGGGGGCCGAGCAATTGAAGATCTCGGGCGCGATGGCGGAACGGCCCATCACCTCACAGAAATGGGCATAGTCCAGGTTGTTGAGCCCTGCCCCGTAGCGCGTGTCGGGCAGAAACAGATTCCACAGCCCTTCGGCACGCGCCCGCTGCTGCAGTTCGCCGAGGATCGGTGGCGTGCCCCACCGCGATGGCAGCGCGGCGTGCTGGCGCTCGAAGACTGCCTCGTTGGGATAGACATGCTCGTCCATGAAGCGCTGCAATGCCGCCAGGCGCGGCTTGTGGATGTCCCTGAGCTCAAACATCTGCTTTGTCCGCATGCTGGGTGGAAGGATTGGGCTGGCTTCCCGGCCGCCAGCGGAACGTGCCAATGCCGTGGGCGATGCGCTCGCCGTCGCTGTCGAAGACATGGGCCTCGGCGGTGAAGCTCGACTTGCCGGCCGAGATCGTCCGCCCCTCGACCGACAGCCATCCGGCCCGGACCGGCCGGGTGAATTGCGTGGTCAGCGATATGGTGATGGCAAAACGCGGCGCCTGCCCCTCTTCGGCATGCAGGCCGGAGGCGCAGGCGGCGAAGTCGATCATCGTGCAGAGCACGCCACCATGGACGTAGCCCATCCGATTGAGATGTTCTGGGCCGATCTGAAGTCCGCCCTTGACGTGACCGACCGCCGACTCCTGGAGATCGAGCCCGAGCACGCCAAAGATGCCGATATCGGCATAGCTCGTGGCTCTCACGACAGGGCCCGGCCGGTCGTGAGGACGATCTTGCCGATGGCGCTGCGCGCAGCGAGCAGCTGAAGCGCCTCGACCGTATCGGCGAGATCAAGCGTCCGGCTGATCAGCGGCTTCAGTTTGCCCTCTTCGAACCAGGTGAAGAGCTGGGCAAAATTCTCCTTGTTGGCCTGCCGGTTGCGCGCGGCGAACGTCCCGAAGAAGACCCCCACAAGTGCGCAGCCCTTGAGCAGCAGAAGGTTTGCAGGAATGCGCGGAATGGTGCCCGCGGCGAAACCGACGACCAGAACGCGGCCCTCCCACGCGGTCACGCGCACGGCCTGCTCCAGAAAGTCCCCGCCGACCGGATCGTAGACCACGTCGACGCCCTTGTCGGCCGTGAGCTCCTTGACGCGGTCCCGGAGCGATTCAGTTGCGTAGTTGATCAGGTGATCCGCGCCGGCCGCGCGTGCCACCTCCAGCTTTTCCGCACTGCTTGCGGCTGCGATCACGGTTGCGCCCATCGCCTTGCCGATTTCGACGGCGGCCAGGCCGACGCCGCCACTTGCACCGAGGACGAGAAGCGTCTCTCCGGGCTGCAGCCGCGCCCGCTGCCTGAGAGCGTGCATGCTGGTGCCGTAGGTCATCGAAAAGCCGGCGGCCGTGACCGGGTCCATGCTGGCGGGACGCCTCATCAGCCGTGCGGCACTGACCACGCATTCCTCGGCGAACGCACCCACGCCCACCATGCCGACGACGGGCATGCCGACCTCGAGATGTGTGACGCCATCGCCGACCGAGCGCACGATGCCGGCGATCTCGGTGCCGGGCGTGAAGGGCAGCGGCGGTTTGACCTGGTATTTGCCCTCGACCATCAGCGTGTCGGGAAAATTGACCCCCGCCGCCTCGATGGCGACGCGCACCTCGCCCGGCCCTGGCTCGCCTAATTCCTTCGCTTCGACGACGAGATCTTCCAGCGGCCCAAACGCCTTGCAGATGACTGCGCGCATTTTTCTCTCCCTATGGTTCGGATACGAGGCTCCCGCCTGAGCCGCGGGTCCGGGGACCCGGGAAGCGGCCTCCCGGTTGAATCAGGCGGCCGCACCGGCCCGGCGGGCATCGCGGATCATGTTCCTCGCGATGACCAGTTGCTGGATCTGGGTCGTACCCTCGTAGATCCGGAACAGGCGCACATCCCGGTAGAAGCGCTCGATCCCGGCATCGGCGACATATCCGGCTCCGCCATGGATCTGGACGGCCTTGTCCGCGACACGCCCCACCATCTCGGAAGCGAACATCTTGGCGCAGGCCGCCTCGGTGGCGATGCCATGGCCGGCATCGCGCCGACGCGCTGTCTCTTCCACCATGCAGCGCGCGGCAAAGCTCTCCGCCTTCATGTCGGCTAACATGGCCTGGACCAGCTGGAATTCCGCGATCGGCTTGCCGAACTGGTGCCGCTCCATGGCGTAGGCGAGACTGTCGGCGATCAAGCGCTCAGCGACTCCGACGCAGACGCCGGCAATGGTCAGGCGCCCGCGATCGAGCACCTTCATGGCGGTGACGAAGCCCTTGCCCTCGTAATCCGGCCCACCAAGGATCGCCGTCTTTGGCACGCGGACATTGTCGAAGATCACGTCGCAGGTGTGGGCGCCCTGCTGCCCCATCTTCTTGTCGGTCCGGCCGAGCGTGATGCCCGGGCGATCGGCATCGACCAGAAACGCCGAAATGCCCGCGGCCGTTTTGCTGTCAGGGTCGGTGCGCGCAAAGACCGTGAAGAGGCCGGCGACCGGGGCGTTTGTGATGAAGCGCTTGGTGCCGTTGATGACGAAATCATCGCCGTCGCGCCGAGCCGAGCTGCGCAGCGACCCCGCGTCCGAGCCTGCTTCCGGTTCGGTCAGGCAGAAGGAGCCGACGCGCTCCCCGCTCGCCATCTCAGGCAGATAGCGGCTTTTCTGCTCCTCGGTGCCGTCGATGATGATGCCTTGCGAGCCGATGCCGTTATTGGTGCCGATCATCGAGCGGAAGGCCGGAGATGTTCCGCCAAGCAGGAACGAGACCTGGACCTCTTCCGAAAGCGTGAGTTCGAGGCCGCCATAGGCCTCCGGAATCGCCATGCCGAACAGCCCCAGCTCCCGCATCTGCGCAATGATCTCGGCCGGCACCTGATCGTTCTGCGACACGAGCGCCTCGTTCGGCCTCAGCTTTTCGCGGACGAAGCGCTCGACCGTGTCGAGCAACTGGCGGAACACATCAGGGTCGAGCGCCATCTAATTCCATTCCTCGGAATTTAATTCCATTATCGAGTTTTCTCGCATATGGTCTATCAGACCGTCAAGCCGGCACGGGCGGTTGGATCGGTTCAAGGCCCGCTTCTTTGGGTCGCAATCAGCTGAGCGATGGTGACGAAGCAGTATGCGCAAACGCGAAACGCCGGTGGGCGCCGCCCTGCCGGGCGAGAATGAGGACCAGGACCCCCGCTTCGTCACAGCGCTGGCGCGCGGCCTGAATGTGCTGCGCTCCTTCAAGCGCGGCGATCGCGCTCTGGGCAATCAGGAACTTGCCGACCGCACCGGGCTGGCGAAATCGACGATTTCGCGGCTGACCTACACGTTGAGCAAGCTCGGCTATCTCGAATACTCACCGATGAACGGGCAGTACTCGCTGTCTGCCGCAGCCCTGGCGCTCGGCTTCTCGGCGCTCGGCAACCTGGCCATTCGGGATGTCGCACGGCCACTGATGCAGGAATTGGCCGATCGCGTCGGCGCCTCAGTCGCACTCGGCGCGCCCGACCAGCGCACGATGATCTATATCGAGGAATGCCGTGGTTCGAGCCCGCTGCATCTCGGCATCGAGATCGGCTCGCATATCCGGATGGCGACCTCGGCGATGGGCCGCGCCTACCTCGCAAGCCTGGATCCTGCGACGCGATCGCGCATCGTCGACGTGCTGTGCGACCATGAACCCGACAGCGAGAGCACCCGGGCCGGAATCGAAATCGCCGTCAGCGAATACGCCGCGCATGGCTATGTTCGCTCGGTCGGGGAATGGAAGCAGGAGATCAATTCGGTCGGAGTGCCCATCCTGCTGCACGGCTCACGCCCGTTTGCGTTGAACTGCGGGGGATCGGCTCTCTCGCTGCCAAGGGAAAAACTCGATGAAGTGGGCGTCCAATTGCAGGATGTCGCCCACCGGATCCGCCAGGCGCTGGGCAGCGACTGAACCTGAGGTGATAAAGGGCATGGGGCGCGGCGAAATCCCGAYGGCCGCTGACCGACTCCGGAATACCCTCCTCATGAGCGGTCCATGGCGTTCGCCGCCCAACGTAAACCAAGATCTCGTCATGAGGACGGAAATCGACGTTCACAGCATCGACGGGGATGAGAGACCCGCTATAGTTCGCGAAGGTCGAGCATTGGGGGAACAGATGACTATCGCCTCTTACGCAAGTGCTGCCATCGCCGGTCTTGTCGCCGCAACAGCTCTGGTCTCGCATGGTTGGGCAGCCGAGGGTCGCTACGCGGCCTATCAGGGAGCCTGGCTTGCCGACGGCACGGCCTGTGAGGAGATTTTCTCACCAGGCCGAAACGGCATGACCTTCAAGAGCCCACCCGATCTTTTCGTCTCGGCCTTCATCATCAGCGGTGACCGCATCAGAACATCGGCCGCCACATGCAGGATCCAGTCGGTCAAACGTGTCGGCGATCGCGACTTCCTGTCGCTCGGCTGCGTCAACCCGGTCTCGACCTCACAGGTGTCCGCGATCATGGCCAAGGAACCGGATGGCCGCATCAAGCGCTTCTACAGCGCGAACGATACCAGCGGCACCAATTACAGGCTTTGCCCGAAATAGGACGGCACCGCTCGCGGAACCTCACGGCACTATCCTGAGCCGAACGCTGGTTTCGGCATGCGAGGGGCACCTGATCGGCGCCACGATGGGCAGTGCCGGCCACTTGCAGGTCGGTGGAGGGAGCCGGGCCGCCGGTTTGCGCTGGACGGTTCCCGGCATCGGCGGCTTCATGAGCGGGGCCGTGCACTCTTTGATGTTGATCGTAAGTGGCGCTGACCTTGGAAGACGGTTTGGCCCAGGCCGTCCTGCTTCGGCATTGGCCTTGCCGGAGCCGGGCCATTCACGCAGGCACGATCGTGAGGGCGCGCCATGCAACCAAATGGTCCCCAGGCCGACCGCGGCGGCGGGTCGTCCATCGGCAGATTCACCGAGAACCTGTTCGGATGGGCTCGCCGATATCAGATGGGCAACCTCAAACAGGATATCCCGGCGGGCCTTGCCCTGGCGGCCTTCACGATCCCCGAATCCCTTGCCTATGCTTCGCTCGCCGGTTTGCCTCCCGTCGCCGGGCTCTATTGCTATCTCGTGGCCGGCCCCGGCTATGCCCTGTTCGGCGCGAGCGGCCAGCTCGCCGTTGGGCCGACATCCGCGCTCTCGGTCCTGTTTCCGACCGGCTTGTCCGCCCTCGCCGCAGGAGATCTGTCGCGTTACGCCGCCTTGGCGGCCGCGACCGCGATCGTGTTCGGCCTGATCTGCGTCGCCGGACGCCTGCTTCGCGCCTCGCAGACTGCCTATTTCATCTCGGACACGATCCTGCTCGGGTTCAAGACGGGCGCTGCGCTCTACATCGCGTCGACGCAACTGCCCAAGCTCTTTGGCCTGTCTGGCGGGACCGGTAATTTCCTTCCACGTCTCCTGCAGCTTTGGCGGGAATTGCCCACCGCGCACGGCCCCTCGCTCGCCATGGGCATCGCCGCGGTTGTCCTGTTTCTGGTGCTGGAGAAACTGATGCCGCGGCGGCCCACCACCTTGTTCGTGGTGGGCGCCGCCATCATCGCGACTCACCTGTTCGGCCTTGATAAACTCGGGATCGCGATTGTCGGAGACATCCCACAAGGTCTCCCGCATTTCGGTATCCCCGCGATCAAGCCGGAGGACCTGACGGAGCTCGTACCGCTGGCCTTTGCCTGCTTTCTCCTCGGCTTCGTCGAGACGAGTTCGGTTGCAAGGAGCTTTGCCCAGGAGAACGGCACCGAAATCGATACGGATCGGGAGCTTCTGGCCCTTGGTGCGGCCAATCTGGCCGTGGGTGTTTCGCAGGGCTATGCCGTCTCGGGCGGGATGTCGCAGAGCGCGGTCAACGCCATGGGCGGCGCGGTCTCGCCGGCGGCGCTGCTCGTCAATTCGGCAGCGATCCTGCTCGTACTGCTCTTCTTCACGGGCGTGTTCAAATACCTGCCCGAGCCGGTGCTTGCCGCCATCGTGCTGATGGCCGCGAAGCATCTCGTCCGCTTCCGGCAGATCGGCAACCTGCGGCAGGTTGCGTTCGCGGAATGGATCATCGCGCTGGTCGCGTTCTTTGGCGTGCTGATTGCGGGCGTCCTCAACGGGGTGCTCATTGCAGCGGCGGCATCGCTCATGCTGACCATTGCACAGCTCACCCGGCCGGAGATAGCCACCCTTGGCTTCGATGCCGAGAGCAGCAGCTTCGTGAACCTTGCCAATCGCCCCAGCGCAACCACCGCGCTCGGCGCACTGATCCTGAGGACAGCCCACCCCTGGGTCTATTTCAACGTCGAGAATATTCGGCGCGGGATTCTGGACAGGGTTGCCGAGACACAGGGGCTCAAGCTCGTTGTCCTGGATTTTTCACCGATCACCAGCATCGATGGCACCGCGGCTGCGGCGTTGGCCAGCATCCGCCAAAGGCTCGCGGCCGGCGGAATCGCGCTCGAGATCGCGAATCTGCGCGACGAAGTCGACCAGCGGCTGAAACTCCTTGCCCCGGAAGACGGAGAGGTCGCGTACAAGGTGCATCTCGGAATTCGCGAAGCGTTGGCGGCACATGGTCTCCTGGCCCGCGTTCCGGGCGCCACGCCTGCCGGCACATGAGCTCCACGCTCGCCGAGATCGAACTCCATCGCGCAGCGCACCGACAGAGACCGGGGCGGCAGCACAGCATGAACGCCGCCGCCTGCCACCCCGTCAGTGATCAGAGCGCGAGATCGGGGGCGAGCGCCGCCAGGAAGTCCCGGGCATCGAAAACTGCGCCCGGAGCGAAGACGCCGCCGCGTGCCTTCGCGCCGTTCAGGAGCCGCTCGACGGCCTCGACCACGAGCGGTGCGGTGATGGCATAGATATCGTGCCCGCGCGCGGCCGCCCGCCGTACGGCATCCCCCCGTCGGATCTCGACCTCGACGAGGAATTTTTGCGCCGAGCGCCCGGACGCGTCGGCCGCGACCGGCGCCGGGGTGGAAACGTCGCGCAGGTCGCGCAGCGGCGCCGTGTTCAGGTAGCTGTGAAGGTCCGACAGCTGGAGATGGCTGTCGATCAGGATCGCCTCGGTGAAAGGCAGCTCGACCATCTCCTGCGCGCCAAAGGGTTCGGCGAAGGGCCAGACGGCGTTCGGAGCCGGATCGGGCAGGTGCTGCAGCCTCCCCTCCGCAATCGTCACGCGCCTTGCCGTGTTGCGCTGCCCGGTCACCCGCGTGCCCTCGGTCGGATGCCAGCTGTCCAGGGCGATCGCGACGCGGGCCTCGTCCGCACCGGTCCAGTCGCCCATTGCAGCTGTGACGAGGAGGTCGCTCAGGCCGCCATAGAAGCCCATGGCCGGAATGACGGCGACACCGGTCTCTTCCGCAGGGGAGGAATAGCGCTCGAAGGTCGCCCGGGCGCTGGGCTGTTCCGCCGTCACGTCGAGATAGGGGATGCGTGTTTGCAAGGCCGCCGGCACCAGGAATTCGGCCGTGTCGAGGAACGGCCCGGCGCAGTTGATCAGCGCCGCCGCTCCGGAGAGGACGCGGGCCAGCGCTGCAGAATCCGCAAGCGCTGCAACTTCTTGCCTGACGCCGGCCGGGAAACCCGCCTCCGCCAGCTTCTCGGCATCTCGCCCGATCGCGATGGCCGGGAAGCCGCGCCGCAGCAGCTCCCTGATCACGAAGCGGCCCGTATGTCCGGCGGCTCCGTAGACTGCGATGGCAGGCTTGCTGATCCCTGCCCCCTCGAACTGATCGCTCATGATTCCCTCCCGCTACAGACCTGTCTGTTTCTTTTAGGTACAGACAGGTCTGTAGCGTGTCAACTGGAGATCTGCTATCGTCGCCTCGTCAAGGGAGAACAGTGCATGCGGACGGAGCCGACGAACCAACGGCTGGCTGAGGAACCTGGCCAGGTCGACATGCGCGAGCGGCTGCTCGCGACCGCATCCGACCTATTCTACCGGCGTGGCGTCCGCGCTGTCGGCGTCGATGTGATCATCGAGGCGGCCGGCGTCGCGAAGACGAGCCTGTACCGTCACTTTCGCACGAAGGATGACCTCATCGCCGCGTATCTGCAGCGTGAGGACGAGGATTTCTGGGCATGCTGGGATGGCGTGGCAGCGGGCCACTCGGACGACGGCGAAGCCGAGCTCGACGCGCATATGGCCTGGATCGGCAAGCGTGTCGGCCGACCCCATTATCGCGGCTGCCCCCAGATCAATGTCGCCGCGGAGTTCCCGGACGAGGATCACCCTGCCCGGCTCGTGGCCCGCACGCATAAGCAGCAATTGCACCGGCGCCTGCAGGACATCGCCGAGCGGCTGCGGGTCAAGCATCCCGAGGTGCTCGCGACCCAGCTCTCGGTGCTCATCAATGGGGCCTTCGTCAGCTCGCAGATCCTGTCCACCTGCGACGCGACAGCGATCCTGCGGCAGATGACGCACGCCCTGATCACCGCGGCCCGGCACGCTCCGGCCCGCGCCGCGTAGCCGCAGCGCTCTCGCTCGGGCCGGCCCCGAACGCACCCCAACACCAGCGGTTCGAGCGATCACATATCCTTGGTCTGGCGGACGGCGTTGAGGAAGGCCCGCACGATCCGGCTGGCCTCGCGCTTCCGCAAGATGACGACATGCGCGTAGGTGTAGATCTCCGCATCCGCGATCGGGATCAGGCGGAGCGCCGGGTCAGGCACGAATTCGGCGACCGAGACATAGCTGATGCCGAGCCCGCGGATCACCGCCTCGCGGATCGCCTCGCGGCTGCCGATCTCCATGACTGTGCGCGGCCTCGTCCTGGTCGCGGCCAGCGCCTCCTCAAAGGCCCGCCGCGTCGTCGAGCCGCGCTCACGCACGATCATCGCCTCGCCGTCGAGCGCCGCAATCTCGATGCTCGCCTGTCCGGCGAGCCGGTGGTCCTCGCGCACGAACACCGCAACCGGATGCCGGCGATAGGGAATGGTGAGCAGCCGATCGTCCTCGTCGAGATAGGCGAGCACGGCAACGTCGCAGCGATACTCGAAGAGATCGTCCAGAACTTCGGTCGAATTGCCGATCTTCACGGCGAGTTCGATCCCGGGATAGGCGCGATTGAAGGCCGCGAGCATCTCGGTGACGTGATAGGGGCCAACCGCGCTGATCGACAACCGGCCGGTCCTGAGTTCGCGCGACTGCTCGAGAAAGGCGATCGCCTCGTCCTCCTCGGAGAACAGGCGGGTGGTGATCGCCAGCAATTGCCGCCCCGCGTCGCTCAGTTCCCGGCGCCGCCCCTTCCGGACGAAGAGCTCGACCCCGTACTCGTCCTCGAGCGCGCCAACCTGTGCGGTCAGCGTCGGCTGGCTGATGTTGAACTCCGCGGCAGCGGCATTGAAGCCGCCTGCCATGGCGACGGCGTGGAACGAGCGAAGGCGCGTATAACGCATAGCAAATTTCTATCTATCACGTCTGAAAAATCAATTTGTTTATTGGGTCGCCCTTTGTGAGCATCCACTCCAACAGCGCCGGGAAAGCGCGGCAGACGAGACGGAACGAGGGTGGAACGCATGCATTGGGCCTATTGGAATCCCGTCAGGATTCGGTTTGGCGCCGGCCTCTTCAACGAGGTCGCCGGCCTGATCGGCAAGCGGCGCTGGGCGCTCGTCACCTATGACCAGCCAATCTTCCGCGACCTGGCTGAGCGCCTGGCACAGGCTGCCGGGGCGCCGGTGGTGACGATCGCCAATATCGAGACCAATCCCGATTGTGCTGACCTCGTCGAATCCTGCCGCCTGTTCGGCGCCTCTGCAGAGCGGGCCGAGGTCATCGTCGCGCTCGGCGGCGGCTCGATGATCGATGCGGCCAAGGTGCTCGCGGCAAGCGGCGGCAATTTCGAGACGGTGCGCCGCCATCTCGTCGACAAGGTCCCGCTCGACGCCTCGGACATCATCCCGATCATCGCCGTTCCCACGACGGCGGGAACCGGCAGCGAAGTCACCTCCTGGGCCACCGTCTGGGATGCCGCAAATGGCAGCAAATACTCGCTCGCCCATCCCCGGCTCTATCCCGAGGCTGCAGTGCTCGACCCGGCCCTGACGCTGGGCGCGCCGCGCGGCCTGACGCTTGCGACCGGGCTCGACGCGCTCTCGCATGCGCTGGAGAGCATCTGGAACGTCAACGGCAACCCGGTCTCGGCCAATTACGCCGTGGAGGCCGCGCGCGAGATCATCGACACGCTGCCGCGGCTGATGGAGCGGCTCGACGATATCGGCCTCAGGGAGCGCCAGATGCGCGCCAGCCTGCTGGCGGGCCTCGCCTTCTCGAACACCAAGACGGCGCTGGCCCATAACATCTCCTACGACATCACGCTGAAAAGCGGCACGATCCACGGCATCGCCTGCTCCTTCTCGCTGCCGATCGTGATGCGCTGGGCCATGGGCACGCAGCCACAATGCGATGCCGCGCTGCGGCGGGTGTTCGGCAGCGATCTCGATGCCGGCGCCGAACGGCTTGGCCTGTTCCTGCAAGGGCTCGGCGTCAAGACCGACCCGGCCGCCTATGGCGTGTCACCGGTCGAATGGGACCGTCTGGTCGCAAAGGCGCTGGAGGGTGAGCGGGGTCGCAATTTCATCGGGAGACAGGCCGCCAAAGCTGCCTAACATCACTCACATCAGGGCTACGGCGCCCGTAATCGGTTCACCGGCAAGGTCAAAGGACCACCGGATCATCTCGGGAGGATGACATGAACATTTCGCGTCGGAAGGTGTTGACGGGTTCGCTTGCCGCAGCGGGGGCCGTTCTGGCCATGCCGCATCTGGTTCGGGCCCAGACGAAGCTGATCAGGGTCGGGCTGATCCCGTCGGAGGATTCCCGTGCCATGCTGGAATCGAGCCAGCAATTGCTGGACGCCCTGGAGAAGAACCTTGGCATCAAGGTCCAGGGCTTCGTCGCCTCGGACTATAATGGCGTCATCGAAGCCATGCGCTCGGGCCATGTCGAGGTCGCCTATCTCGGCCCGTTCTCCTATGTGCTCGGCACCACGGTTGCGCCGATCGAGGCCTTCGCGACCGCCGAAACCGCCAAGTCCGGCCGCACCTATTATCACGCCCAGATCATCACGCGGAAGGACAGCGGCATCAAGGAGGTGAAGGACCTGAAGGGCCGCACCTTCGCCTTCGTCGATCCCTCCTCCACCTCCGGCCACCTCTTCCCGAAGGCCGGGCTGATGAAGCTCGGCTTCGATCCAGAGAAGGATTTCGGCCGCGTGCTCTTCACCGGCTCGCACGATGCCAATGCGCTCGCCGTCGCCAACAAGCGCGTCGATGCCGCGACGATCGCCGACCGCATCTTCGACGCCGCGGTCCAGAAGAAGCTGATCGACCCCGCCGACATCCAGGTCGTCTGGCGCTCCGACCCGATCCCGGAATCGCCGACCTGCTGGCGCAAGAACCTGCCCGACGACCTGAAGAAGCAGATCAGGACCGCCTTCCTGAACATCAGGGACATCACCTGGGCCGATCAGGGCAAGCTCAACCGCTTCGTCGAGACCAATGACCAGGCCTACGACATCATCCGGGACACAGCGAAGGTGCTGAATCTCGATCTGGCCAAGATGAAGTAGCCGCGCCTGGCGCGGTTCCGCGGAGGATCCGAGATGATCAAGATCGAAGGACTGAAGAAGTCCTATGTCGGTCGGCCGGTGCTGCAGGGCATCGACCTGACCGTGAGAGCGGGCGAGTTCCTGGTCGTGCTCGGCCCCAGCGGCGCCGGCAAGTCGACCCTGCTGCGCTGCATCAATGGGCTCGCCCAGCCCGATGCGGGGCGGACGCTGATCGACGGCACCGTCTTCGATGCCAAGCGCAGCGTGCGCGGCGAGCGGCCCGTCGCCATGATCTTCCAGCACCACAATCTGGTGAAGCGCCTCTCGGTGCTGAAGAACGTGCTCGTCGGCCGCATGGCCGGGCTGTCCTCCTTCCTGTCGATGCTGCAGCTCTTTCCCAGGCGCGATGTCGATATCGCGATGGAATGCCTGACGCGGGTCGAGCTGGCGCACAAGGCCAATGCGCGCGGCGACCAGCTCTCCGGCGGCGAGCAGCAGCGGGTCGGCATCGCCCGGGCGCTGGCCCAGCAGCCGTCCGTGATCCTGTGCGACGAACCGGTGGCGAGCCTCGATCCGAAAACGTCGCGCGTCGTGCTCGGATACCTCAAGGCGATCTGCAAGGAAGAAGGCATCGCCGTGATCTGCAACCTGCACCAGGTCGACTATGCCGTCGAGTTCGGTGAGCGCATCGTCGGGCTCAGCGGCGGCCGGGTGATCTTCGACGACACGCCGGACCAGCTGACCTCCGAGATCGTCCACCAGATCTATCCCGGCCTGGAAGACCCCGGCATCAGCCGCGTCCTGAAGCCGCGCGCGCTGGCTCAGCCGGTGCTGACGCCGCTCATCGCCACCGCAACAGCCTGAACGCGACGGGGAGCCCGATCATGTCATTCGGTACATTGCAACTCGTCCTTCGTCCGCCGCAGGGCCGTTTCGGCTGGTGGGGCGTCAGCGCCCTGTCGCTCGCGATCGTCGTCTTCCTGTGGTGGGCCGCGCTCGGTTCGCAGATCAATGCCAGCAACCTGTGGAACGGCATCCCTTATATGTGGGATTTCCTGGTCCGCATGATGCCGCCCAACCCGGATTTTCTGGATCGACTCTGGAAGCCGGCGCTGGAGAGCCTGCAGGTCGCGGTCTGGGGCACGCTGCTCGGCGTCGTCATCGCGCTGCCGATCTGCTTCTTTGCGGCCCGTAATCTAAGCCCGAGCCCGGTCGTCTATCACGCCACGCGCCAGGTGCTGAACTGCATGCGCGGCATCAACGAGATCATCCTGGCGCTGATCTTCGTCGCCGCCATCGGCCTTGGCCCCTTCGCGGGCGTTCTGGCCCTTGCGATCCACGGGGCCGGCATGCTCGGCAAGTTCTTCGCCGAGGCGATGGAAGATATCGACGAGGGACCGCTGGAGGCTTTCCGCTCGGCCGGCGTCGGGCCCTTCCAGACCTTCTTCTTCGGCGTCCTGCCGCAGGTGCTGCCGACCTGGCTGGGCACGGTGTTCTACCGGCTGGAAACCAATGTCCGGCAGTCGACCGTGCTCGGCATGGTGGGCGCCGGCGGCATCGGCTTCGAGCTCGTCTCCTCCATGAAGCTCTTCAAGTACCAGGATACCGCGACCTGCATCCTGATGATCCTGGCGATGGTGCTTGCGGCCGATCTCATCTCATCGCGTGTCCGGGCCATGATCCGCTAACGCCCTTCGACCGTGGCGCCCCTCGCCACGGTCAACTGACCTTCCCGGCGCGGGCCGCCCGCGCTCCCCCCTGCCTCGACCAGCCCATGTCGCTGAAGCGCCAAGTCCGCTTCTCGAAAGGAAGACCCATGCTCACGCGAGCCCCTAACATCGTGGCCGCCAATGGCCGCAGCTATCGCCTGCCGGAGGTTCCGACCGTCGTGGTCTGCATCGACGGCTCCGAGCCCGGCTATATCGAGGCGGCCATCGCCAGGGGACTGGCGCCCAATCTCGACCGCCTGCTGCGCGCCGGCTCCTACCGGCTGGCGCGCTCGGTGATCCCGAGCTTCACCAATCCGAACAACATCTCGATCATCACCGGACAGCCGCCGGCAGTCCACGGCATCGCGGGCAACTATTTCTACGATCGGGCGGCCGGCGAAGAGGTGATGATGAACGATGTGCGCTTCATGCGCACCGGCACCATCATGCAGGCCTTTGAGGAGGCCGGCGCCAAGGTTGCCGTCGTCACCGCCAAGGACAAGCTTCGCACCCTGCTCGGCAAGGGCCTGGATCCGAAGAGCGGCCGCTCGATCGCCTTCTCCTCGGAAAAGGCCGACAAGGCGACGCTGGCCGAGAACGGCATCGAGAACTTGCTCTCCTTCGTCGGCAAGCCCCTGCCGGAGGTCTACTCGGCCGATCTCTCGGAGTTCGTCTTCGCAGCGGGCGTGAAGCTGATCAGGACGTTCCGGCCGGACGTCATGTATCTCTCGACGACCGACTATATCCAGCACAAGGCCGCACCGGACAGCGAGGTAGCCAACGCCTTCTATGCGATGATGGATCGCTATATCGGCGAACTCGATGCGCTCGGCTGCGTGCTGGCGCTCACCGCCGATCACGGCATGAACGATAAGCACCTCGCCTCGGGCGAGCCCGATGTGCTCTATCTCCAGGATTGGGTCGACGCGCGATGCGGCGCCGGCCAGGCGCGCGTGATCCTGCCGATCACCGACCCCTATGTCGCCCATCACGGCGCGCTCGGCTCCTTCGCTACCATCTATCTGTCGGAGGGAACGGACGGCCGGGCGCTCATCGCCGAGCTCGCAGCCACCAACGGCGTGGAGGTCGTGCTGGACAGCGGCGCTGCCTGCGCCCGCTTCTCGCTCCCGGCCGACCGGATCGGCGACATCGTGGTGATCTCGACCCGCCACAAGGTGCTCGGGACCAGCGCCGCGCGGCACGACCTGGCGGGTTTGACCGAGCCGTTGCGCTCGCATGGCGGCCTGACCGAGCAGCTTGTGCCGATGCTGGTCAACCGCGCCGTCGACTGGCCGCAGGGGCCATTGCGCAATTTCGACGTCTTTGACGTCGCCCTGAATTGCGTCGCGGCGTGAGGACCTGGTGATGAACGCTCCCTTCAGCCCGACACCCCGCCGCGAGACGATGCGGATCGCCGGCAAGCTCGTCTCGACCGACGACATGGTCGAGGTCCGCAATCCCTACGACAATTCCGTCGTCGGCCTGGTGCCGGCGGCGCGGCCCGAGCATGTCCGCGAGGCCTTCGCCAAGGCGCGCGCCTTCAAGCCGACACTGACCCGCTATGAGCGCCAGCAGATCCTGCAGAAGACGGCCGAGCTGCTGCGCGACCGCAAGGACGAGTTCGCCCGGCTGATCACGGCCGAAGCCGGGCTGTGCTGGAAGGATTCGCTCTATGAGGCGAGCCGGGCCTATGACGTCTG
>NZ_JBFTKS010000014.1:0-188593 GCF_056396065.1 Allobosea sp. 05T433 | reverse complement strand
CCCTCCGGGACCACCAACGCCGCCAGCCGGCCCGGGGCCGCCAATGCCGCCAACGCCACCCGGGGCGCCTGGCCGGCCAACGCCGCCTGGGCCTCCCGGTCCGCCAACACCGCCTGGGCGGCCTGGGCCGCCGGGGCGGGCGAGGCCGGGCTTGGAGCCCTGCCCGGGCCGATACCGGTCAGGGTCGGGCCGCCACGGCTTGGTGTTGCCGATGTTGTTSCCGCTGCCGATGGTGTTGCCGCCGCCGATATTGATCTCGTTGCCGATATTGATGTTTCCGCGCCCGGGTGCGCCGGGATAGCCGGGCCGGTAGCCGGGATAACCCGGCCAGCGCGGCGGATAGACCGCGCCGGTGCCCCAGTTCCACGGGTTGTTGTACATCACGGCGCCGACGGCGATGGCCGTCCCGAAGGTCAGGAGCGCGCCCGGGACGGCGGAGGCGACCGGCTCGTAGACGACGCCGGGGTCGTAACTCGGAACATAGATCACCTCCGGTTCCGCCGGCTCGATATAGATGACGTTGCTGGATCCCTCGGTCTTCTGGACGACGGTCTGTTGCGGCGTCGACTTCAGGGCTCCACCCTTTGCCGCCTGGGCTCGGAGATCCTGGATGACGGCCGCGACATCCGTCGGCTGGTAGACGAAGGCGTCGCCGAGATCGCTCGTCCAGTCGAGGTTCTCGTTCATCTGCTTGATCAGGTCGGGAAACCGGATCAGCGCCTTGACGCTGGCATCCCAGTTCATGGCGTCGGCTGCCGTGAAGTCGGCCTTCTCGACGGCCGCCTTGTTGCGCTCGATCCAGCGCGCCGCCTGCACGATATCGAGCGGATAGGCCGAGGCCGGCAACAACTGGGCGAGCAGCGGGTCGGGGTAGAGCGCGATCGGCTTCACCAGCGGCTCGATCTCCGCACGGGTGAAGACCGTGTCCGCTGCCTGCGCCGGTGCAGCCTGTGGCGCTGGTGCGGCCTGCTGGGCGAATGCGGCGCCGAGGCCCGGGAGAAAGACGCTGGCCGGAGCCAGCGCCAGCGCCATTGCGGATAGGGCGATCATTCCGTGTCGCATGCCGTCCTCGCGCTCAAATGTCTGCAACCAAGCCGGTCCATCACCATCCGGCCCCTATCTGAAACGACCCACATTCACGATCTGGACGCGCCGATTGGCTGCTGCGTCCGGGTTCTTCCGGTTCTGCAACTGCTCTTCGCCGAGGCCGACCGAGACAATCCTGGCTGGGGCGATGCCGAATGTGGTGACCAGCGCGTCGCGAACAGCATCGGCCCGCTTCTGGCTCAGCGTCAGGTTGGACTTGCGGTCGCCGACCGCATCGGTGTGGCCGACGATGAGGAACTTGTATTCTCGTAAGGTCGGGTGGAGCAGGGAGTCGGCGATCACGCCGACCGTGCGGAATGATGCAGGGCGGATCACCGCCGAGCCGGTCCGGAACTGGATCTCGACCGTAAACTGCGAGAGATTGTCCAGTTCCTGCGAGAGAGGCTCGCGCAGCGAGGCATCCGGCCCGCGGTTGGCGGCGACACTGTCGACGGCCCGGCGCCGGAGCGCGGCGACGTCGATGGATTTCGACTGGTCGAGGACGTTCAGCGTCTCGATCAGTTGCGTGTCGTTGAGCCGCTCCTGGGCGTGCACGGTTGCGGGGGCGAGGGCGATTGCGGCGGAGAAGACGAGGGCGATGGGCTTCATCGGGTGCATTGTCCCTTCAGTTCCAGCCGGCATCGACGATGGCCTGCTTGCAGCTGCTGCTGACGACCTTGGACGCGGTCAGCAGGCACTGCAGCCTGTAGCCGTCGTGGGGCTGCACGCCGCTGCAATATTGACCAAGGTCGCGCTCGCAGACCTTGACTGCGGCAGCCTGGGCATTGGCCCGCTTCGCGAGCGACTGGAAGACTTCGGCCGAAGCGGCCTTGCAGCCCACCGATAGCCGCGCCTGGTTCCGATCAAGGCACGTTTTGACGGCGCCGCCGCCAAGCGAAACCTTCGAGCAAAGCTTGTCGATGTCCGAACCGCAGGACTTCGCCAGCCGATCATAGGCTTCGGCGAAGGTGAGCGGCTGGGCGGAACCGGCCAGTGGGATGACCAGGCTAGTTAGCAGGCAGGTTGCGGCGAGGGCTCTGCGTAGACTCACGATCGTCTCCCTGTGTTCGGTCGGTAATCCCTTGCGCTCTCTTTTCTGCCCGCCCTAGGGGGAGGTCAGAAAAGAGAGCGTATCCGAAGGTTCCAGCCAATCAAGCGGTCAGGCGATTTCAGCGAGACCGGCGTTCTTGGCGCCGGAAAACGCCAGGGGGATGAGTTGATCGATCAGGGCGAGCGCGAAGACATCTGGAGCGCCGGCATTAGAGAATGTCGGCAGCTTCCGAGTTTCGTCGTGACAGGGGGCGAACAGAGGCCGCGCTTGTGGCGCGGTCGGATGAAGGGAGAAACAGCCCGGCGCATGGGCCGGGCTGTTTGCAGATCCAGAGTGTCCGGCTCAGAACTTGTAGTTCACGCCGACGCGAACGATCCCGCCGCCGCCGCCGCCACTGGTGGTGGCGGTATAGATTCCGGCCGGGAGCACGCCGCCCGCGGGGTTTTGGAAGACCCGGGTCTGTCGGCCCTCGCCGGTATCGACGTAGAGACCTTCGAGCTTGACCGTCCAGTTATTGGTGAAGGCGTATTCGACGCCGCCACCGATGGTCCAGCCGGCATTGCTTGTCGTGTTGCCGGTCAGTGGGTTGCTGTTCAGGCCGCCATAGGCCAGACCGCCCGTGATGTAGACCAGGGTCCGATCGAAGGCGTAACCGATGCGGGCGCGCACGGTGCCGAAATACCCGCCGTCACCACCGCCATTATTTGCCCACCAGGTGTATTGCCCCCAGGACATATTGCCGTTCGATCCGACATACTGGATATCGGTCTCGAGACCGTAGACCCACGCGCCGGATTGCCAGTTATAGCCGATCTGGCCGCCGCCGACGAACGTGCCGTCGCCGCTATTGCCGCCCAGAATTCCGGAAGAGCCAGCTGTCGGCCCGGTAATGGTGATGTTACCCGAGTCGGCCCAGCCCATGCCGGCGTTGAGGCCGATGTAAAATCCGGCCCAGGTGAAGACGGGAGCGTAGACGATCGGGGGAGGCGGCGCTTGGCGGCTGGGAAGATCGGCCGAGAGGGCCGACGTCGCCAGGCAGGTTGCAAGGACGGCGGTGGATACAAGTCCTAGTCGCATGGTGTCCTCCGAAGTCAGGAATAGGCCAGCCTATCTGTTGCACATCAAATTGCGGCGGTGAACCCGAATAATCGGCCTAATTTACTGATGGATGTCAAATATTCCCGATAGCGACAATTTGATCACTTAGCCAATTATGAATGCGAATTCTCGATGACGTGAGGTCAATCAATCCATGGGTGCGCCTTGAAGGTTGTCAGGACGGGGATACCGGAGTGTCTTTGATCTCGGCGGTCGCGCAATGCGTATTCGGAGCGGCGATGATTGGCCGAAATGGGGTTGGGTCATCGGGCGCGTGCGAATAATCTTGTGCGCGAGGCCGGCCGAGCCCATAACCAGCCTGCCAGGAATGACGCGGACGGTTGTCTTGCCTCAGGCTGCGGCTGCGGCTGGCCCGGCGTCAAACATGGTGTTCTGGGGCGGCCAGGGGTGGCCAAGGGGGCAGCAAAGACGGTTCATCGATCCAAAGGAGTTTTGCCATGAGCGATGTCTTCAATCCGGACGTGATCTCTCGTCGACATGCCCTTTCCTTCTTGTGGTCGGCGGCTGCACTGGGCCTCGCAGGGGCTGCCACAGTCCTGACAAGTTCACCTTCCGAGGCCGAGACCGCGGGCATGGATCGACGCGGCGACAGGCGCACCGGGCGCGGGGAGCGACGCGACGTTCGCCGCACCGGACGCACCGATCGGCGTGAGGAGCGCCGTCAGTGAGTGGCTGCTGAAGGTACAGCGGAAGAGCGGGATACGATGGCGGCCCCTCTGCGCACCATCCCTGCGTAGGGATGTGGTCGCCACCGTCTCGCGCGCCATTTGAATCTCAAGCCCGGTACGGCGACGCCGCTCACGCCAGCGACGGAAGGTCCTCCGCAGTGCGCGTCACTCTGCCAGCATGATCTCGGCCGCACGCTCGCCGACCATCATCGCCGGAGCGTTGGTGTTGCCGGAGGGGATCGTCGGGAAGATCGAGGCATCGGCGATGCGCAGGCCGCTGAGGCCATGCACCCGCAGGCTCGCATCGACAACTGAATCCGCAGGATCGGGCCCCATCCGGCAGGTGCCGCAGGGGTGGAAGACCGAATAGGCCTGCTGCCGGATGGCGTCGATCTGCGCCTCGTCATCGGCGCAGTCCGGCCCCGGACGGATCTCGCGCTCGATCAGGGCGGCGAAGCTCGGCGCCGATGCCAGGCGGCGCAGGAAGCGTGCACCGGCCAGGATGTCGCGGATATCCTCCGGATCGGAGAGATAGTTCGGCTCGATCACCGGGGCGACATGGGGATCGGCCGAGCGGATCGCGACATGCCCGCGGCTGCGCGGCCGGCAGGGCGAGACGCTGGTGCTGAAGCCGGAGAACGGATCGGGCTTCATCAGGGCGCGCACGCCGGGCAGGGCGCGCTCATAGCTCAGCGGCGAGAAATAGAGCTGCATGTCCGGACGCTCGAGCCCCGGCCGCGTCTTGAAGAAGCCGCCGCCCTGATTGACGCTGAGCGAGAGCGGGCCGCTGCGGTGAAGCGCATAGTGCAGCGCCATGCCGATGCGGCCGGGCCAGGAGAGCAAGGCCTCGTTCAGGCTGGGCCGCCTGGACCGGTAGACATGGTCGTAGCAGAGATGGTCCTGGAGATGGGCGCCGACCGCCGGCAGGGCGTGCAAGGGCGTGATGCCATGCTGCGCCAGAAGCGCGGGCGCGCCGATGCCGGAGAGCTGCAGGAGCTGGGGCGAATTGATTGCGCCCGCCGCGACGATGATCTCGCCGGCGGTGCGGAAGCTGACGGGCGCGCCGTCGCGTTGCCCTTCGACGCCGACGGCGCGGCGCCCCTCGAACAGGATGCGCGAGGCGAGCACGCCCGTCTCGACCTTGACGCGCCCGGTCTTGCGGGCCGGATGCAGATAGGCGCGTGCCGCCGATTCACGCAGGCCGCCGCGCGTCGTGATCTGGTAGATGCCGGCGCCCTCGCAGCTTTCGCCGTTGAGATCGGGGTTGAAGGGCAGGCCGGCCTCTTGCGCCGCCTTGACGAAGATCGGGGTCAGCGGGTGGACGACCGAGGCGATGTCCTCGACATGCACGGGGCCGCCCGCGCCATGCCACTCTGACGCGCCGAGCGCATGGTCCTCCATGCGGCGATAGGCGGCGAGCACCTCGCGCCAGCCCCAGCCGGGATTGCCCATCGCCTCCCAGCCGTCGAAATCCTCGCGCTGGCCGCGCATATAGACCATCGCATTGATCGCGCTCGACCCCCCGACGACCTTGCCGCGCGGCTGGTAGATCTGGCGGCCGGCGAGGGCGGGCTGGCTTTCCGTCCGGTACATCCAGTTCAGGCGCGGGTGGTAGAAGGTTTTGCCGTAGCCGATCGGCAGATGCAGCCAGGGGCTCAGGTCGCGCGGCCCGGCTTCCAGCACGAGGATGCGGCCGCGCCCGGCCAATGCGAGGCGCCCGGCCAGCGCGCAACCGGCCGAGCCCGCGCCGATGACGATGACATCCCATTCCTCCAAGATGGACTCCCTGCCGCTTCCGGCGCTGCCTGAACATCAGGCTCGCGATGTGTTTGCATCGGCTTTCCCCGAAAACCGCGATCCACGTTTCGGGCCGATGTCTTAGGTTGGATTGGGCTTGTCGCTAAGGACCATTCTGTTCGAAGCGCCAGTCCAATCGGTGGGGATCAGGCCGGCGATCAGGCCCAGGATCAGGTCGAATTGAGATCGTCGATCGCCTGGCGCAGGCCAAGCACGCCGGCCTGGATCTGCGCCGGCGTGAAGCCGCTGAAGCCGAGCACGAGCCCGTCGCGCTCCACCGGCTCCAGGCTGAAGCGGCTGATCGGCGCCACCGTGATGCCGCGCCGGGCGGCGGTCTGCGTCACCGCAACGGCATCGAGCCCCTCGCGCAGGAAGCCGATCGTGTGCATGCCGGTATGGGTGGGCACGACGGTGAGAGCGCCCGCCAGATGCGCATCCGCCGCGGCGATCAGCGCCTGGTGGCGCTCCTGGTAGAGCTTGCGCATGCGCCGGACATGGGTGGCGAAATGGCCCTCGACGATGAAGTCGGCGACGATGCCCTGCAGCGCCGTCGGCACGCCCGGCGAATAGGCGTCGAGGCAGATGCCGATCTGCTCGGCGAGCTGCGGCGGGGCGACGAGGAAGCCGAGGCGCAGCGAGGGGAACAGCGTCTTCGAGAAGGTGCCGACATAGATCACGCGACCGGTCAGGTCGATGCTGGTCAGCGTCGCCATCGGCGCGCCCTGGAAGCAGAACTCGCCGTCCCAGTCATCCTCGATGATCCAGGCGGAACTCGCCTGCGCCGCCTCCAGCAGGGCCAGCCGCCGTTCCAGGCTCATCTTGGCGCCGAGCGGCTGCTGGTGCGAGGGTGTGACGAAGGCGAGCTTGAAATCCGGCGCGCGGCGCAGGCCTGCCTCGACGATCAGGCCGGCCTCGTCGACCGGCACCGGCACGATATCGGCACCCGACAGGATCAGGCTGTTGCGGGCGCCGATCGCGCCCGGATTCTCGAACCAGACCTTGTCGCCGGGATTGATCAGCGTCGCGGCGAGCAGCTGGAAGGCCTGCTGGGCGCCGGCGACGATGAAGATCTGCTGCCATTCGCAGGCAATGCCGCGGTTGAGCCGCAGATGCGCGGCGATCGCCTGGCGCAGCACCGCCTCGCCATGGGGATCGGGATAGCCCAAAACCTGCTGGCGGGCCTTGCGCCAGTGCCGGCCGGAAAGCTTGGCCCATTGCGCCATCGGGAAGGCGTCAAAAGCCGGCATCGCCGTAGTGAAGGCGCGCGGCTGGTGCGGCAGGCGCGTGCCGAACAGTTTTGAGGCGGAATCCATCGCCTGCGCCAGCCGGAGTTTTGCGGTCGGCACGGCTACCGCCGCGGTCACTGGGGCCGGCCGCTCGCTCGCCAGCGCCTGGCTGACATAGGTGCCGGCACCGACGCGGGTCTCGACCAGCCCCTCGGCGGCGAGCCGGTCGAAACTCTCGACGATGGTGGTGCGGGCCACGCCGAATTCCTGCGCCAGCGTGCGCGTCGCCGGCAGGCGCTCGCCGACCTTGAGCGCGCCGCTCAGGATGAGTTCGCGCAAGCCCACGCAGACCTGGACGCTGAGCCCATGCTGCCCCTGTCGATCCAGCACGATCGATTGCAGCAGGACACCTTCTTCGCGTTTGACCATATCGCTCCAGTGATCCTGCCCAAGCCAGCACCGGTCGCGATCTCTGCGATTGGACTGCTGCTTTCGCCAGAATGGACCTTGGGTTCAGACCAATTCAAGTTCCTTTCTGAGCCCACGCCGCCTGGCAATCGCGCTGGGCCATGGCGATGGATTGGCGGCGGCAATAATGAAGATCACCCGTCTCGAAAGCTTCACGACGCCGGATGTCGGCTTCGTCCGTGCCACCTGCGAGGATGGCAGCCAGGGCTGGGGGCAGTTCTCGCCCTATAATGCCGACATCACCGCGACGGTCTTCCACCGCCAGGTCGCCCGCTGGGCCATCGGCTGGGACGCCTTTGCGGTCGACGACCTCGTCGCGACGATCGGCGAGCGCGAGCACAAGTTCCCGGGCTCCTATCTCTGCCGGGCCCTGACCGGACTCGACACGGCGCTCTGGGACCTGCGCGGTCGCAAGGAGCGGAAGAGCGTCTGCGAATTGCTCGGCGGCACGCCGCGCCCGTTCCCGGTCTACGCCTCCAGCATGAAGCGCGGCGAGATCACTCCCGAGGCTGAAGCCGAGCGCCTGGCCCGGCTGCGCGACGCCCATGGCTACCGCGCCTTCAAGTTCCGGGTCGGGCGCGAATGCGGCCGCGACCTCGATGAATGGCCCGGCCGTACCGAGGCGATCGTGCCGCAGGTCCGCGCCGCGCTCGGCGACGAGGCGACGCTGCTGGTCGATGCCAATAGCGGCTATACGCCGGCAAGCGCGATCGCGGTCGGCCGCATGCTGCAGGACCATGGCATCGTCCATTTCGAGGAGCCCTGTCCCTATTGGGAACATGCCTGGACGCGTGAGGTCCGCGAGGCGCTCGATCTCGACGTCACCGGCGGCGAGCAGGATTGCGACCTCGCGATCTGGCGGGCGATGATCGACGGGCGTGTCGTCGACGTGGTGCAGCCCGATATCTGCTATCTCGGCGGGGTCGGGCGGATGCTGACGGTGGCGCGCTGGGCGGCCGAGGCGGGCCTCCCGGTGACGCCCCATTCCGCCAACCAGTCGCTGGTGACGGTGTTCACCCTGCATGTCATGGGCGCGCTCGCCAATGCCGGCCCCTATGTCGAATTCTCGATCGAGGGTCCGGACTATTACCCTTGGGAGCAGGGGCTGCTGCGCAACCCGCCCAAGGCCCGCGACGGCATGGTCGCAATCCCCTCCGAGCCCGGTTGGGGCGTCGAGATCGAGCCCAGCTGGCTGGACCGGGCCGAGTATCGCGTGACCGAGGTGTCGGCGTGACCCTCGACCGGGAGAAGCTGGTCGAGGAAGCGCGACGCACCGGTACCCTGGCAGGTCTGCCGCGCGGGCATTTCATCGGCGGCCGGCTCATTGCCTCCGTCTCGGGGCGGGAGATGGAGAGTTTCGACCCCGGCCGCGGCGTCCCCTTCGCCAGCGTCGCAGCGGGCTCAGCCGAGGATGTGGCGGCGGCGGTCGCGGCGGCACGAGCGGCGCTGTCTGGCCCCTGGTCGCAGATGACGCCGGCGGCCCGCGGCGAAATCCTGATGCGGGCGAGCCATCTGCTGCGCGAGCGGGCGGCGCGGTTCGCCGTGGTCGAGACGCTCGATTCCGGCAAGCTGCTCGCCGAATCCGAGGGCGATGTCGGCGGCGTCATCCGTGCCTTCGCCTATTATGCGGGGGCCGCCGACAAGCTGCATGGCGACAGCGTGCCGCTCGGCCCGGACTACCTCGGGGTGACGATCGAGGAACCGGTCGGCGTCGTCGCGCAGATCGTGCCGTGGAACTATCCGCTCTCGACGGCCACGCGCGGCATCGCGCCAGCGCTCGCCGCCGGCTGCACCCTCGTCGTCAAGCCGGCCGAGCAGACGCCGTTCACCACGCTGATGCTGGCGGAACTGCTGCATGAGGCCGGCCTGCCCGACGGCGTGCTCAATGTCGTCGCCGGCACGGGAGCGGAGGCGGGCGCAGCACTCGTCGCCCATCCCGGCATTGACCACATCACCTTCACCGGTTCGGTCGCGACCGGCCAGCGCGTGATGCGGGCGGCGGCCGGGCATGTCACGCGGCTGGCGCTCGAACTCGGCGGCAAATCCCCCGTCGCGCTGATGGCCGATTGCGAGATCGGGCCGGCGGTCGAGGGTGTGCTCGGCGCGATCTACGAGAATGCCGGCCAGATCTGCTCGGCCGGCTCGCGGCTGATCCTGGAGGCGCCGATCGCGGGCGAGGTTCTCGACCGGCTCGTCGCACGCGTTTCAGCGATGCAGCTCGGCCATGGCTTCAGCGATGCCGGCATCGGGCCGATCAATTCGCTGCAGCAGCTCGCGCGCATCGAGGCCCATGTCGAGCGGGCGCGTACGGCCGGCAACCGCATCCTGATCGGCGGCGGCATCGTTCCCGCAGGCGAATGCGGCGGCGGCTGGTTCTATCGCCCGACCATCATTCTTGCTCTTGGCCCGGACGACCCGCTGGTGCAGGAGGAGATCTTCGGCCCTGTCCTGACCGTGCAGATCGTCGCGGATCTGGAGGAGGCCATCGCGGCCGCCAACGCAACCCCCTATGCGCTGGTCGCCGGCATCTACACCCGTGACCATTCCAACGCCTGGCGCTTCGCGCGCGCGGTCGACGCCGGCCAGGTCTACATCAACGAGTTCTTCGCCGGCGGCATCGCCATGCCCTTCGGCGGTAACCGTAAATCCGGCTTTGGCCGGGCCAAGGGCATGGCGGGCTTGCGCAGCTACTGCAAGCTCAAGAGTGTTGTGGCGCGGCTCTGAACGGGCCCGGGGGGAAACGACGGAATGTCGACTGAGCTGTTTACCGCCGATTTCAAGGCGGCACCCTATTGGTGGGACGGAGTCCCGCGGCCGGAATTGCCTCGCTCGGAGCCGCCGAAACAGGCCGATGTCGTGGTTGTCGGCTCCGGCTATACCGGCCTGCATGCCGCGCTCCAGACCGCCAGGGGCGGGCGCAGCACGGTGGTGCTCGATGCGGAGGCGGCCGGCTTCGGCTGCAGCACCCGCAATGGCGGCCAGATCTCGACCAGCATCAAGCCCGGCCTCGCGGCCCTGGCGCGCCGTCACGGCGAGAAGCGGGCCTTTGCCATTCTGCAGGAAGGCCATCGCTCGCTGCGCTGGATAGCCGAGTTCGTGCGCGAGGAGGCGATCGACTGCGATTTCGGCGTGGTCGGGCGCTTTCACGCCGCCCACTCGCCGGGCCAGTACGAGATGCTGGCGCAGCGCGTCGACAACCAGACCAAGGGTCTCGAAGTGCCCTGTCATGTCGTGCCGCGCGCCGAGCAGCGCGACGAGATCGGCTCGGACCTCTACCATGGCGGCGTGGTCTATGCCGGCCATGCCTCGGTCAACCCGGCGCGCTATCACCAGGGCCTGCTGGAGCGCGTCCTCGCGGCCGGCGCCGAACTCGTACCGTTCTGTCCGGCGACCGCGATCACCCGCCAGGGCAAGGACTTCCTGGTCGAGACGCCGCGCGGCACGATCCGGGCGCGCGACGTCATCGTCGCCACCAACGGCTATACCGGGCCGGCGACCGGCTGGCTGCGCCGCCGCGTCATCCCGATCGGCAGCTACATCATCGCGACCGAGCCGCTGGAGCCGGCGCTGATGGACAAGCTGATCCCGCGCAACCGCATCGTCAGCGATACCCGCAAGGTCGTCTATTACTACCGCGCCTCGCCCGATCGGCGGCGCATCCTGTTCGGCGGCCGCGTCTCCCTGAGCGAGACGGATCCGCGGCGCAGCGGGCCCAAACTCCATGCCGACATGAGCGCGATCTTCCCCGAGCTGGCGCAGACACGGATCAGCCATTCCTGGTGCGGCTTCGTCGCCTATACCTTCGACGAGCTGATGCATGTCGGCCGCCATGACGGGCTCTACTACGCCATGGGCTATTGCGGGGCGGGCGTCGGCACGGCGAGCTATTTCGGCATGCGGCTCGGCCAGCAGGTGCTTGGCCTGGCCGAAGGCAAGACGGCGCTCGACGACCTGCCATTCCCGACGCGGCCCTTCTACAGCGGCAATCCCTGGTTCCTCGCACCATCGGTCTTCTATTACCGCTGGCGCGATCGCCTGGCCCGATGAGCCAGCAGGATCGTCTCTGCGGATTGGCCTTCCCCAATTCTCAGAATGGACCTTCTGGCCAGACCAATTTCAACAAACTCTGCACGCTCTCAATGGTGGGAAGCTGGGTCGCTACAGCGACTGCGCGACTGCCGCTGGACATGTGCCCCTCAGCTCAGGAGATATGACATGCAGTGCCCGCCGATCCTGCCGTCGCGATCGACCCTCGTCCTTCTCCTGAGCCTGGCCGGAGCGATGCCGGCCCTGGCGCAGGAGCTCACCGTCGTGTCCTTCGGCGGCTCCTATCAGGAGGCGCAGAGCAAGGCGCTGTTCGTGCCTGCCGCCAAGGCGCTGGGCATTAAGCTCAAGGAAGAGACCTATAGCAGCATCGCCGACCTGCGCCTCAAGGTGAAGGCCGGCGCCGTGACCTGGGATGTCGTCGCCAGCGGCTCCGGCAGCGCGGCGCGCGCGGGCTCCGAGGGCATTCTCGAAAAGCTCGACTACAAGGTCATCGACACCTCGAGCTTCGTGCCTGGCACCGCGCAGGATTACTGCGTCGGCGGCGACGTCTTTTCCACGGTTCTGGCCTGGAACACCAAGACCTACCGCGAGAAGGGCCCGCAGAGCTGGGCCGATTTCTGGGACGTCAAGACATTCCCGGGCAAGCGCTCCTATCGCAAGGGCGTGGCGGGTGCGCTCGAGCCCGCCCTGATGGCCGACGGCGTGCCGCCGGAAAAGGTCTACGAGGTCCTGTCGCAGCCCGGCGGCATCGAGCGCGCGATCAAGAAGATCCGCGAGCTGAAGCCGCATATCGCGGTCTGGTGGAGTTCTGGCGCCCAGCACGCCCAGCTGATGAAGGATGGCGAGGTCGACATGATCACCGGCTGGAACGGGCGCTTCGACGTCGCCGCCAAGGACGGTGCCAAGGTCGCCTACACCTTCAACCAGGCGCTGCTCGACTATGACTGCTTCGCCATCGCCAAGGGGGCGCCGAACAAGGACCTGGCGATGAAGTTCCTGGCCGAGATCAGCAAGCCGCAATACCAGGCCGAATTCACCAAATACATCACCTACGGGCCGACCAACAAGAAAGCCTACGACCTCGGCACGATCGAGGCGGCCTATGCCAAATCACTGCCGTCGCATCCCGACAATGCCGCCAAGCAGGTGCCGATCGACCTCGACTGGTACACCAAGTTCGAGACCCAGGCCTCGGCGGCCTACCAGAACATGCTGACCGAATGAGACTGGCGGCTGATCCCGGCGAGCGGGAGGCTGCCATCGCGGCAGCCCCGCTCGTCTCACCCGCAGGCAGGGCGCTGCCGATCGCAGTGCGGCGCTTGAGCAAGGCCTATGGCGCCGTCTCGGTGCTCGACGATGTCGATCTCGACGTCAGGCCCGGCGAGTTCCTGACTCTGCTCGGCCCATCGGGGTCGGGCAAGACGACCCTGCTGATGGCGATTGCCGGCTTCCTGCGGCCCGACAAGGGCAGCATCCGCTTCGGCGAGCGCGAGGTCGTCCGGCTTGCGCCGCACAAGCGCGAGATCGGCATGGTCTTCCAGAACTACGCCTTGTTTCCGCATATGGACGTCGCCCGCAATGTCGGGTTCCCGCTCAGGCTGAGGCGCGTCCCGGCGAGCGAGATCGCCCGGCGCGTCGAGGCCGCGCTGGAGATGTTCCAGCTTGGCGGCTATGGCGGGCGCAGCATCAACCAGCTCTCCGGCGGCCAGCGCCAGCGCGTCGCGCTTGCCCGGGCCATCGTCTTCGAGCCGCGCATCATCCTGATGGACGAGCCGCTCTCGGCGCTCGACAAGCAGCTGCGCGAGCGCATGCAGATCGAGCTGCGCCAGCTCCATGACCGGCTCGGCACCACCACCGTCTATGTCACGCATGACCAGCGCGAGGCCCTGACCATGTCGGACCGCATCGCGGTGCTCGATCGCGGTCGGATCGCGCGGATCGACACGCCGCGTGCGATCTACGACCAGCCCGGCAGCCGTTTCGTCGCCGAGTTCATCGGCGAATCCTCGTTTCTCGATGTCGCGGTCACCGATGGCATCTGCCGGGCTGCCGGCGCCGTCATCCAGGCGCCCAAGGTCCCGGCCGGGCAGCGGAACTGCGTGATGATGCTGCGCCCGGAACGGCTACGCATCCTCGACGGCAGCGAAACCGAGGCGATGAACCGCTTCGAGGGCACGGTCCAGAGCGCGATATACCAGGGCGACACGCTGCTGCTGCAGCTCGTGCTGGGCGATGGCAGCCTGGTCAGCCTGCGCATGGCGACACGGGGCGACGATGCCGCGCCGCCGGCACGCGGCACGCCGATCGCGGTCGGCATCGCCGTCAGCGACACCGTCCTGCTGGGCGACGAGGGGAGGGCGCGCAAGTGAGCGCGCCCGGGCTCAACATTGCCGGCGGGGCCGGCGACGATTTCCATGCCGCGGCGCTGCGCCGCGACCATTGGCGCGAGCGGTTCGGGCTGGCGGCGCTGGCCGCGCCTGCGCTCCTGCTCGTCACGATCACGGTGCTGCTGCCGGTCGGCTGGCTCTTCGGCCTGTCTTTCCTCGACGATGCCGGCGCACCGAGCCTGGAGCATTACCGGCGCATGCTGGCCGAGCCTTCCTATGGCCGGACCTTCCGCACGACCTTCGAGATCAGCCTGCTGACCACGGCGATCTGCATCCTGCTCGGCTATCCGCTCGCCTATTTCCTGTCGCAGCTGCCGCGGCGCGCCGCCAATCTCTGCATGATCGCGGTGCTGCTGCCGTTCTGGACCTCGCTCCTGGTGCGCACCTATGCCTGGCTGGTGCTGCTGCAGCGCCGCGGGCTGATCAACACCTGGGGCATGGAGCTCGGCATCTGGAGCGAGCCGCTGCAGCTCGTCCACAATGTCGCGGGAACGCTGATCGGCATGGTCCATATCATGCTGCCCTTCCTCGTCCTGCCGCTCTACGGAACGATGCGGGCGATCGACCGCGACCTGCTGCGGGCGGCCTCCAGCCTCGGCTCGACCCCGGCTCACGGCTTCTGGACCGTGTTCTTTCCGCTGTCGCTGCCCGGTCTTGCCGCCGGCTCCGCGCTCGTCTTCGTGCTCTGCCTCGGCTTCTACGTGACGCCGGCGATGCTCGGCGGCGGCAAGGTGACGATGGTCTCGAACCGCATCGCCAACGATATCGAGCTGTTCTTCAACTGGGGGGCGGCGAGTGCGCTCGGTGTCGTGCTGCTAGTGATCACGCTCGTCGTGCTCGTCCTGGCTGCCCGGCTCTCGCGCGGCGCGGGCCTCTTCGGCGCGGGGCATTGATATGAGCTGGTTCGATCGTCCCGCCAGCGACACGCAGATCACGCACCGGTCGCGGCTCTGGCTCTACGGGCTCGGGGTGCTGGTGCTCGCCTTCCTGGCCCTGCCGACGCTGATCGTGATCCCGATGTCGTTCTCTCAGTCGCAGTATCTGGAGTTTCCGCCGCGGCAATGGTCGTTGCGCTGGTACGAGKCGTTCTTCTCCTCGCAGAGCTGGATGGCGGCGACGGGGACCTCGCTCAAGGCCGGCATCTGCACGGCGCTCGTGGCGACGCCGGTCGGCACGCTTGCGGCCTATGGGCTGCATGTCTCGCGGCTGCGCTTCGGCGGGGTCGTGATCCTGGCGCTGCTGACGCCGACGATCGTTCCGGTCATCCTCGTCGGCGTCGCGCTGTTCTATGCCTTCGTGCAGCTCAAGATGGTCAATTCCTTCCTCGGCATCGTGCTCGCGCACACGATGCTTGCTGTGCCGATCGTGATGATGATCGTCGGCTCGGCCCTGAAGAGCTTCGATCTCGACCAGGAGCGCGTTGCCCGCAGCCTGGGCGCGACGCGGGCGCAGGCCTTCCTCCAGGTGACGATGCCCCAGATCGGCTTCGCCATCGTCACCTCGGCCCTGCTCTCCTTCCTGACCTCCTTCGACGAGGTGGTGGTCTCGCTCTTCGTCTCCGGCGGCGACAACTCGACGCTGACGCGCGCGATGTTCATGGCGCTGCGCGACCAGATCGACCCGACCATCGCGGCGATCTCGACCATCATGATCGTGATCACCTCGCTGCTTCTGGCGGCCTCGCAACTGCTGGGCAAGGCGGAGAAATAAAGGCAATGGAGTCAATCCTTTGCCGGTAGACGTGGCATATGCCGGCCGACCTGGCGAGACCGTGACAAGCTGAGCGGCGCGCCCTATTCATGACAACCTGAGCTTGCGGCCGACCAAAGCAGCGCAACGCTGGCGGCCATGATCGGGATGGGGCATGCGGGACGCACCGGATTGGGTGAAGGGCGGCGTTCTGCGCCGCGGCCTGGCCTTCCTGATCGATCTTGTCGTCGTGATGATCGTCACCCAGGCACTGGCGGCCGTCCTGTTCCCGCTCTCGAACGGGGCGCTGATCGACGGCTCGAGCTTCATGACGGACTGCCGGCCCGCGCAAGGCCGCCCCGCGACGATCGAGATCCCGGCCGGCTTCCGGCCGACTTCAGAGAGCATCTGCACGAAATCGCTGTTGGGGCAGCCGACCGCCCGGCTCTACACGCTGTCGCGGCAGGAGGCCGGTTCAAGCGTCACGACCTCGCTCAGCTATGCGCTGAGCGCTGAGTACCAGATGACGCTGGCCTTCGACCTGTCGGTCCTGCAATGGCCGCTGCTGGCGCTGATGCGGTGGCTGCTGGAGATCCGCGGCGTGCCGAGCCTCGGACGCCATCTGTTGTCCCTGCGCGTCCTGCCGCGGTGGGACGAGCCGGTCGCTGCAGCAGAGATCCGCGCCGCGCTCGCCCGGCGCTACATCCTGTTCGCGCTGCCCGGCGTGGCGCCTCTGGCAATGGCGATCCTGCTGTTCGCGGCCCTTCGCTCAGGGGCGCCGCTTCCGAACGATCTGGCATCCATCCTGGGTTTCCTCGGCAACTTGCCGCTCGCCATGGCGGTGATCGCCGCCTTGTACGCGATCGCGCGAGGTCGCGACGCCTTCTACGACGAAGCCGCAGGAACCACCGTGCTCCGCCTCGTGAACGGGGCCAGGGAGGTCGCATCTGAGCAGCCTCCTGGTGCAGAAACTGGCATTTCGGGCGACGCTTCGCGGAAAGCCGCGCTGTCCGCCGGTCTCCGGCCCATCCCCTGGGCGACGCTGGCGCTGGCGGCTCTCCTCATCCTCGTCTTCATCGGCGAACTGGCCGAAACCTATGTCCGGTCCCAGAGCCTTGGCGTCACCGGCGTGACCATCGTGCTGTTCGGCGGCGTCTCCAGCGAACTCGCCATTCAGGCCGGGCAATGGTACCGGCTGGTCCTCGCCATGTTCCTGCACTGGAGCGCGGCGCATCTGATCGGCAATGTCGTCATTCTCGCGCTTGCCGGCTGGTTCCTCCAGCCGGTCCTCGGGAGGGGCTGGCTTCTCGCCATCTTCCTGCTTGGAGGGCTTGCGGGGGCTCTCGGTTCGATCCTGGTGAACCCGGCAATCCTGATTGGTGCAGGGGCTTCCGGCGCGATCATGGCCGTGATCGCTGCGGGCCTCGTGGTGAGCCTCCGGCTTGCCGACGATGCCCGCCGGCTCTGGCTGCAGGCATTCTGCGTCGCGATCCTGCTCGCAACCTTCCTCGCCGGCGGCAGGCTCGCGGCTGGAGAGCTCGACCATGCCAGCCATGGCGGCGGTGCTCTTACCGGGGCCATGCTCGGCGCCCTGATCCTGCGGTCCTGGGATGCCGGGACGCGGCGTCCGCGCTGGGCCCGCCCCGCGCTTGCAGTCGCACTCGGCCTGACAGCCTTGACATTCCTCTCGATTCCGCGGGCGGGCTTTGGTGACGTCGCCCTGGCGCGGTTGACCATCCCGCCGGAGCAAGTGCCAAAGACCGATGCCGAATGGTTCGCACGCTCCGCCGAGCTCGTTCGCCAGTATCCGCGCGATCCGCGCAGCCATCTCGCCCATGCCGTCGCGGTCGGCAACGACAAGGCTGCGCGCGAGAGGGCCTTGACGCTGGTCAGCAGGACCCAGGCGGCCCTGTCCCCGGCCAGTCTTCCCGAGGTCGAGCAGAACGCCTTCCTTGTCGTGGGCGAAGCGCGGCGCAAGGCGCGAGACTGGGAAGCCGCGCGCGACCTCTTCACACGCGCGAGCGCCACAACGGCGCCGCCTATGCCCGCGATCTATGGCTGGCGCGCACAGACTGAACTCGCGCTCGGCTTGCTTGACGCGGCGCTTGAAGACGCAGAAGTCCAGGTTCGCCTGCAACCATCCAGCACCCAGGCGCTGGTCGATCTGGCTGGTATCTTCGACGCCATGGGCCGGCAGCGCGACGCGATCACTAGGCTCGATCAGGCGCTCGCCATGGAGCCGGACAATGCCGGCATACTGCGCTATCGCGGCTGGCTTGCCTTCTTCGACGGCCGGCCCAAGAAGGCCATTCAGGACCTGGAACGGGCTCTCACGCTGAAGCCCGAAGACGCCTATGCCGCCCTGTGGCTGCACATCGTCTCCGCACGTTCGGGGCGAGGGGGGCGGCTCGCCTCGGCGGCCAAGGGGGTCGACATGACTGTCTGGCCAGCCCCGATCATCCAGTTCTATCGCGGCGAGATCGACCGCAACGTCTTGCGCGCGGCAACGCAGAGCCGAGACCCGATCACGCATGGCGAACAGACCTGCGAGGCGAATTTCTATCTCGGCGAATGGCACCTTCTGGAGAATGCCAAGGCCGAGGCCGACCCGTTCATCTTTTATGCGGCCACGAGTTGCCCGAAGACCTTCGTGGAATGGGCGGCCGCCCGCACCGAGCGCCGCCTGATCGAGCGGTGAGGGGCGCGGGACGCCCCGACCTCGTCAGACCGAGATCCACTTCTCATCCGACACTGCTGCGCGCCCTTCATCCCTGAGCTTGAGCAGATGCGCCGCCACATTGCGCTCCGCGGCGCGCCGCAGCCAGGGATCGGTTTGCGAATAGAGCAGATCGACGAGATCCCAGGTTCCCTGCGGCCCTGCCTTCAACGCATCGGCAATGGCGTTCTCGCGCCTGAGGCGATGCTCCAGCAGCTCGGCGACATAGGGCTGCGGATTGGGCAGCGGCGGCCCATGCCCGGGCAGATACAGGCTGTCGTCGCGCGCCAGCATCAGCCGTAGGCTTGCAACGTAATCGGCCATGTCACCGCCCGGCGGCGCGACGATGCTGCTCGACCAGGACATGACGTGGTCGGCGCTGAACAGGATCCCGTCCCGGAAGGCAAAGCAGAGATGGTCGGAGGCGTGTCCGGGCGTGTGGATCGCCGTCATCCCCAATGCGGTGTCGCCGTCCTTCAGCAGGATATCGGGGATAAAGGCGTCATCGGCGCTGAGATGGTAGGCGTATGTCTTCGCGCCGGTGCGGGCCTTCAGGCCGGCGGTCGCGCCGAGATGGTCGGAATGGGTGTGACTCAGCACGATCGCAGAAACCGCACCGCCCGTGGCGCGCAGGATGTCGTCGAGATGCCCGGCATCGTCGGGGCCGGGATCGAGAACCACGAAGCCGTCGCCATCCTCGATCAGATAGGTATTGGTGCCACGATAGGTCATCAGGCTCGGATTATTGGCGACGATACGGGAGATGCCGGGGACAACCTCCATCGGCCGGCCGCGCGGCGGCTCCGGTTCAGTCAGAAAGGCCAAAATCCTATCCTTCGCTGGGGCGATGCAGACCGAGCCCCGTCCTGCTCGCTCTTACGCGATGTCGAAGGCAGGAGAAATTGCGCGCAAGGTATAGCGGGGTTCTGCCTCTCGGTGATCGCCTCGGATGCCATGCTCCTCGTCGGGAGCGCGGATGACCGCAGCTTCCAGCATGCGGCATTCGCCCATGGCGATCCGGTGATCGGACGAACCGGCTCGCCACCAGGCAGTCAAACCAGCGCGCTCAGGCATTCTCCAGCATCGTCTCGGTGTGGAGCGCGCATTTCCAGGATTGGCCGTCCCTGACCCATGTCGTGCTATCCGCGCATTTCATGTCCATGGGTTTGCCCTTCATGTCGCCCTTCTGATGCACCTTGTAGGCGATGACGGCGACTTCGTCGGTCGGCATGATCACATCGACATCGCTGAGCTTGAAGCTCCGCAGCGTCCACCGGCCTTCTTCCGTCATGGCTTCATACTTGGCGGGGTCGATCTTCATCGCCCCCATCGGGCCGGTGATCAGACATTCCTCGGCAATCATCGATTTCGCGAGCTTTGCATCCTTGTCGACCATGGACTGCCAGAAGCGCGTCTCGAGATCGATGATGGTTTGCTTGTCTCCGGACATGGCTGTTCTCCTTCTAGGAAGAGAACGAGCATCGGTGGAGCAGGTTCCGGGAAAGGGGGCGCCGCCCTTTGCCCGCCCGCCGAGGGATCGTCATGGCTCAGGCGCTGCGGGTAGATCGCCTGCGGATGAGTGTCCAGGCGAGCAGAAGTCCCACACTGAAGGTGATCGCAGCATAGATCGCCGGTGCGGGATTGCTGAGCGTGCTCTTCGAACCTGCCCAGGCGACGATGAAGGCAAAGGGTATGACGCCGACGCAGTAGCCGAACAGGAAACGTCGAAACCGCATCCGGGTCATTCCGGCAATGGTGCAGCTGAGCTCGGGCAGGATCGGTAGCGCCTGACACGCAAACAGCGTGAGCAGATCGTTCTTCGCAAAGGCTCGCTCGATCTCCGCGAGCTTTTCGCCATCCTTGAAAAGCCTGGCGAGGACGGGTCTGCCAAAGCGGCGCCCCATCCCATATCCGCCGAGCCCCAGCAGCATCAGCCCGGTGGTGGCGGAGGCTCCGCCCAGGAGCGGGCCCATCGCATATCCCGCGATCAGGATCGTCGTCATCGTGGGCACTGCAATCAAGAGGTCGATCGCCAGCAGGAGGACGACACCCGCCCCCAGATAGAGCGGATTGATCTCCTTCGCGGCCTCGATGAAGTCCAGCGCACTGCGCTCGGAGACCAGACCTGTCGATTTGACGATGAGCGCGGTTGAAGCGAACGCGAGCGCAAGGACAAGCGCGACTTTCAGAAGGCCCTTCATGAGCCGCGCATCATCCTGCGACTGAGCCCGGGCGCCAGCCTGGATATCAGCGGCAAGAGCCTCGCCTTTCCGACATGGATTTCCGGCCGCGCACACCTGACGCCCGCCAGGATCGCCTCCGCGGCATCGCGAGCCGATATCTTTCCGCTGCCGCGCCCCGCCGTCATCGGGGTCTCGACCAGGGGAAGGATCGCCTCGATCACCGCCACCCCGTCCGTTTCGAGCTGGTAGCGCAGGCTCTGGGAAAAGCTGTGCAGCGCCGCCTTGGTCGCGCAATAGAGCGCCGTCCGCTGCTTCGGGAGGAGAGCCAGTCCCGAGGAGATATTGACGATCGCGGTCCCGATGCCCTGCCGTCTCAGACCCGGCAGAAATGCGTGGGTCAGCAATGCCGGGGCCAGCAGATTGACCGCAATTTCGGCGTCCATCTGCAGGGGATCGAAATCGGGATCGGTCAAGGCGACGGGATATTGGAGCGCCGCATTGTTGATGAGCACGCTCAGATCGGCATGGCGCGCCGCGATGTCGGCTGCCACCGCCCTGACCGCCGCAGGATCGGCCAAGTCGATGTCGATCGCCTCCAGTCCGTTGCGCGGCTCGAGCCGGTTTGCGCTTCGTGCCAGCACAATGACGGAGTGCCCGGCGGACAGGAGCTTTTCCAGCATCTCGGCTCCGATGCCCGAGGTGCCGCCCGTCAGAACGACTTTCGAGGATCGAGAAAGCGGGGTACGCATTCCGATGTCTTTTCTCCTTTGTGTCTGTCGTCGATCCTCCTGCCATGCTTTCGAGCGTTCCTGATGAACCCGGGTTTAGATGAGCGAGGTTCTCCGGCCGGCTGACTCCTGGGTCAGCTCCGGGAACTTGCCTTGCAGGACAAACTTTGGGGCGACAGGCTCTGGACCGCCAGGGCTTGTCCCAAGGGCCATGTCCTGTTCGATCCGGACAATGCGCCGGCCGATCTGTTCATTCTCACGGAAGGGCTCATCAAGCTGGTCTACGTCACGCCCGAGGGCGATGAACGGATCAAGAGCTTCATCGCCGATCAGGGCCTGTTCGCGGCAGAGGGCAACGGGCCGGCCTTCGGCGCACGAACGCTCGAACCATCGACAATCATCCGGATTCCCCTGCCATGGTTGCAGCAGCGGATCGCCGAGAACCCGGATCTGCAGCGCGCTTACGGCCAGTTCGCGGATTGGGTCAGGCAGCGCAAATCGCGGCGCGAGCAGGCCTTGCTCTGCGATTCCGCTGCAGAGCGATTTCGGGCCATGCAAATGCTCGAGCCGGGCTTGTTGCGCCGCCTCTCCCAGGGGGATATCGCGCGCTATCTCGCCATCACACCCATCGCCTTCAGCAGGATCAAACGGCGCCTGAGCGCGGCAGAGTGACGGCATTGCACGCCGGAACTGTGAGGTTCAGCCATAGCCTCGCAAGCAATCTGCGGTAGCGGCGGTTCGAATTCGGCATCCCGGGCCGTCCTGCCGGCTCCGTCGCCAAGCGTAGTTCCATCGACAGCGATCGCGCTATGCTGACCGAAGGTTCGCAGGGCAAGGTTCCCGGTTCCACAGCGTCTTACCCACGCGGGCTAGCCTGCCCGGGGCGTGAAACCCGCCCGGCGCGCCTGATCGATGGATGTCCTGGCCTTCCAAGCGCTGCCTGACCGCGCAAATGCGATGTCGGGACGTGCCGTCAGGTGGCAAGCCGTTTCGACGCAAAAGACGTCAGGTGGTGATCAGAGAAGCTGGAGGGAGCCTGCCGCTGTCTTGCCGCGTTCGGTTTTCAAATCGAAAGCGACCTTCTGTCCTTCGGTCAGAGTCATCATGCCGGCCTCTTTCACGGCTGTGATGTGTACAAACACATCCTTGCCGCCGTCTGACGGCTGAATGAAACCAAAACCCTTCTCAGTATTGAACCATTTCACGTTTCCCGTCGCCATAGCCGCATCCTCTGAAGATTGCGTCTTGCGGGTAGGCGGATGCTCGATCCGACGACCCACGGTGAAAGAATTGACCGAAATGACAAGGTTGTCGAGACCAATCGTGAAGCGTCACTGGCCGACGATTACAGCCGGTTTATCATCGCAACTGTGAGTTGCCATCGAATAGCGCTGATGCATCAATATAAACCTCTGGTGGTGCTGGATCGATCGTACCCAGCGCCGACGCGCGATCCCTCCAAGGGCGATGATCTTTGCGCCACGCGCAACCTGCGTCATGACCTGCCCAAGAGCAGCAGGTTCCGAGCGAGGCGGACGTCGATCGCCCGCCGGTATCGCTCACGATTGCTCTGATCTCGCGTGCGACGGCAAGGAGCGCCCCGTCCCGACATCACCGCGTGCCGTATCGGCGAGCAAGGTCGCGGCATCCCTGAAAGCCTTCAGTGCCGTGTGTATCGCTGAGTTGAGCGGTACCGTCGCCTGATACTGCCCTATCTCGCGCCGGGCGCTCTCGACCAGGGCGAGGAGTTTCTCCGCGTCATAGGGCGAGAAATGCCTCTGTGTGCGCGTCACCATCATCCGATCCTCTTCCACGGCGCGCGACCGCGCACAAAACCCTTCGAGACCAGCCGCTCGGCGTCGGCGGCCAGGACTGCGAGATCATGCAGGAGCATGCGGATCGCCTCGCGCGCGTCGCCCTTGGCCTCGCAGAGCACCGCGTCGATATCCTGATCGGTGATGATCGTGATGGTCCCCTGATCGTCTGGCATATTTCATTCTCTCAATGAGAACAAAGAGGGAACATTCTGCGATTGGGGAGTCAAGCAACCCGGCCGTGTACCGGCGGCTTCTGCCCGGAGAAAGTCGGGCTTGTCGCGTACGGGCGCTCTTGGTGGATCCGTTGCGATCTGCTGCGCTCCCTGGCTGGTGCGCCAGCATTCCGCGCATTCGCGTGGCGCCCACGCCCACGCGCTAGTGATGGCTGGAGCCATCGTAGGGCGCCTCCCGAATGCTCTTCAGTTCGGTCGCGACGATATCCGGTGAGGCGCTGCTCTCGGTCTTGAAGGCCCGCCGCAGCCAGCCATTGGCGTCGATCAGAACCTGCGCGGGCGGCGGCCCGCCGCCGGTCAGTTCCGCGAGCGCGGCGGCCAGGGGCTCCGGGTCCTCGACCGGACAGCGGGCGACCGCGCCGTCAGCCTGGACCTGCGCGGTCGTGCCCTCGATCCACAGGCGCAGAACCCGGCCGTTGCCCGGTGCCAGGATGCCGCCCTCCGGGCAGCCGGCGACGAAACCCGGCATGCGGGCGGCCCCGGCAAAGCGCATCTCGGAGCGGTCATATATGCGTGCGCCGGCGCGCAGCCGGATGAAATCGATCAAGGCCCAGATCTCGGCATCGCCGAGGCCGGTCGCCGCCGGCATCGGCCCGACGCCGTGGCGGATCGACCAGAACAGCTCCCCGCCCGGGCGGCCCGCGATCAGCGGCGCCGAGAGGTCCGGAGGCCAGACCGCGTGGGCGACCGCGACCGGCCCGCGGCCGCGTGCGTCGAGGCCATGGCAGCTCGCGCAGTCGCGCTGGAACAGCGCGCGACTGGCCGCTATCGAGCGCGCGGAATAGCCGGTCGGTGAGAGCTGAAAGCTTGTCGGCACCGCGGCGACGACATAGGGGCGCCATGGCGGCACCTGGACATAGACCAGCGCTGCGGCTCCAGCCGCGAGCGCCGGCCAGCGCAGCTTGCGCAGCACGACGGCTAGGATGAAGAGCGCGGCCGTGATGGCGATCGGGCCGAGCAGGCGCAGGAGCCCGTCGCGCAGATAGGCATCGTCCCACAGGCCCGGAATAGGTCGCAGCGGCAAGGGCCAATCCGGCTGTTCGTGGATACCCGGCGGCTGGCTTGCGAGCGCGGCGGCAGCCGCGACCATGGCAAGCCCGACCCCCGCCTCAAGGGCGAGAGAGCGACGCAACCCGCGTATCGACCCGCCGGCCTCCGCCTGCGGTACGAAACGGAAGCGGTTGGCGCTCGCGATCCCGAGCAGAACCGCGAACAGGACGAGCTTGAGCAAGGCGAGCCGCCCGTAGTTCGTGCCGAGCGTCGCCGCCAGCGTGCCGAGAAGCGCCTGCACCTGCATCAGCGAGGTGAGGGCGAGCGTCAGCACGCAGGCGAGGCCGAGTGGCGTGAAGCGGCGTGCGATGGCAGCCGCCTGCGAGGGCAGGAGAAAACACGTCGCGAGCAGCGGCAGCAGCGCGCCGAGCCAGAGCCCGGCAGCCACGACATGCAGGCCAAGGGCGATCGTGACCCAGCCCTCAGTCGCTGCGCCATGGCCGAGCCCGCCTTGCAGGAAGGCGGCGGCAGCGAGAAGGGGCAGGGCGAGCCAGCGGCCGCGTCCCTCGCTGTGCAGCATCCACAGCGAGACGACCAGCAGGGCGAGGCGCAGCAGCAAGGTCCCGCCGAAGAGGGTCTGGAGGATGGCGAGCGCCGCCTCCCGGCTCGCGACGGCGTTCCCCAGCATGGCGCTGCCCTGGAACCAGAGCCAGGCGCCGCCGCTGACAAGGGACAGCACGACGCCGGCCCGGCTGAACCGGGCCAGCCTTCGCAGCAACGAGGTAGCCTCGGGCGCGGCGCCCAGTCGTCCCCACGCCAGCAGGCGAAAGGCTTCGGTGCCGAGGCTGGACAGCAAGGCGGCGAGATGGAGCCAGCGGATCGCCGGCAGTGCCGCCTCGATGAAGGCAGTCACATCAGGGCCTGACGGTGAACCGGTACTGCCCGGCGACGCGATGGGTATCGACGGAGGTCGCCGCCCATTCGACCGTGTACGGGCCCGGCGCCGTCGCCTTCAGGCGGATTTTCAACGCCTTGCCGTCGCCCGCCACGGCTTCCGCCGGCGCGAGCTGGACCTCGTGGCCCTGCGCGTCGCGCACGGTGATGCTGCTGAGCTTGATCTCGAGGGCCTCGGTGAAGCCGAGCACGATCTCGGCCGGGGCGGCGACCGTCGCGCCCTCGGCCGGCGAGGCGGTCCTGAGATGGGCATGGGCGAAGGCTGGCGAGGCGGCGAAGGTCGAGGCCGCAAGAGAGAGGGCGAGCGTGAGCCCGGTGACGCGAGACATGAACAGGGTCCTGTGATGGAGAGAGGGAACGTCGAGGTCGATATCGTCGAGCACCGGCAGCGGCCGGCCTTCGAGATCGAAGGCATGCGAGACACCGGCGATCGCGAGATCGGCTCCCCGCGCGGTCGGCGCGGTGCGATCGGCAGCGAACGTGAGCGAAGCGGCTACCATTTCACCACGTCCTTCTGCCAGCCGAGCAGCCGGTCACGCGCGGCGAAGAGCAGCGTGATCAGGCTCGAGAAAATCAGCGCCATGACGATCAGCGCGCCATACATGTTGGCATAGGCGGCCCAGCCCTGGGCCCATTGCAGGTAGTAGCCGAGGCCCGATTTGACGCCCATCATCTCGGCCGCCACCAGCACCGAGAAGGAGGCGCCCAGCCCCATGAACAGGCCGACGAAGACATGCGGCAGGGCGGCCGGGATCGCGACCTTGAAGATCAGGAACGAGCGGCGGGCGCCGAGCGTGCGGGCGACGTCGTAATAGGCCTTGTCGACGCTGGCGACGCCGGACCAGGTCAGCACCGTGACCGGGAACCAGGTGGCGAGCGCGATCAGGAAGATCGCCGCCGAAAAGCTCGAGGGAAAGAAGAAGAAGGACATCGGCAAGAGCGCGGTCGACGGGATCGGCCCGAGGAAGCGCAGCACGGGGTGGACCCAATAGCCGAGCCCGCGCGACCAGCCGATCGCGACGCCGGTGACGAAGCCGGAGAGCGTGCCGAACGCGAAGCCGAGCGCGAGCAGCCGCAGCGAATGCAGCACGCTTTCGCCCAGACGCGGCCAGTCCTCGGCATAGACCTCGACCAGCGCGGAGGGCGGCGCGAAGAAGGGCACCGGAAGCAGGCCGAGCTTGGCCGTCAGCAGGTCCCAGATTCCGACGAAGAGCGCGAGCACGACGAGCCAGGGCGCGGCCCGGCCGAGCCGCGCGCCGAGCGGCGGCCAGACGGCGCCGATCGTCGTGGCGATCGCCAGCAGGACCGCCCATGCGACGAGGCCGAGATTGGTCTGGTCGACATAGAGCGGTTCGGCGAAGCCGACCTTCCTGTTCGCGAGCAGGGTGACGGACGCGGCGACCGCGGTCCAGGCCAGCGTGGCAAGGGCGCCCCGTGTCAGCGCCCAGCCATCGACCTGCAGGGGCGGCCGGTCGAAGGCTGCCGCGGAGCCTGTCTGTTCAAACGGCGACATTGGGCACGATCTTCTGCGCGAAGGCCTTGGCGTCGGTGCTCTTGCGGATCACGTTGACGAGCTTCAGCTGTTCGGTGAACAGGGCGACGTCGTCGCGCAGCGCCGCTCCGGTGGAGTGGTGGTCGTGGGTGTGGCTGCGCAGGATCGCGGCCACCGTCTCGGGCGTCACCTTCGCCGGGACGAAGGGGGCGAAGATCTCGGCCGTCTTATCGGGGTTGGCCGCGGTCCAGGCCTGGGCCTCGACGATGGCGCGGGAGACCGCAGCTGCGACCTGGGGCTGGTCGCGGATCAGGGCGCCGCGCAGGCCGAGCACGCAGCAGGTCGACTTGGCGTATTGGCCCTCGAGATTGGTGGCGAGTTCGACGAGCTTGTCGCGCTCGCGGATGAGATAGAGATGCGGGTCGTCGCCGGCCAGCGCCTGGACCTCGCCCTTTTTCAGCGCTTCGCCGAACAGGTCCTGCGGGTACTGCACCCAGCTGACATCCTTCTCCGGATCGAGGCCGATCTCGGCGAGACGGATGGCGAAGAAGTTGCGTACCGGGCTCGCCGGGTCGGTGACGGCGACGGATTTGCCCTTCAGGTCCTTCAGGCTGCCGATGCCGGCATTCTCGGCGACGAGCAGTCGCATGCAGCCGCCATGGGTGCCGACGGTCAGGCCGACATCGAAACCTTGTTCGAGGGGCTTCAGCCAGCGTAGCGCCATGCCGATGCCGCCATCGGCATGGCCGGTGGCGATCGCCTGGAGCAGCGCATCTGTCGGCCCGCTGAAATTCACCGGCTCGACCGCGATGTTGTATTTCTCGAACAGGCCCTGCTTCAGAGCGACCGAGATCGGCGACTGGCAGACGGCCGTCTGGCCCCAGGCGAGCTTGATCGTCTGGCGCTGCGCCAGCGGTGCGGCCTGGGCGAAGGCGTGATGCCCGGCGAGACCGGCGAGCGGCGCGGCGGCGAGTGCGGCGGCTCCGCGCAGGAGCGCGCGGCGGGTGGGCTGGCTGGTGAAAAGGCTCATGTTTGCTCCTTTGCCGCTGCGGTGAGCGGCCACGTGCAGGGGAGTGAGAAGATCAGGCGGCGGCGCGGCTGGCCGGGATGCGTTCGACGGTTCCACGCACCTCCGTGCCGCGTCGGAGCAGGTTCAGGATCGGGCAGAAGCGTTCGACTGCGGCGTTGAGGGCGTCCAGATCGGTCGCATCGGTGGTCAGCCGCACCGTGTAGGAGAGGTCGTGGGGGTAAACTGGCACCGTCTCGAAACCGGGCGTGCCGGCGCGGGGATCGAGCTGGCCCTGCACCTCGACGGAAACATCCCGCAGATCGATCTGCTGGTCGGCCGCCTGGATCAGGTAGGTGTGCGTCAGGCAGCTGGACAGCGCGCCGAGCAGCAGCTCCGGCGAGCTAGGGCCGAGATCATAGCCCGCAAAATCCGGCGGGCTGTCGCTGACGACCTGGAAGTCGCGGATCTGGATGCGGCGGACGCCGCTGCGCCCTTCGGCCGTGGCCCGGGCTTGCAGGCGCTGCGGTCGGGCCTCCGGCGTGCGGGCATGAGCCTTGCGGCGCAACACGGCGTCGCGCTTCTGGGCGAGATATTCGGTGAGGTCGGACATGGTTGGCGGCTCGCGGATGGGAGAGGGCTAGGGAGGGGGGCTTGCCTCGATTTCGCGCGTTCGCCCGGCCGCTGCGCCGCTGGAGAACGGCGCATCGGAGACATCACGAAATCCAGGGGGGAGGTCGTCCGGGCAGCGGCAAGACCGCGTCCCGCTTCAAGGGCCGATGCATCGGGAGACCGCTGTCGCGGTTCTGTCCGCGGCAGCGACGAGCGCCCGCCTAAAATTCCGAAATCATAGCCTTCGACGGCAAGGGGGCTGCCGGCCGATCGTTGTCAGTTCAAGCGGGAAGGGCATTCGCGTCTCCAAAGCAAGAGAGGAGCCCACGAGCGATCGTGGTGCTTTTAGCGTTGTTGACGCGGCGCAAGCTACTCCAGCAAATCCCGCGGTGAAGACGTTAGGATTACTCTTCACGTTCAAGATTATTGCTCAGATGATTATTTGTATCAATGAAACAAACTGTGCGTTTTGATTGCGGAAAGGCGATGATTTGTTCCTGTTCGGGGCTGTGGCGACGAAAATCAGGTTCCTCAAATCCCGCCGCCCCGAATCCTAGTAGGCTGCAGCGGCGACCGGGAGCGAGGGCGGGCTCGCCGTTTCCGTCTGCGCGACGGTGGGGCCGAGCTTGGGCGGGCTGAGATAGCGTTCGCCGCTATCGGCAACGATGGCGACGATCGTCTTGCCGGCGTTTTCGGGGCGCCGGCCGAGTGTGGCGGCGGCAAACAGCACCGCTCCCGACGACGTGCCCGCCAGGATGCCTTCCTCCTGTGCCAGCGCCCGGGCGAACGCGCGGGCCTGCGCCGTGTCGGTCACGATGGCCTCGTCGACGACGGCAGCGTCAAAATTCTCGGGCAGGTACGCGACCTCGACATCGGTCACCTTATGGACGCCCTCGATGCTGTCGGGGTAGGGCGTCTCCGCCGAGGGGATCGAGGCCGCGCCGGGCTCGACGACGACGACCTTCACGCCGGGCTTCTGCGCCTTCAGGAAGCGGCCGGTACCGGAGATCGTGCCGCCGGTACCGACCGCGGCCACGAAGATGTCGACCTCGCCCTTGGTCTCGCGCCAGATCTCCGGCCCGGTGGTTTCGAAGTGAACGCGAGGGTTTGCCGGGTTTCCCCGTTGGTTGGTGTAATACGCATCGGGATTCTCGCGGCGGACGCGGTCGATGATCGCGTGGATAGCGCCGGTTTCCAGGAATACGCTGTTGTCGATCAGGACGGTTTCGGCGCCATATTGGTGAAGCAGCCTGATCTTGTCCTCGCTGATCGTGTTGCGAAGGTAGAATTTCGAGCGGTAGCCGCGCGCCGCTGCCAAGGCGGCGAGGCCGATGCCGGTGTTGCCGCTGGTGAGATCGACGATGAGCTGTCCGGGCTTCAGCGCCCCCTTCTCCTCGGCCTCGCGAATGATGCCCCAGGCCGTGCGGTCTTTGATGCTGCCGGCCGGGTTCAGATACTCGATCTTCGCGAAGACGCGGGAGGCGATCTCCAGCCTTTCGGCCAAGCGGCGCAGCTCCAGCAGCGGCGTGTTGCCGACCAGCGCTGCAAAGTGGTCGTTCTGCGTTCCCATGATGCTCTCACTCCCAGGAGAGGTGGCGCATGCCACCGAAGACCGGCGGGGTGGCCGGTCGCCTATGTTCGGCAGCCGCTTGCCCCTCATTGGCAGGCGCTGCGGCGTGCAGCGTCATGCTGCCGGCGAGACTGCGTCTGCGCCGCTCAAGCCGCTGCTACCTGTGTCGTCGCCGCGCGATGAGCCGCCAGCCTGGCCGCAATCTTCGCCTCCTGCTCGGCCTTGACGATGGCGACGCGGGCCGTCGCGTCGTCGAGCGATGCGGCCGGGGGATAGATCGCTGTGCTGCCGGCGGTGCCGGCCTTCGCCCCGATATGTTTTTCAAAGGGCAGGGAGCGATAGAGCGTCGGGTCGACTGTCGTGTCGAAGAGCGGCCGATAGCCGAGCGACAGATACAGGCCCGTCGCTTCCGGCTGCCGGAACCCGGTGGTGAGATAGGCCCGGGTGTAGCCGATCTCGGCCGCCGCCTCTTCGAGCGCGAGCACGATCTGCCGTGCCAGCCCCTGCCGCCGCAGATCGTCCCGCGTCCAGATGCGCTTGAGCTCGGCTGTCTCGTCGTCATGGCTCATGAAGGCGCCGCCCGCGATGGTCTCGTCGCCGCGCCGCAGGAGCAGGAAATCTCCCAAAGGCGGGGCGAAGGCCTCTGGGGGGTAGCGCAGGATCTCGGTGCGCGCGCCGCCTGGCCTGCTATTGGCCCCGTATCGGCCGTCGTACTCGGCAACAAGCCCTTCGATCAAAACCTCTGCTTTCCCATCGAAGGGAGAAGATCGCACGATCAAGTCAGTCATGGCACGGTTCCGGAATTTGTCGTTGAGCGGGAATAAGCGCCCATGGCATTCGTATCCGAACCGGTTGCGCAATCAATACTGTCAGTACAATAAGTATATTTGGCTATGCTGAGGGTTATTTGGAGATCTATAGTTCCACAGTCGGCGGGCGAGACGGAAGGAATTTATCCGCCTCGCGATCAGTGCGCCTCGGAGCCAGCAGCTCAGTTCGTGAACGCAGCGAGCCGGGGGAGGTCGAGGCCAAAGCGCTCGCGCAGGCTGGCTTCCTCGTAATGTCGGCGGAACAATCCCCGTTCCTGCAGGACCGGGATCACCAGATCGACGAAATCGTCGAGCCCGTCGGGCATCGAAGCCGGGATCAGGTTGAAGCCGTCTGCAGCGCCCTGCTCGAACCATGATTGCAGGTCGTCGGCGATCGTCCGGGGCGAGCCGATGATGATGCGATGGCCATGGGAGGCGATGGCGAGCGCTGCGAGTTCGCGTAGCGTGTAGTTCTCGGCGCGCGCCTTGTTCAGGAGCAGGCGCACCCGGCTCTCGCCATGGATGCGTTCGCCCGGCTCCGGCACGGGCCCGTCGAGCGGATGGCCGGACAGGTCATAACCCCAGCGCCCCGACAGCTGCCGGATGCCGGCGGCGATGTCGGTATGCTCCTGCATCGCCGCGAATTTCTCGCGCGCCTCGGCATCGGTCCGCCCGACGATCGGCATGATTCCGGGTAGGATCGGGAGGCTGGGTGCCTTGCGTCCGGCGGCTTTCGCTGCCTCGCTCAGCGCCTCGCGATAGACGTGGGAGTCGGCGATCGTGTCCTGCGCCGTGAAGGCGAGATCCGCCTCGGCGGCCGCGAGCCCGATGCCGTCGCGCGAGGAGCCGGCCTGGATGATGACGGGGTGGCCCTGTGGCGGCCGCGAGATGTTGAGCGGCCCGCGGACGGAAAAATGCGCGCCCTTATGCGCAAGCAGGCGCACCCGCTGCGTATCGAGGAACGTGCCGGATTTCCGGTCCATGATGAGGGCATCATTGGCCCAGCTGTCCCAGAGGCCGCGTACGACCTGCACGAACTCCCCTGCGCGCTCATAGCGGGCGGCGTGATCGGGCAGGGCAGTGAGGCTGAAATTCTCGGCCGCCCGGTCCGATTGGGTGGTGACGACGTTCCAGCCGGCGCGGCCATGGCTGATATGGTCGAGCGATGCGAGCTGCCGCGCCACGTTGTAAGGCTCAGCGAAGCTGGTCGAAATCGTGCCGACGAGGCCGATCTTCGAGGTCGCAACCGCCAGCGCCGAGAGAAGGGTCAGGGGCTCGAGCCCACCGGCCTTGCCCTGCGCACCGGGCTCCGGGCCAGCCAGGTTGTCCGCCACGAAGAACATGTCGAACAGTCCTTCCTCGGCCTTGCGGGCGATCCGGATCGCCCAGTCGATATCCTCTGGATGGCCCTGCGCGGTGTCTTGCCGCCACGCCGCCGGATGCCGGCCGATCGGCTGGTGGAACAGGCCGAGATGGAGCCTGCGGGGCTTGCGTGCGTTCTGGGCGACGATGGTCATGGAATTCTCTGGCAAAGTGAATAGAGGGGGCTGCGCTCAATCGAGGCGCGGATCGAGATGATCGCGCAGCCAGTCGCCGAGCAGGATGACGCCGAGCACGGTCAGCGTGATCGCGATGCCGGGGAAGGTCGCAACCCACCAGCTGGTCGCCAGGTACTGGCGTCCCTCGCTCAGCATCTGCCCCCAGGAGATCTCGGGCGGCTGGATGCCGAAGCCGAGGAAGCTGAGGGAGGATTCCGCCAGGATGACGGTGCCGACATTCATGGTCGAGACGACCACGAAGGAGGACAGGATATTGGGCAGGATGTGCCGCAGGATCAGGCCGAGCGGGCGCGCGCCGATCGACCGCGCCGCCGCGACATAGTCCATTTCCTTCACGCTGAGCACATCGGCCCTGACGATCCGCGCGCAGCCGACCCAATTGGTCGCGGCGATGACGACGACGAGCGGGACGAGCCCGGTTCCCGCGACGAGGGCGACGACAAGCATGAACAGCATCGTCGGGATCGCCAGCATCGCGTCGATCACGCGCATGACCAGCGCATCGACCCTGCCGCCCGCCATGCCCGCGAGCAGGCCGAGCGAAAGGCCGATCAGGCTGGAGAGGGCGACGGCGGCAAGGCCGACCGTCAGCGAGGTGCGCGCCCCGAAGATGATGCGGCTGAGCAGGTCCCGCCCCTGGCTGTCGGTACCCAGCAGATGTCGCGGATTGCCGCCCTCGAGCCAGGCCGGCGGGAGCAGCTTCAGCGAAAGGTTCCGCCGCAGCGGGTCGAGCGGCGCGAGATGGTCGGCGAGCAGCGCGGTGACGGCGATCGCGGCGACGATGGCAAGGCCGGCGAGGCCCGCCTTGTTCGACAGAAGCGAGCGCAGCACGCGCGGCAGGCGCGGGATACGGGGAAGCGGGAGGGATATCTGCATCGTTTTCATCTCGGGTCGATCAATGCCGCAGGCGGGGATCGATCAGCCGGTAGAGGGCGTCCGTCGTCAGGTTGATCGTCAGAGCCATGATGGTGATGACGAACACGGCGATCTGGATGACCGCCATGTCCTTGGTGTAGACCGCCTGCACGACGAGCTGGCCGAGACCCGGCCAGGAGAACACCGTCTCCGTGACCAGAGCCCCGCCAAGCAGCGCGATGGCATGGAGGGAGGTCATGGTCAGGGCCGGGATCAGCGCATTGCGCAGGCCATGGCGGAGGATGATGAGGATCTCCGGCACGCCCTTGGCCCGGGCGGTCCGGATATAGTCCTGGCCCATGACCTCCAGCAGGCTGGACCGGATCAGTTTGGTCAGCTCGGCGGCAAAGCCGGTGCCCAGCGTCAGCGCCGGCAGGATCAGATGCGCGAAGCTGCCGCTGCCGGAGACCGGAACCAGCCGGAGCCAGACGCCGAAGACGAGGATCAGCATGATGCCGACCCAGAAATTCGGCATCGCCTTGCCGAGGATCGTCACGGCGGAGATCGCGAAATCCGGCATGCTGTTGCGCTTGAGCGCAGCGAAGATGCCGGTCGGCAGGGCGATGAGGATCGCGACGACGAGGCCGCCCGCCGTCAGCGTCAGGGTTGCCGGAATGCGTTCGAGCACGACCGGCAGGGCATCGGTGCCGTAGCGATAGGAGACGCCGAAATCCCCGGTCAGGATATTGCCCATGTAGCGGAGATATTGGACATACCAGGGCCGATCGAGCCCCCACGCCGCGACCAGCGTGAGGCGATCGTCTTCGCTTGCATCCTCCGGGATCAGCAGCGCCGAAGGATCGCCTGTCAGATAGACCAGCACGAAGACGATCAGCGAGACGATGTAGAGCACCGGCACGAATTGCAGCAGCGCCTTGAGGGGAGAGCGTCCGCTCATGGGCGCGAGACGTCCTCGGCCGCGATCATTTCGTCGAAGCGCCCGGTATAGATGATGCGATCGCTGACGCCGTAGATCGATTGCGGGAAGAGCAGGCCGATGCGGACGCGCTGTTCGGCGACGATCTGCTGGCCCTGCTGCGAGATGGCGATGCGGTCGGCCTCGCTCTTCGCCTGGCGAACGGAGGCGGCGAGCTTCTCGAAACTCTCGTCCGACCAGTCGTAGTGACGCTTGAAATTGTCGACGAAGAGGGTCGAGGCGTCGGTGTAGGAGCCCATGCCCCAGAGATAGAGCTCGCCAAAACCGTCGCCGACGACCTTGTTATTGTAGACGGTCCAGTCGAGCACCTCGACCTGTGCGCGGAAGCCGGCATCCTCGAGATAGCCGGCGACCGCCTCGACGATCTCGCGATCCTTCACATAGCGGCCGCTCGGCGTGCTGATCTTGATGGGGGGACGCTTGCGGTCGCTGTAGCCCGCCTCGCGCAGCAGCGCCTTCGCGCGTTCCGGATCGAAGCGGATGTCGCGGCTCAGCTCCGGGGCGAAGCCCGGGATCGCCGGCGGGAAGAAGCCGCGCGTCGCCCCGCCATGCCCTTCCAGCACCTGCTGCACGATGGCATTGCGGTCGATGGCGAGGTCGATCGCCTCGCGGACGCGCGGATCGCCCGTGACGCGGTCCTTGCCGGTGCGGACATGCAAAGCGAGGTTGCGCGCGATGTCGAAGGTGATGGCGCGCGTGCCCTTGTTGTCATTCAGGCGCGCGATGTCTTCCGGCGGAACGTTCACGGCGATATCGACGCCGCCGGTCAGGAGCTCGGCCACGCGCGTCGTGGTTTCCGGAATCGAGCGGATGAGGACGCCATCCCATTTCGGCGTGCCGCCCCACCAGCGCGGGTTCTTCGCCAGGACGACGCGGTCGGATTTGACCCATTGCTTGAAGACATAGGGCCCGGTGCCGACCGGCTGCTTGAAGAACTCGTCCTTGCCCGCCTTCTCGAACGCCGCCTTGGGCAGGATGCCGGCGCCGTTGCCGACGAAGGCGTGCAGCAGCAGCGTATCGGGCCCGTCGGTTTCGATCCGCAGGGTCGTGTCGTCGGGGGCTTCGACCGCTTTGATCCGGCGGAACTTGCCGGAACTGATCAGCTTCTTGTCCTGCTGCGACCGCTCGATTGTGAACTTGACGTCCTGCGCGGTGAATTTGTCGCCGTTGTGCCAGTAGACGTCGTCGCGCAGCTTCACCGTCCAATGGATATTGTCATCGCTGCTCCAGGAGATGGCGAGACGCGGGGTGAAGCGCAGTTGTCCCTGGCTGAAATCCTTGTTGACCAGGTAATCGTAGATGTTCACCAGCGCCGACTCGGTGCTGTTATTGCCGTGATTGGCCGGGTCGAGCGAAAGGATGTCGTTTCCTTGCGCGATGGTCAGCGTCTCGGCTGCGGCTGATTTCTGAGGACCTGCAAAGATCAACGCTGCCGACATGGCCAGGACCGGCCAGCGGATCAAAGCGAACAGACTCATGGAAGCAACGCCTTTGCCTTCGAGAACATTGGGATTGGCGCCAAATTAGCGTGCGCTATCCGGAAAAGGTCTTCAAATGCACGGCGATATCGACAGAGATCCTCTCCGATTATCGGATGGCGCAGAAGTTTTGTTGTCGGCACGGTGTCCTGCGCGCTGCCGGGACGCGCGGAGAATCCAACGACCGAATCCAGGCAAGCGAGGCTGCGGTCGACAGGTTTGAAGCGGCGCGGATGCGCTCGGCCGGGAGGGGGACCCGGCTATAATCTGCACCTGAAGCTCATGCTCGTCAGCCGCTGCGGATGGTCGCGCTGGGGCAGGCGCTCAAACTCCGCAGATGTGAAAGCGGCCGGGTTCCGACCGGCCTTCGTTCCGCGGGGCGTCAGCGCTTCCGTGCCACGAGGAACGGCCGGGCATCCCGGCCGCGCGAGGCGTGGTGCTCGCGCCCGATCATCTCGAACCCCGCGGCCGCGATCTCGCGTTCGAGCTCGTCCGTGCTGAGAAAGCTGACTGAGGGCGCCTTGCCGAGGCGCTGCATCAGGGTTGGAGATGAAGATCCCGCCCGGCTTCAGCAGCCGATGGACGCCGGCCAGGGCCGCCTCCCGCGCCGTGATCAGATGCAGCACATTGAACCCCAGCGCGACGTCGAATGTCGCGTCAGGCTCCGAGATCGCAGCCGGCGTCGCGACCTCGAACGCGACATTGCCGCAAGCTGCGGCCTCGGCCTTGCCCCGGGCGATCGCGATCATCTCGCTGGAGATATCCGTCGCCACGATGCGCCCGACATGAGGCGCGAGCCTCAGCGCCGTGGTGCCGGTGCCGCAGCCGAATTCGAGGACCGTATCGCTGCCCCCAAGATAATGCCGCGTGCGCTCCAGCGTGCGCTCGTAGCCTGCCATGTCCGCGATCGGACCGGCGGCGTATTTCCGCGCGGCCCGGTCCCAAAAGCGCGTGTCATTCGCAATCTGTGCCATGGCCGCCCCCCCAATGCCGCTCTCTAGCACGGGATCAGGCCGTCTGGCCTGTCGCCTGTCGGCACGATCGTATCGTCGGTCACTCCGCCGCCAGCGAAGGATGGCGGCGGCGCAGTTCCGGATGCTCCGAAAAGGGCTGCAACGGCGTCATCCAGCGCCGAAGCGTGTCGGCGGCATCGAGTTTCGCGACGAAGGGGTCATTGCCATGGACCGTCCAGTCGATCGTCGCGCCGAGCTCCAGCAGCCCCCAGGCGCCCGCTGGCTGCGGCATGGTGGTGAAGCTCTCGGTCAGCGATTGCAGCGTCAGATGCGGGATGCCGTCGACGATCGTCAGCGTGTTCCAGTGGACATGCCCGGCGAGGCAGAGGACCGGAACCCGGGCCTGACGCAGCACGGCGCGTGCGCGCTCGGCACCGGGATAGGTCGAGAATTCGGGATTGCGCTCGAAATAGTAGTTGCCGGTCTGGGCGTGGCCGGAAAGCGGGACATGGCTCATGATCGCGAGCGGGCGATCGGCGGCGTTGACCGTCGCGGCGAGCCAGAGCAGGTCGGCCTCGGTCAGGATGAAGCCGCCCGGGCGGTGGATCCGTGAATCCGCCGCCCAGAGCACGAGGCGCCAATCGCCCAGATCGATGGTCCGATGGCCGAGCGGCTGGCGCAGGATGGCCTCGTTCTCGGCGACGCTCAGGTGATCGCGGTCATGATTGCCGCAGAGATGGAAGCGCGGCGCGGCGATGGCAGAAAATGCATCCGCCACCTCCTGCTCCAGTCGCAGGTCGGTCGCATGGTCGCGGTCCGAGATGCGGTCGCCGAGATCGATGACGGCATCGGGCTTCGCGTCCTCAACGAAGCGGCGGAACTCGGCCATGAGCGGCAGGGCCTGGCTGCCCATCTTGGTGAAGCTGTTCTCACCGTGATGGATATCGGCGACGATTGCGAGGCGAAGGGAGGCGGGGCGAAGAGGCTTGGCCATGGCTGGGCTCACGATGCGAAGGACGAGGGCGAAAACGGAGGGGCCGGCCCGGGCCGACCCCTCCCGGTTGGTTCAGCGGGCGGCGAGCGTCACGCGGCCGGCACGGAAGTCGAGGACATAGGGGATGTGCCCGGGCAGGGGCCGCCAGGCGAGCGAGCGCTTCATGCCGTATGACTCGTAGGGCTGATAGAGTGGCAGCACCGGCGGGTCGTTCTTGATCGCCTGCATCAGATCGGCATAGGCCTTCTTGCGCTCGCCGAGGTCGGTCGAGAAGCGGAAGCGCTCCCACAGCGCGATATAGGCGTCGTCAGCCTTGAAGCGACCTTCCGAGGCGGAATTGCCGGTCGGAGCCCACATGATGCCGAAGGCGCCCGCGGGATCCGGGAAATACATCGGGTTCGACCAGGCGCGCGCCATCATGGTCGGATCGGAGCCGGTCCATTGCTCGGTGACGTTGAGCTGGGTCTTGACGCCGATGGCGGCCCACATCTCCTGGATCGCCTGCGCGGCGAGCAGGCCATTGGTGTAGTAGGCGGCCTGAACGTCGTAGCGGATCGGGGTGCCGTCATAGCCGGCTTCCTTGAGCAGGGCCTTGGCCTTGGCCGGATCGTACTCGAAGGTGGCGAGCTCGGGCATGTAGAGCTGGCCGAACTGCTGGAAGCTATGGCTCGTCGGCACCTTCGCCTTGCCGAACCAGAGCGCCTCGTTCAGCGTCTTGCGGTCGATGGCGTAGGAGAGCGCCTGGCGCAGCTTCGGATGGGCCATCTTCGGGTTCTGCGTATTGAAGATGACGACGTGAAAGAGCGGCGTCTGCATGCCCTCGACCTTGAGCTTCGCGTCCGAGGCGATCGGCTCGAGCTGGTCCGGCGGGACATTGGTGATCAGGTCGACCTCGGCATTCTTCAAGGCCGTCAACCGGCCCGAGAGTTCCGGGATGCGTTGCACCGTGACCTTCTGGAACGGCGCCTTCTCGCCCCAGAAGCCGTCGAAGCGCTCATAGACGAGGCGCTGGTTCGGCACGAATTCGGTGATCTTGTAGGGGCCGGTGCCGACGGGCTTCAGCGCGAAGGCCTCGAAATCGGCCGGCTCGGCGACGTTCGGATCGCCCGTCAGGGCCATGATGTATTTCTTAGGTACGATCATGCCCTGCTGCACATTGAGCAGGGTGTCGAACAGCGGTTCGGGCTTCGTCGCGGTGATCCGCACGGTCTCGGCATCGACCGCCTCGACCTTGGCCATGTTGGGCAGCGTGTCGCGCTTGCGCACGCTATAGGGCGCAAAACTCGCGTTGATGATGCGGTCGAAGGAGAAGACCACATCCTCGACCGTCATCGGAGCGCCGTTGTGGAAGGTCACGCCCTGGCGGATCTTGAGTTCGATCTCGGTCGGAGAAACCTGCTTCCAGCTCGTGGCGATGCCCGGCTGCCAGACGCTCTCGGCGCGGGTGGCGTCCTTGCCGATCAGCGGGTCGAAGGCGTTGAAATAGAACTGCGAGCCGACATTGGAGAAATCGCGGCCGGGATCGAGCCAGGGCGCCATGTTCTGCACGCCGACCTTGAGCTCCTGGGCGCGAGCAAGCCCGGTCAGGGCGGTTGTCGCGAGCGCGGCGGCGAGCGCGGTCTTCAGCAAGGTCTTGAGCATCAGTTCAGCCCTTTCGGTTGGAGCGAAGGTGGTTCGGCAGGCAAGGTGGAGGCGGCGCGTCAGCGTTCGCGCAGGCGCACGTCGAAATGGTCGCGCAGGAAATCGCCGAGCAGCATGGCGGCGAGGCTCACGAGCACGATCGCCGCAGCCGGCACCACCACGATCCAGGGTGCGGAGGCCATGTAGTCGCGCCCCTGGCCGACCATGGAGCCGAGCGTGGCAGTGGGGGGCTGGACGCCGAGCCCGAGGAAGGAGAGGGCGGATTCCAGCAGGATCAGGTTCGAGAAGTTCAGGCTCGCCATCACCACGACCGGCGAGACGATATTGGGGATCATGTGGACGGTCGCGATGTGCCAGCGGGTCGCTCCGGCGGCTCGGGCCGCCTCGATGAAGGGCAGTTCCCGCAGGCCGAGGACCTGGGCGCGCACAAGCCTGGTGAAATGGGCCCAATAGGCGATGCCCAGCACGCCGATCAGCACCGCGACATCGGTTCCCGCCAGCGCAACCACGAGCAGCGCGACGAGCGTGAAGGGCAGTGACAGCTTGATGTCGACGAGCCCCATGACCAGCGCATCGACCCGGCCTCCGAGTTGCCCGGCGACGAGCCCGAGCGCGACGCCGATGACGAGCCCGATCAGCGTTCCAAACAGCGCGAGCGCCAGCGTCAGCCTGAGGCCGTACAGACAGCGCGAGAGCAGATCGCGGCCGAGTTGATCGGTGCCGAGCCAATGCGCCGGATTGGCGCGCTCGAAACCGAGCGGGGGCCGCAGCCGCGCCAGCAGTTTCTGCTGGTCGGGGTCGAAGGGCGCAAGCACGGGCGCGAGCACCGCCAGGAGGACGAGCACGAGCGCCAGAAGCGCGGCCGCGACGACCAGGGCGTTCATGCCGGCCGGACGCGCGAAGCGCCGGCGCGGCTTGTGCTGCGGGGCAAGCACGATCTTGGCACCTGCAATTTTGGCGTCGAGGGTATCGGTCATGACCGCTCAGGCTCCAGCCAGGCGCACGCGCGGATCGACCAGCGCATAGGCGAGATCGACCAGTAGGTTGACGACGATGACGGCGGAGGCGACGACGAGGACGCCGAATTGCAGGACGGGATAGTCGCGGCGCAGCGTCGCTCCGACCAGCAGGTCGCCGACGCCGTTCCAGGCGAAGACGGTCTCGACCACCACCGCTCCCGAGACGAGCGTGGTGATTTGCAGGCCGAGCACCGTGATGACCGGGATCAACGCGTTGCGCAGGCCGTGATGGAGAATGATGCTGCTCTCGGCGAGCCCCTTGGCCCGGGCCGTGCGCATATAGTCCTGCGAGAGGACGTCGAGCATGGCGTTGCGAGTGTAGCGGACCAGCGCCGCGACGAAATAGGCCGAGAGCGCGACCGTCGGCATGACGTAATGCGCGAGTGTGGCCGAGCCGGCGCTGGGCAGCCAGTGCAGCGTGTAGGAGAAGACCAGCAGCAGCAGGATGGCGAGCACGAAATTCGGGATGGCGTAGCAGAAAAAGGCCGTGAAGAGCACGGCGCTGCCGCGCCCCTGGCCGCGCCAGACGGCAGCCAGGATACCGGCCGGCACGCCGATGCAGATCGTCAGCGCCAGGGTCGCGACCAGGAGCGAGGCGCTCTGCCAGAGCCGTTCGGTGAAGATCGTCGCGACCGGCCGGCGCTCCATCAATCCCAGGCCGAAATCGCCTGAAAGAAGCGAGCGCCAGAACAGCCAGTACTGCTCGGCGACGGAACGATCGAGCCCCCAATAGGCAATCATCTCGCGGCGCGAGGCGGCATCCAGCCCTTCCGGCATCAGGAAGTCGATCGGGTTGCCCGTCAGGCGCGTGGCGAGGAAGACGACCGAGGCGATCACCCAAAGCGTGATGCCCATGCGCAGCAGCCGGCCTACGAGGAATTCAAGCATGTCTTCCTCCTGCCTGGAGCCGCCGGACGTCGCCCTGCATGCCCGGCCTCAGTCGTGGCCCGTGCTGCGACGGGCTCGTTCTTGGCCGCGCTTCACGACAGGATGATGAAATAATCTCATTCGATATTGAATTTGACACTGAGTTTATCTCAGTTCATGGACGAGCCTCACTTGCTGACAGGGTTTGGATTCGCGCGATGGGGTCGTTTCACGGCATTCAGGGGTGTCTCGTCGATCTCGACGGCACCCTGGTGCGCGGCCGGCAGATGCTTCCCGGCGCCAATGCCTTTCTCGAAAGCCTGGACGGCCGTTTCGTCATCGTCTCCAACGATGCCGAGCATACGCCGCTCGAATTGTCGCGTGCCCTGAAGCGTCTTGGCCTGGTCATCGCGCCGCGCCGGATCGTTCTTGCCGGCTCGACCGCGCTCGACGAAATCGCGCGCCGGCAGCCCCGAGCCCGCATCTCCATGATGGCCAGCAAGAGCCTGATGATCCATGCCCGCGACCGCGGCCTTGTCCCGGTGCAGGAGCGGCCGGACATCGTCTTTCTCGGACGCGACCGGCATTTTTCCTATGAACGCCTGATGCTTGCAGCCAATGCGGTACGCAGCGGCGCCGAGCTCGTCGCTGCCAATCCCGATCTCGTCCATCCCGGCCCGGATGGCGCGGTGGTGCCGGAGACCGGCGCATTGCTGGCGGCGCTGCTCGCCTGCACTGGCCCCGTGCCGTACCGCATCATCGGCAAGCCGGAACCCGCCTTGTTCGAGGCCGGCCTGGCGCTGCTCGGGCTGTCCAGGAATGCGGTGCTGATGGTTGGGGACAACCCGGCGACCGATGGTGAGGGCGCACGGCGCCTTGGCCTGCGCTATTTCGAGCTTCGCGACGGGGTCTTCCCCGCCATCGCGGCGAATGCGCCTTGTCGTGACCCGGCCGGCATGCTGGCCTTCCCGGCATGACGGCGTCGAATCGCAATCCCGGATCGGCCGAGGCCGCCCCCGGCGAACCAGGCACCGAAAGGCGCAAGGGCACCGGCACGCCCGGTCTCGAGGGGGCACTCGAACGCCTGCAGGCGCTGCGCGCCAACCTGCCGCCCAAAGCTGCCCGCATCGCCGATTTCTTCATGACCCATGCCGCCGAGGTGGTGCATATGTCGGTCACCGAAGTGGCCGAGCGCACCGGCGCGAGCGAGGGCAGCGTCATCTCGCTCTGCCAGCAGCTCGGCGCGCGGGGCTTCCAGCAGGTCAAGATCGCGCTGGCGCGCGATCTGGTGCAACCGGTTCAGTTCATCCACGAGGATCTGGCCCGTTCCGACGACACCGGTGCGGTGATCGAAAAGATCTTCCGCAGCGATCTCCAGGCCCTGCACGACACGATGAAGGTGCTCGACACCACGGCGATGGAGGCCGCGGTCGCCGCGATCCTGAAGGCGCGCCGCGTCGAGCTCTACGGCATCGGCAGCGCGGCCCCGATCGCCGAGGATGCCAATTACCGCCTGCTGCGCATCGGCATCGAGGCGAAGGTCGTGGTCGATTCCCATGTCCAGGCGATCAGCGCCTCGTTGACCGGGCCTGACGTGGCGGTGATCACCATCTCCCATTCCGGCAGCACGCTCGAGACGGTTGCAGCCACGAAACTTGCCAAGGAAGCCGGCGCGACGACGATCTGCATCACCAATTTCGGCAAGTCGCCGCTGCTCGCCCATGCCGATATCGTGCTGCACACGATGGCGCGCGAAACGCAGTTCCGCACCGAGGCGATGACTAGCCGGATCGCACAACTTGCCATCATCGACGCGCTGATCGCCTGTGTATCGCTCGCCGATTACGACAAGGCCCTGGCGACGATCGGCAAGACCTTCGACGTCCTGTCGAGCAAGCGCTTCTGAGCCGGGGGCAGGGGAACCTCATCCCACGGGCGGACCTATCGCGTTTGCCGCGACAGCCTGCCCTCATAGGGCACACCCAGCCCTTGCGGTTGAAGCTGCAATGTTGTGCTGGATGTCCAGACTTCGAAGCAGTCCTCGCCCCGCGCTGATTGCCAGCAGAGCGCGTCGCCCTTGGCGAACCAGCGGAGATCCTGCCGGCGGCTCATCGCATATTCCGTGAGGTTGCCGCCGGGCTGGAAGCTGTAACGCCAGTGCACGCCGTCACTGAATTCCTTCCCCGACATCAAGCGATCGATCGCTGTGCCGTGAATGCGCCTGAAGCCTTTCAGCTCGGGGCGATGCTGCGCCCATGTCGTCGAGATCTGTCCGGCTGCTGCCAGTGCGAACAGGGGGAGGGCCCATCTTCTCATGCGCATCAAGATCTCCGGTGGCGCGTGAGCCGCCGGCCGCCAGCAGCCCTGGCTCCAAACGCCAGGACCGCGTCGGCTGCGAACAGGTGCGTGGCCGGCCGCTAGATCGATCCCGTGACGAATCCAAAGAGGACCCCAAGGACGGAGCATGCCGCCAGCACCCCGATCATGCCGACCTTGAAGCGAAACACCGCCAACAGCGCGCCAATTGTCAGGATCAGAGACGGGATGTTGACGGAGCTGAGCTCAGGCACGTCGACTGTCACGCCAAACCTATGAACCTCGCGCAGCTCTGAAAACAGCACGTGGAGCGCAAACCAGATCGCGAGATTGAGAATGACGCCGACGACAGCCGCGGTGATCGCCGACAAGGCGGCGGACAGGGCTTTGTTGCTGCGCATCGTCTCCATGAAGGGCGCGCCGAGGAAGATCCAGAGAAAGCAGGGGACGAAGGTCACCCAGGTGGTGAGCAGGCCCCCGAGCGTGCCGGCAAGGAGGGGATGAAGCGAACCCGGTGCCCGATAGGCCCCCATGAAGCCCACAAACTGGGTGACCATGATCAGCGGACCGGGAGTCGTCTCGGCCATGCCGAGCCCGTCCAACATTTCGCCTGGCTTCAGCCAGCCAAAGTGCTCGACTGCCTGCTGCGCGACATAGGCGAGCACTGCGTAGGCGCCGCCGAATGTCACCATCGCCATCTTGGAAAAGAAGACCGCAATGTCAGCGAAGACATTGCCTGGCCCCAATAGGGCCAGCAGCCCGAGAACCGGCAGAATCCACAGAAGCAGACCAACCCCGGCGACCTTCAGCGACCAGCTGAGTGGCGGGCGAGCGTGAGCCGGAACCTCGTCGCCGAGCGCCGTATCGGCATCCGCGACCTGCGTGCCGCCGAGCCTGCCGTGCCCGTTGCCCGTCAGGAACGCTGTGAAGCCTGCGCGTCCGCCGATATAGCCAATCAGCCCTGCGGCCAGAATGACCAGTGGAAACGGCGCTTGAAAGAAGAAGAGCGCGACAAAGGCCGCGGCGGCGAGCCCGATCAGGACGTTGTTCTTGAGCGCGCGTCGCCCGATCCGGGAGACCGCCTCGAGCACGATGGCGAGGACCGCCGCCTTCAGGCCGAAGAAAAGCGCCTGGACCGCTCCGACATTGCCGAAGATCGCGTAGATCCAGCTCAGCGCCATGATGGCGATCGCACCCGGCAACACGAACAGGATTCCGGCGACCAGCCCGCCCTTGGTCTTGTGCAGGAGCCAGCCGATATAGATCGCCAATTGCTGCGCCTCGGGGCCGGGCAGCAGCGTGCAATAGTTGAGCGCATGCAGGAACCGGGTCTCGCCGATCCAGCGCTTCTCCTCGACAAGGATCCGGTGCATCACCGCGATCTGCCCGGCCGGGCCGCCAAAACTCAAGGCGGCCACACGCACCCAGACCCGCACCGCGTCCCCGAAGGAAATGCCATGATCCGGCCGGTCGCTCTTCGAGGCCGGCGTCGCGACATAGCTGTCCAGATTGGCCATGGCCCGGTCCTTCCGATCATCCGCGCTTGGAGCGGAAATACTGGTAGAGGTTGTCGAAGACGGCAGCGCCCTGCGCGATCCGCTCCTCATCGCCCGCGTTCGCCATGGCGACGCCGGCGATCAGGCTGGATATGCCTGTCGTTTCCTCGCGGCCGAACTTGCTGTCCTTGAGATCGATATCGTGGACGATCTCGGCGATGGCCTGCAGTGCCGGATCGCCTATGCCGGCACGGATCAGCAGCACTTCGAAGCTGCAGCGATCGCCCTCATGGGTGATCTCGCCTTCGAACATGTCAAAGCGCAGCTCGCCCGGTTTTGGGGCATAGCCCTTGCCCGCCACGAAGCGGATGACGGCATCGGGGTCGATGAAGCGGCGGATCAGCCAACTGCAGGCGATGCGATCGACATACACGTCGCGGCGCGTCGCCCAGGTTCGCCCCTTGAGCTCGGCGATCGGGTCTGCCCCCTTTGGTGGGTGCTTGCTCATGATCTTCTCCTCCGTGACCCGGGCTTCGAGCTCGGCGAGCAATCCTTCGACGGCAAGGCGGCCGGTGGCACCGAAGAAGTCGATCGATACGAGTTCGGTGAGGCGCTTGCGCATGCGGCCGAGCTGCGTGCGAGCGTCCGCGCGCTTCTCCGCACTCGCTTCGGTGTCGAGGCCAGCGCTGAGATCGCGGGCGTCCTTGGCGATGTCCGCGTAGTCGCTGTCACGCGCAGCATCGAACAAGGCTCTGACCTGTGCGTCCGACAGGCCATCGATGAGGCGCGCCTCGCACACCATCGCTTCGCCGCCGCCGTCGATGATCTCCTTCAAGAGCCACTCGAAATCCTCCTGCGTCTCGGCATCGGCCGGCAGCGCATAGACTGTGCTCTTGACCGCAACCGCACCGATACCTTGCAGCCGCCGCCAGATTTTCACCCGAAAATAGGCTGGCTTGGTCGGCAGTTGATGGATCAGAAGCAGCCAGCGCTGCTCTGTCCCGGTTTCGTCGCCGCTCATGAATTCACCGTCAGCGCAGCTCCTGGGCTCTGCCGGACGCTCGGGTTGGAGCTGATCGATAATCGCGCAGCAACGAGGCGGGCAATTTCAGCCGGTGCCTGGTCCGGGATGGCGAAGACGGAGCTCACATTGATCTCGCACAGCACATAGCTGTCTTCTCCCGACGCCGTGCGCGGTCCATAGAGGAAGTCGGCATCCCAGATGATCGGCAAGGAACCGGGCTCGATACCGAGCACCGCCATCATCTGCGGCGTCCAGTCAGCTTCCATCCTGATCCTCAGCGTCTGAAACGGCTCTGCCGAGGCGGGATGCATGATCCGGGGACCTGGCTGTGCCGCTTCTGAGTCCGCTCCTTCGGGCGGTGGTGGGATCAGCGCCTTGATGAACTGGTGGCCGAAGCCCACGACCTTGTCGCCACCCATGTAGCAACGGATCATGCCGTCCGGCAGCCGGGGCTGGAACGGCTGATCCACGATGCAGCTATCGGGCGCGAAATAGGCCTCGCAACGCGCCATGAAGTCCTCCAACGGGAGTTCTTCCGGCACGCTGCCGCGTCGCGCATGCAACACCCGAACCGCCGCCGCTCCACCGGGAAGCGGATCGATCCGTTCGACCTTCCACACACCCTGGCCCCCGTTGCCGCGATTCTGCTTCAGCACCCGCGGACCGGCCGTTTGCAGCTGCTCAGGGAATGCCTCGCGAAACGCCGCGTAGGATCCGTAGAGATGGGTGTCGGTGCCCCATCCGAGATGCTTCGTGCGATGCAGGACCTGCTTCACACCCATTTTGAGAATGACGTCGGGATGCGCACTCACCCAGGGGCCGCGTGTTGCGACGTCGCGCAGTATCGGGTCGAGCACTGCGCGTGTCCTCCCGTCATGGATCGGATCGACCCAAACGAGCACGCCGTCCACCCTCAGGAGTTGATCGCGGACCTCGTCCGCGAACTCCTCATCGAAGACCGCCGGTTCCGCGTGAATGCCAATCGCGGCGAGTTCCTCGAACACGCGATGAAAGCGGTTGTTCTGGGGTGTCGCCGCGCGTCGCCCCTCGCGGTCACCGCGCCAGACCACTGCCACTCCAGGCATCGCCATTTTCCCTCTCGTTTCCTCCGGGGCACACGTCCTCTGGGGACGCTTCAAGCTTGTCCGCGCTTGGCCGCGACCGCTCCGATGCCTTCTGCTGACGCCGGGTTTCCTCGGGAAACGGCCGCCGGCAGATGAATCAGGCCAACCAGCAATGCTCTGCCCCAGACTCCTCATCATTCATGAGCGTACCGTATCATCGAAATTGTCAAGTGCAACAGTTGTATCAATTTTCATACAGGCGTAGCCTTCGGCCTCTCACGGACGCGCCGTGCTGCCGAACGAGGACGCCATGCCGCATCACATCATGCCGCTGCCATTCAAGCCGCCCCGGCTCGAAGGCCTGTCCGAGCGCCTGCTCGCGAGCCACTATGAGAACAACTATGGCGGCGCGGTTCGCCGCCTGAATGCGATCGAGAGCCGGCTTGATGCGCTCGATTGGGGCGCAGCGCCGGTCTTCGACATCAATGGGTTGAAGCGGGAGGAGTTGGTCGCCGCCAACTCGGCGATCCTGCACGAGATCTATTTCGACGGACTCGGAGGTTCGGGCGATGCCGGCGGTGGTCTTGCCACTGCGCTGGAACGCGACTTCGGAAGCGTCAGCGCGTGGCGGGCCCAGTTCACGGCCTGCGCCAAGGCACAGGCCGGCGGCTCGGGCTGGACTCTGCTCACCTGGTCGGAACGCCATGATCGGCTGACGATCCAATGGGCGGCTGACCACACGAACTGTCTTGCCGGCGGCGTGCCCATCCTGGCGCTCGACATGTACGAGCACGCCTATCACCTCGATTTCGGCGCGAGGGCCGGCGCCTATGTCGACGCATTCATGAAGAACATCCATTGGGAGCGGGTCGCTGCCCGTCATGGGCGCATCGTCGCCCAACAGGGGGGCTGGGCGAGGCCGGTCTCAACCAACGCTCATGCCGTCGCTCCGGAAGATCTGCGGGGCCGCATCGCCCGCGGCGACGATCTTGTCGTGCTCGACGTCTGCCTCGCCGAGGATCTGGCGAAGCGCAGCGACATGGTGCCAGGCGCTCTGATCCGGGCACCAGAGGCGATTGCCGACTGGGCCGACGAGCTGCCGAAGGACAAGCCGGTGGTCGTCTATTGCGTCTACGGGTTCCAGGTCAGTGGCGACGCCGTCGCCGAACTGCGACGGCGCGGCATCGACGCCAGCACTCTCTCCGGTGGCATCGCCGCATGGCACGCCATTGGCGCGCCCACCGTTGCTCTCACGCTCAACCAGAAGGAGATGAGGTCATGAAATGGGTCACTCGCGAACGCCCCGTCATCGACCGGATTGCCTGCCCCTGGCTGATCGCCCGCTTCATCGACAAGGAGTCAGAATTCTTGTTCGTGGCTCCCGATCAAGTGAAGAGCGTGGCCGCCCAGACGGGCGCAACGCCCTATGATGTGCCGGGTGTGGAATACACGCATGTCGGCGACGGGTGCAGCTTCGACACCTTCGTCTTGAAGCACGGCCTCGATCGCGATCCGGCCATCGTGACGATAGCCGCGATCGTGCGCGGCGCGGATACCGATCGGCACGATCTCACCCCTCAATCCGCGGGGTTGCTGGCGATCTCCATGGGATTACGGGACGTGACGCCCGACGACCATGAAGTGCTCAAGCACGGCTTCGTCATCTATGACGCGCTCTATGCCTGGGCTTYGCGTCGGAAGGCGGAAACGCATAGTTGGCCGCCGCCGATGAAGCCGACGGCAGCATAGCGCGCGCAAGGGGGGTATTGGGAAGGAGCCCTCCCATGAGGTCCTATCGCAGTCTGGTGCTCGCCATTCCGCTCGCGATGGCATCGGCTCAAGGCTCGGCGGAAACGATCACCTTCGGATCCCTGCCGCCGGGACCCTTGCCTGCGCAGTTCACATCGGCCCGGACGGGGGGAGGAGCGACCGGCACTTGGGCGGTCGTGATGGACGCTTCCGCCGAGGGCGACCGAGCTCTGGCGCAACTCAGCCAGGACAAGACGGACTATCGTTTCCCACTCGCCATCTACATGCCCGTTGTCCTTGGGGATGTCGAAGTCGCGATCCGTTTCCGGGCTATATCCGGTGCGGTCGATCGGGCGGCCGGCATCGCAGTCCGGCTCCGCGATGCCGATAACTACTATGTCGCCCGTGCGAACGCCCTGGAGCACAATGTGCGCTTCTACCGGGTCTGGAATGGCCGGCGCGAGGAGTTGCGCGGTGCGACGGTCAAGGTCTCGTCTTCGAACTGGCACAGCCTGACCCTGCATGCCGAGGGCAACCGCTTCCAGGTTTCGTTCGATGGAAAGCAACTGATCGACATTCGCGACGGTTCGATCAGTGCGCCGGGGCGCGTTGCGCTTTGGACAAAGGCCGACAGCGTGACGCATTTCGATCGGCTCGAGATCAAGCCCATCTTGCCTGGGGCCAAGCCATGAGCGTCGTGGCTCCCCGACTGTCGGCGACGGCATAGGTCATGGCAATGCGGGGTCCGCAGGCGCCGCCAGGCATAGCGGCAGGGCTGCCGGACCAAGGCTCCATAACCATGTTGGTTTAGAGATAGTCTAAATAAATCAAAGACTAAGCCGCTTGCGAGCTGCGTCTCCCTGTGGAAGAAGCGCCGGTGCTGGTTGTCCGATGCGCCGGGGTGAGTTGAATCCATGACGGAAAATCCGTTCCACGAGGCGACGCTGGTCGCGCGCCGCTACCTGACGCCTGGCATGATCAGGCTGACCTTTTCCGGCGGCGGCCTGACGCGCTTTCGCTCGACCGGGATCCCGGATGAATATATCCGCCTGTTCTTCCCCGATCCCGGCACCGGCGAACTCGTCCTGCCGACGATCGATGCCGAGGGGCGCTGGGTCTTCCCGGAAGAGCGCCAGCGCGTCCGCTATTCCACCTATACTGTCCGGAGCTTCGATAGCGCGCGCTGCGAACTCGAGATCGACCTCGTGGTTCATGATGGCGGCAAGGCCAGCGACTGGGCTCGCGATGCCGAGATCGGCGAGCGGATCGTGATCAACAATCCGCGCGGGCTCTATGCCCGGCCGGACGCGCTGGACCGGCAGATCCTGATCGCGGATGCCACCGGCCTGCCGGCGGTCGCGCGGATTCTCGAACAGACGCCGGAGCATGTCGCGAGCCGGGTCTTCATCGAGGTGGCGGATGAAACCCACGAGCAGCCCTTGCCGGACCATCCCCTGGCGACAACGACCTGGTTCCATTGTCCCGATGGCGACACGGATCGCAGCCGCCTCACCGACCTGCTGGCCTCGGAGCCGCTCGACGACGGACGGACCTATCTCTGGGCTGCGGCCGAGAAAACCGTCGTCAGGACATTGCGCGCCCAGTCCGAGGAGCTGAAACAATCGGGCGCCGAGCGCCAGAAGATCGTGGCCTATTGGGCGCGCTGAGCAGCGGCTGGAGCAGTGGATTGCGGTTTTCGGGAGGGCCGATGATCCAGCATTGAAGCGGGCCTTGCGGTGCCGGGACGATCGAGCGCTCGCGATGATCTCGTGAGCGGTGGGCGGACGCCAGCCCTGTCCGATGAGTATCGGGTCGATTGGGAGGTGACGCCGGCCCGATGACGCGCTCGACCGGCCAATCTCTTTGCCGCGAGGAGTCCGTTTACGAGGAACCTCCAGCTCTCCCGGCGGTTCTCCGGCGAGAAGCAACAGGAGGTCGTCATGCGTGATGGACGCGGAAACAAGCTGTCGCCGGAAGAACAACAGAAAGTGAAGTCGATCCAGGGCGCGCCGGACAAGGATTCCCTGAACAAAGTCTCGATCAATCCAGAGGTCAGGGATACGGGGTCTGCCGACAAACCGGATCCTAAGCCGGGCGAGAAGACTGCCATTGGCGGCGCCGAATAGATGCGCTCCTTCTTCTGTGTCGCATGCCACTCCGATGCGACGCGCGAGGAAGCCGCAACGCATCGGCCGCGACCGTAGCGCTGCTGAATGACGGCCGCAGTCGCCTGGGAGTAGAGATAGGGGGTGCCCGGCGCCTCCTATGCCCGCCGCGGCGCTTTCGATCGGATAGCGCAACGGGAGTGGCGGCCGTGAAGAGACAGATCATCCGTGTCGAGCCGCTCGCGAGCTATCTTGAAAGGTACAAGGCGCCGACATCGACGGTCACCAGGCACGGCGATACGATCTATGTATCCGGCGCGCCGCCATTCGATCCGGAGACAGGCGAGATCTATACGGGCGGGATCGAGCGCCAGACGGAAGCTCTGCGTCGAGAAGGCGGGCTCCTCCCTCGACGACGTCCTGAAGGTCAATGTCTACGTCACCTCGGTCGAGATGTTCCCCGCGGTCAACGAGGTCTATCGCCGCTTCTTCCCCGGGGATCCGCCAGCCCGCATCTTCATCAACGTCMCGGCCTGGAATGGCGGCTTCGATATCGAGATGGATTGCATCGCCGCCGTGTGATGCGAGGAGCGCGGTCCCAGGAGCGGGGTCCCAGGAGAAGCCGATGTTCTCTGTGATCTTCGAAGTGCATCCGGCGCCGGAGCAATGGGATGCCTATCTCGGCGTGGCCAGATCGCTGCGGCCCGAACTGGAGGCGGTGGACGGGTTCGTCGACAATATCCGCTATCGCAGCATGACCCGCGAGGGCTGGCTGCTCTCGCTCTCGGGCTGGCGTGACGAGAAGGCAGTGGTCCGCTGGCGCACGACGATGCGCCACCACTTCGCGCAGGAGAAGGGTCGGTCCGGCATCTTCCTCGACTACCACCTGCGTGTCGGCGAGATCACGCGGGACACGCAGATCCCGGAAGGCCAGACGCTTCGGCAGCAGCGCCTCGACGAGACGCAAGCCGGCGAGGGGACGACCGTTACGCTGGTGACGGGCCCCAGGCCGGGGAATTGCGGCGAGGGGGCCGGCGCGGCCGAGTGCGCGGCGTCTCTCGGCCTGCTCCCGCAAGCCGATGGCCTGCTGTCATGGGATGTGTTCGACGCGGTGCTGACGCCGGGAGACCTGATCCTGCTGCTGTCCTGGCGCGACGAGGTGGCGGCGAAGCGCTTTGAGGACCAGGCATTGCGCGGAGCACAGAGGCTGCGCCATGTGCGTGTCGTGCGCGACTACGGCATGTTCGACAGGCGCGAGGCCCCGCAATACTATCCCGAGGTCGATGCTCGGCAGCGTGGCGGATAGGACGCCGCGCCATGTCGCGACTTCGGCTGCTCGCAGCCACGGCACGGCAGGCTGCGTCCCCCGGCGGATGGCGCCTCGGCGCCCGGGGTCAGAGCAGCCCCTTCAGGCGGCAGAGGCCAAGGGCTGCGATGCTCATCGCGTCCTTGATCCGGCCATCCCCTACCATGGCGATGACGGCTTCAAGGGCAAAGGCCTGGCTGATCAGCCCCTGCTCCTCGGGATCGAGCTTCGTTTCCGTCGCCTGCAGATCGCGCGCGATGAAGATGTGGCAGCCTTGCGTCGAATAGCCGTAACACTCGAAGAGATGCCCGACATAGTGCATCTCCCTGGCCAGGAGGCCGGTCTCCTCCTCGAGTTCGCCGCGCGCCAGATCGAGAGGATCGGCCGTGGCGACGCCCTCCCAGGAGCCTTGCGGGAATTCCCAGAACCGGCCCTTCACCGGGTATCGGTACTGTTCGACAAGGCAGAGCGAGCCATCGGCATTGACGGGGATGACCAGTGCGAAGTCGCTCTTCTCGACGACGCCATAGATGCCCGTGGAGCCGTCGCTGCGTTGGATCTTGTCTTCCCTGACGGTCATCCACCGGTTCTGGTAGACAACGCGGGTTGAAAGCGCCGTGATCTCGCAAACCGGGCTCTCCATTTCGATCTCCTCCGACATACCCGCCACTGCCTCATCCCCACGCGCCAGCCTCAGCGACGCCATCTCCCTATATCCCTGCCGCGACAGCCAGTCGCGAAATCGCCTGATCAGGCACGCCCCGCCTCCTGGCTGGGTTCAAGATGGGGTTGCATCGCCAGGCGCCTCTTGTTGCGGCCTCGCAGTTCCGGTCTTCATCAGGCTTTCCGCATAGGAGCGGATATCCGGTGGCCAGGCCCGGTTCTGCTCGGCAAAGCGCGCGTGATCCCCGGCGAACAGGGCGCGCGTCGCCTCCTCGAAACCCGGAAGGTCGCCGGCCATTGCCGCGATGAAGCTGTAGGTCGCCGTCTGCGCGGCGCGGGCTTCGCTTCGGCCGCCATCGCCGCGTCTCGCGTCGTCCACAAGCCTGCGCAAGGCCTGCGACGCGCCGCCGGGCTGCATCGCCAGCCAGTCCCAGTGCCGGGGGCAGTAATGTCACCTCCCGGGCGACGACGCCGAGTTTCGGCCGGCCGCGGCCCCGCTCCGGCGTCCCGTCGCTCGCCTCGGACCGGGGGACCGCTCGCGCGGCGCGATCCGCCGCCTCGGCGCGCTCAGCCAGGCGCGCCACGATCTCCGCGGTTTCGCCGCGCAGATTGAGGCCGACCACGGCGCCGGTCGCATCGTCGAAGGTGAGAAAGGCCGAAGCGGGATCGGCTTCCATCGCCGCCTTCACGGCCAGCGCGACATCGATCAGCGGGCCAGCGGCGATGCGGCTCGTTCCCTGGAAGGCGGTGCAGGACTTGGACAGAAAATCACTGATGACGGGCTCTCTGATGATGAGTTTATATTACCCGGGTAAATATCTTGATGAAAATATAATCCGGGTATAAATTGTGCCGATGGCCAGGCGATAGCCGGAGAGCTGGCGCAACGGGGAGAGTGGGTCGTGAAATCTGAGGAGCGGAAAGCAGCCGTCGCGGCCTATAAGCTGCGCAAGGCGGTTCCCGGCATCTATGTCGTGGCCTGCGCGACAACCGGCCAGCAATGGGCGGGCAGCGCGCCAGATCTCGCCACGATCTGGAACCGCCTGTCGTTAACGCTTCGCCAGGGCGCCAACACGCATCGCTCCCTCCAGGCGGCATGGCGGGAGCACGGCGCCGACAGCTTCACCTTCGAGATCGTCGAGCGGGTGGATATCGAGAAACTTGTCTCCGGCCTGGATCGTGTTCTGAAGGATCGGCTGGGCCATTGGTCCGAGACGCTTCAGGCCGAGCCAATCTGAAAGCGATCCGCGCTGCGCCCCGGACGATCGGTTCGGCGTCTGGGGCCTCAGCTCGCGAGCTTGGCCAGCGGAATTCGCAGGGAAAGGGAAAGCCCATCGTCTTTCCACTCTCGCGAAATCACCCCGCTCATGCCCCTCAGCAGTGCCTTTTMAAGCGTTGCTCCGAAGCCCTCGTGCAACCCGGATCTGGCCTGGGGAGAGGCTCCGCACTCGTCCCATTTCACATGGAGAAGGCCGTCGGTGGCGCTGATATCGATGGTCAATCGCCCCCCAGGGGTGGACAGGGCGCCATATTTCGCGGCGTTCGTCGTCAACTCGTGCAGCAATAGGGCCAGCGACGACAATACATTACCGGAGAGCTCCACGTCGGCACCGGTCACCGTGATGCGCGAGTCCTGACTGTGCTCGTGAGGCGCCAGGATCGCCCGCGTCAGGGCGAGAACCGTCGTCCCGGCTTCGCAGACGCCATTCTGGCTCAGGTCGGGCAGGGTGAGGTCGTGGGCACGACCGAGCGCCTGCAGTCGCGATGTCAGATCGGCGGCGAGCTCCTGGACGTTCCTGGACGATCTCGCACTGAGGGAGATCAGTCCTGCCGTCAGGCTGAAGAGATTCTTGATGCGGTGATTGACCTCGCGCAGAAGCACGTCCTGCTGCGCCCGCGCATGCTCATGCAGGCTGATATCCTGCGTCAGGGTGAGCAGGAACGCGTCCTTGCGATGCCCGGCCTCTTCTAGGGCCTTGGCCTGCGCCGCCAGTTCGTCTCGCTGTACCGCGATCTGTTGCCGCTGCCGGTACAGTTCGAAGAAGACCTCGGCCTTGCTGCGCAGGATGTCGGGCTCGATCGGTTTTTGGATGAAATCGACCGCGCCGGCCTCGTAGCCGCGAAAGCGGCGGCGACCATCGGCGGTGCCGGCGGTGACGAAGATGATCGGGATGCGTCGGGTTCGCTCGTTGCCGCGCATCAGTTCGGCCAGTTCGAAACCATTCAGGCCCGGCATCTGGACGTCCACGAGTGCCAACGCGACGTCGTTCTCGAGCAGCAGTTCAAGCGCCTCGTCGCCCGACCGCGCCTTCAGCAGCACGAGGCCTTCGCGCCGCAAAAGGCCTTCCAGGGAGACGAGGTTGTCCTCGAGGTCGTCGACCAGCAGGAATGAGACAGGACCCATGATCGAACTCAAATCTCCTGTAAATGCGCCGCGATGGCGTCGAGTGTCATGATGTGTGCGCTGGGGCAGGCTGCGATGGCCGCTTCGGGCATCGCAGCTGCAAAGGCGCCGGTCGGGTTTTGAACGAGCGCGGTGCCGCCCGCTTTGACAATGGCCTGCATCCCGTTCGCACCATCCTGATTGGCGCCAGTCAGTACGATGGCGATCAGGGCAGGGCCGTAGGCATCGGCCGCGCTTTCGAACAGGACATCGATCGAGGGGCGCGAAAACAGCACGGGTTCGTCGCTGGACAGCGACAGGCACCGATCCATCTCGACCAGGAGATGGTAGTCGGGCGGGGCGAAATAGATCGTGCCGGCCGCGATCGGTTCCTTGTCTTCGGCCTCGCGAACAGGAATCCGGCACTTGGCGTCGAACAGCTCGGCCAGCATGCTGCGCCGGTTCGGCGGCACATGGACGACCACGATCACCGGCAATCGAAATCCGGCAGGCAGCGCGGGAAGGATCACGGACAGCGCCTCCAGCGCCCCTGCGGAGGCGCCGATCACCACGGCCTCGGCTCGGTCCGCGCTCATTCGCCGCGCCTCTGATAGATCTTGTCCTCGCGTACGAAATCCGTGAAGGCCCCCGCATGCTCGGAGAAGCGCAGGCTCTCCTTGGCGCCGAGCCCGAGGAAGCCCTTTCGTGCGAGCGAGTCCTTGAACAGGCCCAGCGCCCGGTCCTGGAAGGTGCGATCGAAATAGATCAGGACGTTACGGCACGAGATCAGCTGCATCTCGGCGAAGACCGCGTCCGTCACCAGGCTATGGTCGGAAAACACGACATTGCGGCGCAGACTCTTGTCGAACGAAACCCTGCCATAGGCGGCATGATAATAGTCGGACAGGGATGATTTTCCCCCGGACTGGCGATGATTTTCAGTGAACAGCGGCACCCGCTCCATGGCGAAGACGCCAGCCTCGGCCGAACGGAGCGCCTCCTGGTTGATGTCGGTGGCATAGAACAGCGTGCGGTCCTCCAGGCCTTCTTCCCGGAACAGGATGACCAGGGAATAGAGCTCCTCGCCGCCGCTGCAGCCGGCGATCCAGACCTTGAGCGAGGGATAGGTCCGCAGATGCGGCACGACCTTTTCCCGGATCGCGCGAAAATAGGTCGGATCGCGGAACATCTCGCTGACCTGAACCGTCAGGTATCCGAGAAGCCGCGGCAGAACGGCCGCGTCATGCAGCAGGCTCTCCTGCAACGCCGAAAAACTGGCGAAGCCGAGCTGGTCCCGCGCCTGCTTGAGGCGGCGCTTGATCGAAGCCATCGCGTAATTGCGGAAATCATAATGATACCGCGAGTATAGCGCCTCGAGGAGAAGTCGTATCTCAATCGCTTCGATCGCCTCGGATGCGAGCGCCTCCTTCATCGCGGCATCCAGACCCGCACGAGCGACAGGAGCTTTTCGACATCCAGGGGCTTGGCCATGTAGTCATTGGCCCCTGCCTCGATGCAGCGCTGCTGATCGTCGGGCATGGCCTTTGCCGTCAGCGCGATGACCGGCAGCTTGACCAGGTCCGGGTTCCTGCGGATCTCGCGCGTGGCGGTGAGCCCGTCCATGACCGGCATCATCACGTCCATGAGGACGAGCTCGATCCTGGGGCCGGATTGCTTCTCGGATCGTTCGAGCGCCTCCAGGGCCTCGCGGCCGTTGCGGGCGATCTCGACGATCGCCCCCCGGGGTTCGAGGATGTTGGTCAGCGCATAGACGTTGCGCACGTCGTCCTCGACGACAAGGATGCGCCGCCCCTCGAGCAGGGCATCCCTGCTTCGCGCCTTGCGGATCATCTTCTGCTGCTCGGCCGGCAGTTGGGAGACCACCTGGTGAAGGAAGAGGCTGACCTCGTCGAGCAGGCGCTCGGGCGATTTCGCACCCTTGATGATGATCGATTTCGAGTAGCGGCGGAGCCGCTGCTCGTCATCCGCCGAGAGGTCCCGGCCGGTATAGACGATGACCGGTGGAAAGGCGTAGGCGCTCTCCTGGCTCAGCGTCTCCAGCAGCGAATAGCCGGACGCATCGGGCAGCGACAGGTCGAGCACCATGCAATCGAATGTCTCTTCCTTGAGGAGCTTGAGGCATTCGGCTGCGGTCCCTGCGGTCACGGTCTCGACATCATGGGAGGTCAGCAGCTTTGCGACCGCCTCGCGTTGCACCAGGTCGTCCTCGACGATGAGGACGCGATGCACCCGCGGGGACAGCTTGTTCTCTAGCTTCTCGAAAACCTCGACCAGCTGCTCGCGCTTGACCGGCTTGAGCACATATCCGACCGCGCCCAGCGCGAGCGCGGTTTCGGCGTGATCTCCAGCCGAGACGATGTGAATCGGAATATGGCGGGTCTGGACGTCGCTCTTGAGCCGGTCCAGCACGGAAAGGCCGGACTGGTCGGGCAGGCCGACATCGAGGATGATTGCGCTCGGCATGAACTCCCGGGCCAGCCCCAGGGCCTCCGCGGCGGTTCCCGCGACCAGCGAACGGAATCCCATTTCGCGCGTGAGATCGCGCAGGATGGCGGCGAAGGAATCGTCGTCCTCGATCACGAGCAGGACGCGCTTGGCATCGGATGGCGCGTCGCGGTCGTCCTCCACCTTGTGCCTGCGTGGCTGCACCGCGGCCCGGGGCGCCTCCGCATTCACGAGCGTGGGCACGGCGCGAATGGTTTCGCGCGCCACCCGGGGGCCGACCTTCGCCGGGTCATAGATTTCGGGAATGGTGATGGTGAAGGTGCTTCCCTGTCCCTCGCGGCTCTTGAGCGTGATCGAGCCGCCGAGCAGGTGGGCGAGCTGTCGCGAGATCGAAAGGCCGAGGCCGGTGCCCCCATATTTGCGGCTGATGGTGCCATCGGCCTGATGAAACGCTTCGAAGACGCTGCGCTGCTGCTCCTCGGCGATGCCGATGCCGGTGTCCGATACGGAGAGGGCGATCTGCCCTTCGCCGGCCCGCTGGATCGAGACGCGGACCTGTCCGCGTTCCGTGAACTTGAAGGCGTTGGACAGGAGATTTTTCAGAACCTGTTCCAGCCGTTGCGGATCGGTTTCGATGCTCGCGGGGCAGTCCGCCGCCACGTCGACCAGAAAATCCAGCGTCTTGCCCTGGGCGACGGGCTGAAACAGCTGCCGAAGATTGCCGGTCAACCGCTCCAGGGAAACGGTTTCGGGCCTGATCTCCACATGGCCGGCCTCGATCTTCGAAAGATCGAGGATGTCGTTGATCAGGTTCAGCAGGTCATTGCCGGAGGACTGGATCGTCTGGGCATATTTGACCTGCTCCTCGCTCAGGTTCTCGTCGGGATTATCCGCCAGGAGCTTGGCCAGGATCAGCGATGAATTGAGCGGCGTGCGCAGCTCGTGCGACATGTTGGCAAGAAAGTCCGACTTGTAGCGGCTCGCCTGCTCCACCTCCCGCGCCTTGACCTGCATGGCCGCATTGACCTGTTCCAGATCGTCGCGCTGCGTCTCCAGCTGCTGGGTCTGCTCCTCCAGCTGCGAATTGGTCTGTTCGAGCTCGGCCTGCTGCTGCTCAAGCCGCATCTGCGACTCCTTGAGCGCCCGGCCTTGCTCCTCCAGTTCCTCGTTCGAGACGCGCAATTCCTCGCTCTGGGTCTGCAATTCCTCCGATTGGCGCTGCGTCTCCTCGAGCAGGTCCTGGAGCTCGCCGCGATACTTGGCCGAACGGACTGCGATCGCCACCGCGTTGGAGGCGAACTGCAGCAGCTTCATGACTCCGTCGTCGACCGGGCGCAGGAACCCAAGCTCGATCACGGCATTGACGGTTCCGTCGACGGTGGCGGGCAGGATGACGAGATGTTTCGGCTTGTCCTGTCCCAGGGCGGAGCCGAAGGCGAGGTAGCCGTCGGGAACCTCGCCGATCAGCATGGGCCGCTTCTCGCTCGCCGCCTGGCCCAGCAAGCCTTCCCTCAGCTTGAACTGCGTGACAATCGGGGCGTCCTCGGGAATGCCATAGGTCGCTGCGCGCCGGAAAACCGTGCGATCGACGACGAAGAGCGCTCCTGCGACTGCGCCGAGATACTGCGCCAGAAATGCGAGAATGCTGTTTCCGAGCTGCTCGGCCTGCGGATCGCCCATCATGGCGGCGGCCAGGCCGACCTGGCCTGATTGAAGCCACTCCTCCTGCCTGCGGGCGAGCGTTGCCCTGCGGACCAGAAAGCCGATGGTCAGCGTCAGGAGTAACCCGAGCAGCCCTGAAAGGAGGCCGCTCACCAGCGCGGTCTTCTGGGCGTCGGCCATTTCAACGAGGCGCTTCGCGCGCGTTTCTCCCTCTTCCTGGGAGATCGCGGCAATCTGCGAGCGGATGGCGTCCATGGCCAGTTTTCCGCGGTCCGAGCTGACGACGGCCATCGCGGCGTCGATCCCTTGGACTCGCCGCAGCTCGATCGTTTCCTTGAGTTCTGCGAGTTTGCTGCCGACCTGTCGTCTCAGCGCAGCGATCCGCGGGCCCTGTGACGGATTTTCGCGGGTTCGCTCCGAGATCTCGTCGAGCTGGGCTGGAATCGCCGATACGGCGGCATTGTAGGGGGCGAGATAGCGTTCATCGCCTGTCAGGAGGAAGCCGCGCTGGCCTGTTTCGGCGTCTTGCGCCTGGGACATCAATCGCTCGAGCGCGACGATGACCTGATGGGTCTGAATGACCCGTTCGCTCCCGTTGCGCAGGGCCTGCAGATTGAGAAAGGCTACGATTCCGCTGATCAGGAAAAATGCGATCGCGCCGGCAAGGCCGAGCGCGACGACAGGCTCGAGGCCCAAAGTTCGCCTGGAGGCCCCGGGCAGGTGGCTTCGTTTCATTTATGCTCTCATCAGCCAGCAAGACCTGGCTGACCGCCATAGCGGAGCCGCCCGGTTGTCTCCATCCCGACACGATTTCGGTGGCCGCGACATATGCGGTCGCTGCCTGTGCGCGTTGTCGTCTTCCATCTCCATGCGGTTGGCTATCCCGCCCCCTGGAAAGTTGGCCTCAAAACTGGATTGCGGTTTTCGGTGCAAAGCCGGCCCTAACCCAGACGTCGCATCATCCGACCGGATACGAACCCGGTCCGGTGATCTACGCAGCAGCGCGCAACGCTGCCTCGATCTGGCTTGGCCGGAATGGCTTGGCGATGAAGCGCGCGCGCTCGGGCAATGCGCCTCGACCCGGCATCACTTGTCCGGACACCACGATGATCTCGACCGGCGGCCAGCGGTCCCTGACCGCATGTGCAAGCCGGACGCCATTCATCGAGCCGGGCATCTCGATATCGGTGATCATGATCTCGATCGCCGGATTGGCTTCGATCTGGCTGATGGCCTCGTCGGCATTTGCGGCCTCGATCGCTTCGAAGCCGGCATCCTCGACGGTATCGACGGTATCCATACGAATGAAAGTGTCATCTTCGACGACGAGAACGCATTTTCTCACGACTGGGCTCCGGCTGTTCCCAGCCACAACGCATCGGGCGCGGCTTTGTTCGCCGCGCCTTGCGATTTTTTTTCAGCCTCTCTGCGTGACTTTGAGATCGTCTCGCGGGAGGGGCTCATGGATCGGCCCCGCCCCTTGCCGGAGCGGGCCTCGGTCCAGCGGAGTCTGGGGTGTCAGGCTTCGCGACTCCGCGGAGGGTCAGTCGATCACCTGAATGATGCGGCGCGTGCGCGGCTCGACCACGACGGCGCGCTCGTTCACCACGGTGTAGCGATAGCCCGGCGCGCCATATTCGGCCGGAACCTCGCGATAGACGATGCCCTCATCCGGCAGGATCGTTCCCACCACGACCGGGCGGCCATAGCTATAGGACGGCAGGCGCTGCTCGATCACATAGGTCCGGAAGCGCGGCGAGTCGTCGATCATCGTGCCGCCGGCAGGATCGCGCCTCAGCGGAACCTCGACCGTCCCGACGCCGAGCGCCGGATCGCGGGTCGTGCCGCCGGCCGGGTCGGGAATGACCGGCCCGCTGCTCTGGGCGAAAACGGAGGCGGGCAGTACGGCGAGCGCCGCAGCGAATGCAAGTGTCTTCATCATCTGTTGGTCTCCCTGACAGTGGGGGCTTGCTGAACCAACGAGGCTGCGGCGCTGAGGTTCCGGCAAAATCGGGCCGATCCTTGGGCTGCAGGTCGCGGCTGGGCCATGCCGGCCGCGGCCCGAGCGGCACTCATGGCGCAACATCCGCTGCATCTGCTCCACTCACATGGAATCGACGCCGGGTCCGAAGCGGACGGAGCGCCGTACGGCGCAGCCTGGCCTCAGAAGCCGACCCTGAGCTGCGCGGAACCACCGAGGCGGTTGCTGCCCGCGGAAAGTTCGCTGTCGAGGTTGAGGCCGAGCGTGATGCGCTCGCTGAGCCTGGCGTTGAGGCCGGCGGCGACGAGCGCGCTGTTGCGATCGGCTTGCGCGCCCGTCGCGCTGAAGGCCGCGCCCGGAAAACCCGCCAGGCTCGCGGTCAGGTCGGCATCGCGCTGAAAGTAATGCGCCCAGACCGCCCGGACATAGCCGGTGACGGGAACCCCATTGAGGATCGTGTCGGCGTCGAGCTGCAGGCCGAGTTCGCTGCGGCTCGTGACGTCGTTGCGCCTGGCCAAAGCCAGCGCGCCGGCAGTGGCGCCGGCCCAGTTGCTCTCGAGCACGGCCGGACTCTGCGCCCGCGTCGCCTGGAGGGCGGCCAGCGGCGAGAAGCCAAAGCCGGTCCAGTTCAGCACGGTTGCGCTCGCCTGCAGGCGCCCGCTCCAGGCTGTGGTGTCATAGGACGAGGACAGGCTCGAGCCGAGTGCCGGAATGCCGCGGCTGATATCATTGTCGAGCCGGGCATAGCTCGCCGCGGCGCCGAGCCTGACCGGCCCGAGCTGGGTGACGCCGTAGAGGCCGGCCTGGACCACATCTGCATCGATCTTCCCGAGCACACCGCGCAGCGAGGCGCGCGCCGTGCCGGCGGAGACGGCGAAGCCTGCGACCGTGCCGGGCATCAGCCGGAGATCGACCCCCGTCGCGAGATGTGCGTCGTCGATCTTGCGTCGGCTCGAGCCCACCGCCGCGTTGCCGCCGGTCCGACCATAGGAACCGAAGCCCGCGCCCCAGACCGAATAGGACCGGGCATCAAGCCGTGACGGCCCGGCCGGTTGATCCGCGCCCTTGCGCACCAGGGCGGAGAAGGCGGCCGTTMCGGGGCCCGATCCGCCTGCCTGGTTCAATCTCCCTGCCGCCCAGGGATCGAGCATCGTGCGCAGGAACTGATCCGACGCGACCTCGGCCAGCGCCGGCGCGGCTGTATGGATCTCGCCCGAGAGCTGGTTGACCGCAGCCGGGATCGCCGCCGCCGGCAGGTTGTAGATGCCGAACAGCGACGAGGGATCGCCGCCGCCCGCCACCGCGCCGTCGATCGCCGAGGCGATCGCATAGGCATTGGCCGGAGCCGTGACCCCGAGCTGCGGTGCCGGGTTCACGATCGGTGCCAGCGGCTTCGGCGTCAGGGTCAGCCGGACGTCGTTGGCGGTATAGCTCACGCCCGTGGTGATGCCGTCGCCAAAGCTGCCGGTCATGTCGACCGGGCTGAACTGGCCGCCGAGCCCGCCCGCAGCCGAAAGCAGCGTATAGGGGCTGTTGAAGTGATGGGCGCCTCCGAGTGGCACGATCCGCAGCGTGCCGGCGAGCGAGGCCGTGCCGGTGACGTCGATCCGGTCCGAGACCGCGCCCTGGATCTCGGCAATGTAGGTCGAGCCGGCTCCAAGCGTCAGGTTGCCATTGATCCTCAGCACGCCCGGCGAATTACCGGGCGACAGCGTGCCGTTCACGACCGTTGACGGCAGAGTTCCAGAACCGCCAAGCGTGGCGCCGGCGGCGACCGTCACTCCGGACGAGCTCGCAATCGAGCCGTTCACAATGAGCGTGCCTGAGGTGGCCGAGGTCGCGCCGGCGTAGGTATTGGTGCCCGAAAGCGTCAGCGTTCCCGTTCCGAGCTTGGTCAGGCCGCCTGCGCCCGAGATCACGCCGTCAAAGGTCGAGTTGCTGTCGCCGGATCCCACGCTCAGGCTCCCTGCGCCCAGCGTCACCAGGCCCGCGCCTGCAAGCGTGCCGATCGACTGGTTGAAGCCATGGAGGTCAAGCGTCGCGGCCGACGCCACAGTGATCTGCGAGGACGCGCCGAAGATGCCCGATGCGCCCGCCTGCAAAGTGCCGGCCTGGATCGACCAAGACTGGCTGCCCGATCCTGAGAGTATCCAGGTGCTCGTGCCGCGCTTTTCGAAATCGGTGAAGCCGCGAAACTGAGCGCCCGCGCCGATCAAGGAGACATCGAAGCTGCCATTGCTCGAGCCGCCCAGCGCGAGCACATTGCCGGCGACGCCGCCGGCCAAGACGTTGCCCGTCACAGTCGCGCCAGCCTGCAGCTCGACCCGGTTGTTCGCACCCGTCAGCTGGATCGCATCGGAGCGCCTCAAGCCGTCGCCGGAGAGCCCGCCCGCCACGGCCGCGCCCGCTCCAAGCGTCAGGCTGAGCCCGGAACCGACGATGCCGACGCCGCCAGCGCCGCCGATGACGGGGCCGCTGCTACCCGTACCGCCGGCTCCGCCGTTGCCGCCGACCACCGACGCATTGATCATGGCATGGCCACCGGTCAGGAACTGCAGCCCCACCCCGCCTGCGCCGCCGTGCCCACCAATAGGACCGTTGTATCCGGTAGCCGAGCCACCGGCTCCACCCGAGCCGCCGGTTGCTGCGGCATGGAGGACGAAGCTTCCGCTGTTCAGGAACACCAGGCCGATACCGCCGGAGCCACCATTGCCGCCATGGCCGTACATATAGGTGATATCGTTGTGAGCTGATCCCCCCGTGCCGCCATTGCCGCCCGTCGTCGCGGCATTGATCGTGCCGGTCGCGGCGCCAAGCACTGCACCGAAACCGCCCGCGCCGCCGCCGCCGCCATCGTTCCCACCGTTGGGGGAATAGCCAGCACCACCAGCGCCGCCGTCGCCACCGGAAACCGCATTGAAGGGCAAGCTCGCCCCCGCATCGAGAAAACCGTGCGCCCCGCCACCGCCGCCGCCGCCATTGGCCCCGTTGCGTCCCGCTTGTCCCGATGCTCCTGCGCCCACGCCGCCGGCTCCGCCGGACCCTGGCACACCGTCGCCCGCTCCACCGTTGCCGCCGCTCCAGCCTGCCCCGCCGCCACCTGCGCCGGCGCCGGAATCGCCTCCGTTCCCGCCTCGTCCGCTATAGCTGTCCCCGCCGCCTGGGCTTCTGTTCATACCTCCGCCCTGGCCCCCGTCGGCCCGGGCCAGTGGGATCGACAGGGCGGCCGAAAACGCCACGGCAATTGCGAACTGCGGTCCGACACGGGCCGTGGTCCGGGACAAGGCACGCTGCAAATGGTCGATCACTCTGTCCGCCAATCATGAGGTTCTCGTGCGATCCCGGAAGCCCGCGGCTTGCCGCCAATGCCGTCGCCGAAAGCCGGGACTGTATGGATGGCGAGGCCTCGGAGAAATACGGCGGATGCCGTATTTCGGCGCCGCGCGAGGGCGATCGTTTGCCGACCATGCGCGAGGCTTGCGCTGACGAAGCCGGTCGAGGCGGCGCATCGGCCGCCTCCCAGGTCGCGGCAGCAGCGCCGAAGAGATGAAATACGGCATCTGCCGTATTGAACGCCGCCTGCGGAGACGCGACAGTGCGGGGCCCGATCCTTCGCCAGGCGGGTTTCTGGTCCCGCCCGAGGTCGCCCTTGTCCGTTAAAGCCGTTCTGTTGCCGCCTTGCTGCTGACGAGGCCGCGGCTACGCAGCCGTCACAGCCCGCGCGGCGACGGCCGGGCTATGCCCGCTAGGGCAGGCGGGCAGGGAACTTGGGGACCGCGGCAGCGTTGGCGGCGGTGCGGTGCCGCGTCAACCGACAGGCAGGCCGACGCGCACCGCATAGGCTGCAAGTTCCGTAGCGCTGTGCAGATCGAGCTTGCGCATGAGGTTCTCCCGGTGCTTGCGGGCAGTGTGGGGGCTGATGCCAAAACGTGCGGCGACGGCGCGGGTCGTGGCGCCACCGGCGATCAGGACCAGCAATTCACTTTCCCGCCGCGTCAGCGCAACAGATGTGGTCGCATCGAACGGGATGCCGCCCGGTGTGCCCGCCCCTTGTTGGAGCGTGGCGTCACGCAGCGGGAGGCTGACATAGGGATGGCCCCGTTGCAGGGCGGCGAGGGCGTTGAACAGCTCGTCGAGATCGCTGCCCTTCACGACATAGCCGTCGGCCCCCGCCGCCAGCGCCGCCTGGGCCATCTGCGGATCGGTGTTCGCCGTCAGGATCAGGATCTTCAGGCGCGGATAGGCCTGGCGCAGCTCGCCGATGGAGCGCAGGCCCGTCAGCCCGGGCATGCCCAGGTCGAGCACGAGAAGCTCGGCCGGCCTGTCCTTCAGCAATGCGGCAAGACTTGCGCCGTCCGCGGCCTCGCCCACGACGGTACGGTCCTGCTGCGTCGCGATCAGAAGCTTCAGCCCTTCGCGGATCAGGACATGGTCGTCGGCCAGAATGATGCGGCAGGCGGTTTCTTCGGCTGGAGCGGCCGGCGTCCTGGACGTGTGGCGAGGAATCATGATGCGTGACTATTCCTTGGGCGCGCGTCACTGGCTACGGGCCCTGCGGCATCACCCCTGCGCGGTGAGCGCTTGCCGGCGCAGGAAGGAGCAATCATGCGGGTCCCGGCGCTGACGCCTGACACCAGCACCAATCTGCGTGCGGCTCTGGTCGAACTCCTCTATCGCCAGTCCGGCTCTATCCTGCTCGCCAATCTCGTGATCCCCTGGCCCGTCGCCTATGTGATGCGCGAGGTGGTGCCGGTCGGCCTGCTGATCGGCTGGATCGGCGCGACCTATCTCCTCACCGGAGCCCGCCTGCTGCTGTCGCGGCGCTATTTCGCCCGGATTGACGGCGAGGCCGAGGCGACGAACTGGGCCCGACGTTTCACGGTCCTGTCGATCCTGTCGAGCCTGCTCTGGGGAGCGCTCGGCTGGTTCGGTTTCGAACCGACGCAGCCGCATCTGATCGCCTTCGTCTGCATCGTGCTGACCGGCTTGTCGGGTGGAGCGGTGCCGTCCCTCTCGGCCTATCCGCCGGCCTATATCGGCCTGCTGATCGCCATGCACCTGCCTTTCGCCCTGCGCTGTCTCATGCAGGAAGGGTCGATCTATTCGGTCTATGCCCTGTTCCAGCTCTGCCTGATCGGCGCCTATCTCTTTTGCTGCCGGGTCACCTACCGTACCCTGAAGGAGACGGTCGCCCTGCGCTTCGAGAATCTGGCGCTGGTGCGCGGGCTCGAGCGCGAGCGGGACCGCGCCACGGCGGCCGACAAGGCCAAGACGCGTTTCCTCGCGGCGGCGAGCCACGACCTGCGACAGCCGGTCCACGCGCTCGCGTTGTTTGCAGCGACGCTCGGAACGCTCGCCCGGCGCGGCGCTGTCGGAAGCCATGAAGCCAGTGGGATCGCCGACAAGCTGGACGCGGCCATCGGCTCGCTCGGCGGGCTGCTGAACGGCCTCATCGACGTTTCGCAACTCGATGCCGGCCTCGTTCCGGTGCGACGGCAGCCGGTTCATCTCGGCAGGATGCTGGCGGACCTGCAGGAGGTCTTCGCACCCCAGGCGCGCCAGCGCGGCATCGATCTGCGCGCGGTACCGGGCGATGCCTGGGGCGATAGCGATCCGGAACTGCTCAGGCGCATCCTCGGCAATCTCCTGTCGAACGCGCTCCGCCACGCCCCCGACAGCCGCGTGCTGATCGGCAGTCGCCGTCGCGGGGAGGCGATCGAGATTCTCGTGGTCGATACCGGGCCGGGCATTCCCCAGGAGCAGCATCAGGCCGTGTTCGAGGAGTTCACCCAGCTCGGCAATCCGGAACGCGACCGCGAGCAGGGACTTGGCCTCGGTCTCGCCATCGTTCGGCGCCTGGGGGCATTGCTCGAGCATCCCATCGGGTTGCGCTCCACAGCCGGCAAGGGCTCGACATTCTCCGTGCGGATTCCGCGGATCGATCCGCCGGCCTCGGGGCTGGCGCCGGCGCGGGCGCAGGCCTTCCCGCCCGGTCTTCGCATCATGGTCCTGGACGATGATCCTCAGGTGCTTGACGCCAATGTCAGCCTGTTGACGGCCTGGGGCCACGAGGCCATCGCCGGGACGGACGTCGAGGAGCTTTGCCGGCGCCATGCCAAGGTGGGCGCAGGCAGGGTGGACCTGATCATCGCGGATTATCGGCTCAAGGCCGGGCTGACCGGCAGCGAGGCCGTCGAACGCCTGGCGGAAAAACTGGGATATCGTGCCCGGGCGCTGATCGTCACCGGCGACACTATGCCGGAGCGGCTGCGGGAGCTGAACGCGACCGGATACCGCGTGCTGCACAAGCCCGTCGCGCCGGACGCCCTGCAGGCGGCGATCCGGCAATCCGGCTCCGGCCACGCGGCCGACTGAAGGCTCTCACCCTGGCCGCAATCGCAACCGGCAGGGCCGAGCCTTTCAATGCGCGGCCGCTGCGCCGCCGCCTGGGCCCTTCCTGGCGAACAGGACCACGATCGCGGCGAGGACCAGCATGATGCCGATGATGGCGAGGCTGTCGCCGAGCACCAGGGCCTGGCGCTTCGCGGTCTTGCCGCGCGCGATGACCGCCTGGCCGATGATGTTGGAGTGGAACTGCTCGCGCCTGATGATGATCGTGCCAAGCACGGCGGCACCGACCGCGCCACCGAGATTGTCCAGCGCGGCCTCGACTCGGCCATGCCCAACAGTTCACTGAACTTGTGCATCGCAATAAAAACGGTTGCACTGCAATATGTTGTCCGGGGTCGTCGTTGCTTGACATGTTTAGTGATTGAGAGTTCACTAAACAAATCGCTGAACTTGGACGGCTCGTTCCGAGGCGGCGTGAGGAAACATCCCGCGTCGGCTGTGCCCTTCGCGGTCGCGCAGGTTCGCCCGTCACCCCAATGACGGCTGGTGACGGCACGCCAAGGGAGGGAAGCACATGACACAATTCAGGACATGGATGCTGGCCGCGACCATTGCCGGGAGCGCGGCACTTGCTGCCCCCGGGGCCCAGGCACAGGGCAAGTCGCTGACGCTCTGCTGGGCGGCCTGGGATCCGGCCAATGCGCTGGTCGAACTCTCCAAGGACTTCACCGCCAAGACCAATATCGCGATGAAGTTCGAGTTCGTGCCCTGGCCGAATTTCGCCGACCGCATGCTCAACGAGCTCAATTCCAAGGGCAAGCTCTGTGACCTGATCATCGGTGACTCGCAGTGGATCGGTGGCTCCGCCGAGAACAAGCACTATGTGAAGCTGAACGATTTCTTCGCCAAGGAAGGCATCAAGATCGACGACTTCATGCCGGCGACAGTCACCGGCTATGCCGAATGGCCGAAGAACACGCCAAACTACTGGGCGTTGCCGGCTATGGGCGATGCGCTCGGCTGGACCTACCGCAAGGACTGGTTCTCCAGGCCCGAGTTGCAGGCCGAATTCAAGGCGAAGTACAACCGCGAGCTCGCGGCGCCGAAGTCCCAGACCGAGCTGAAGCAGATCGCCGAGTTCTTCCAGGGCCGCGACATCGACGGCAAGAAGGTCTATGGCGCGGCCATCTTCACCGAGCGTGGCTCGGAAGGCATCACGATGGGCGTCGCCAACGCGCTCTATCCGTTCGGCTTCAAATATGAGGACCCGAAGAAGCCCTACGCCATGGCCGGCTTCGTCAACTCCGAGGACGCCGTGAAGGGCCTGGAGTTCTACAAGTCCCTGTACAAGTGCTGCACCCCGCCGGGCTACTCCAACGCCTATATGCAGGAGGGTCTGGACGCTTTCAAATCCGGGCAGGCGGCCTTGCAGATGAACTGGTTCGCCTTCTTCCCCGGCCTGTACAAGGATCCGAATGTCGGCGGCGACAAGATCGGCTTCTTCGTCAATCCGCCTGAGAAGGAGAAGGGCTCGCAGCTCGGCGGGCAGGGCCTCTCGGTCGTCGCCTACTCGCCGAACCAGGCCGAGGCGCTGTCCTATGTCAAATGGTTCGCCTCGCTCGATGTGCAGAAGAAGTGGTGGGAGCTCGGCGGCTATACCTGCCACAAGGGCGTGCTGAACGATCCCGGCTTCGCCAAATCTGCGCCCTTCGCGGCCGATTTCCTCGTCGCCATGGGCCAGGTCGTCGATTTCTGGGCCGAGCCCTCCTACGCGCAGCTGATGCRGGCGGAGCAGGCGCGCATCCACGACTATGTCGTGGCGGAGAAGGGCACAGCCAAACAGGCGCTCGACCTGCTGATCCAGGATTGGACCAAGGTCTTCAAGGAAGACGGCAAGTTCTGACGCAAGCGGGGCTTTCCCCCCAGCCGAACCGGGGCTGCGCCTCTCACAGGCGGCGCAGCCAGTTCCCGACCTTGCCTTTGAACGGTGCTGAGTCATGAATGCGAGCGACGTCACCGGCATCAGGAGCGCGGCAGCGATGCGCGCAGCCTATCCCCCGATCGCCCACCGGGTCCGGGGCCTCAGCGACAGGGCGATCGCCTGGATCTTCATCGCGCCGACGATGATCCTCCTGCTCGTGATCAACCTGTTTCCGCTGATCTGGACGATCCAGCTCTCCTTCACCAATTACCGCGCCAATCGCCCCAATGCGCCGCTGCGCAATGTCGGGATCGAGCACTACCAGACGATCCTGTCGGATCCCGAAATCTGGCAGCGCATGCAGGCGACGGCGCATTTCGTGTTCTGGACGATCCTGCTGCAGATGGTCATCGGCTTCGCGCTGGCCTATCTGATCGACCGCAAGTTCCGCGGCCATGGCTTCTGGACCACGCTGATCCTGATCCCGATGATGCTCTCGCCGGCGGTGGTCGGCAATTTCTGGACCTTCCTGTACCAGCCGCAGATCGGCCTGTTCAATTACGTGGTCTCGTTCTTCTCCGGCATTCCGCCGTCCTCCTTCCAGATGCTCGGCGATGTGACCCTGAGTCCCTGGGCGATCATCATCGTCGATACCTGGATGTGGACGCCCTACGTGATGCTGATCTGCCTCGCAGGCCTGCGCTCGATCCCGGACTACATCTACGAGGCAGCGGAGGTCGACCGGGCCAGCAACTGGCGGCAATTCATCTCGATCACGCTGCCGATGTGCCTGCCCTTCATCATGCTGGCCGTACTCTTCCGCGGTATCGAGAACTTCAAGATGTTCGACATGGTCAATCTTCTGACCTCCGGCGGACCGGGCTCGACCACTGAACTCGCCTCGATCACGCTGAAGCGCGCCGCCTTCGAGGCCTGGCGCACCGGCTATTCCTCCGCCTTCGCAATTATCCTGTTCGTCGCCGTGTTCGGGCTGGCGAACATCTATGTGAAGGCGCTGAACAAGGTGAAGGCACGATGAGCGGCGCTCTCTCCACGGCCCATTCCGTCGTCGCGCCGAGTGGTCGCGTCAAGCTCCTTGCCGGCACCATCGTCGCCCTCTATGCGCTGGTGGCGATCGTGCCGCTGCTCTGGATCGGTCTGACCAGCATCAAGACGCCGCCCGATTCGATCTCCTACCCACCCAAGGTCGTGCCCTTCCTGCATTTCGAGCCTTCGATCGAAGGCTATTGCAACCTGTTCAACACGCGCTCGCGCCAGACGGCGGACTACCTTGCCTCGCTCCCGCCTGCGAATTCCGCCTGCGAGGAGATCACCCGTTCGCGCAGCATGGTGGTCGTCGGCCCGTCGAACTACGTGCCGCGCTTCGTCAATTCGCTGATCATCGCCTTCGGCTCGACGCTGCTCTCGGTCGGCCTGGGTACCTGCGCGGCCTATGCCTTCTCGCGTTTCAAGGTGCCGCTGAAGGACGACCTGCTGTTCTTCATCCTGTCGACACGGATGATGCCGCCGATCGCCGTCGCGATCCCGATCTTCCTGATGTATCGCGAACTCGGCCTTTCCGACACGCGGCTGGGAATGATCCTGCTCTACACCTCGGTCAATGTCTCGCTGGCCGTCTGGCTGCTCAAGGGCTTCATCGACGAGATCCCGCGCGAATACGAGGAAGCGGCGATGATCGACGGCTATACGCGGCTGCAGGCCTTCCGCAAGGTCGTGCTGCCTCAGGCCACGACCGGCATCGTCGCGACCGCGATCTTCTGCCTGATCTTCGCCTGGAACGAATATGCCTTCGCCGTTCTGCTTACCTCGGGCACGGCGCAGACCGCGCCGCCCTTTATCCCGATCATCATCGGGGAGGGCGGGCAGGATTGGCCGGCCGTGGCGGCCGGAACGACGCTGTTCCTGATACCGATCCTGGTTTTCACCGTGCTGCTGCGCAAGCACCTCCTGCGCGGCATCACCTTCGGGGCGGTGCGCAAATGAACCTGCAAATGAACCGGCATCTGAGCCATCCCCGGGAGCGCGAAGGCGCGGCCGCGTCGCGCTGGCCGAAGGCGCTGCGACGCGGCCCGATGGAAACACTGGCGACGGTGCTGATCTCGGCCGGCGTGCTGATGCTGCTGCAGCCCTTCTCGCTTGCGCTCTACGGCTATTCCTTCGTCACGACCCTGATCGGCGTCGTCATGTTCACCTTCGTCACCAAGTTCCCGGAGTGAGCCATGGCCGAGATCCGGGTCGATAATCTGGTGAAACGGTTCGGCGCCTTCATGGCGGTGCGCGATACCAGCTTCACGGTCGAGGATGGCGATTTCTTCTGCCTGCTGGGTCCGTCGGGCTGCGGCAAGACCACGACATTGCGGATGGTTGCGGGGTTGGAACTGCCATCCTCCGGCAGCATCCAGCTCGACGGCGAGGACGTCACCTTCAAGCGGGCGCGCGAACGCGACATCGCCATGGTGTTCCAGCTCTTTGCGCTCTACCCGCATATGAACGTGCGCAAGAACATCAGTTTTCCGCTGGTCTCGATGGGCGTGCCCAGGGACGAGACGAGACGGCGCGTCGAGGAAGCGGCGCGCGTGCTGCGCATCGAGCATCTGCTCGACAAATCGATATCCGGCCTTTCCGGCGGCGACCGGCAGCGGGTCGCGCTCGGCCGCGCCATTGTGCGCGAGCCGAAGGCCTTCATGATGGACGAGCCATTGGGCGCGCTCGACGCCGAGTTCCGCCATCTGATGTGCGGCGAGCTGCGCGCCCTACACGACCGGCTGAAGGCGACGACGGTTTACGTCACCCACGACCAGCTCGAGGCCATGTCGATGGCCGACAAGATCGCGGTGATGAATGATGGCGTGATCGAGCAGCTCGGCTCGCCGCAGGAGATCTATGACCGGCCGAACTCGATGTTCGTCGGGGATTTCATCGGCTCGCCAGCGATGAACTTCGTTCGTTTCGACGGCGCAGCGATTGCGGGCTCGACCTCGGTCAGCATCGATGCCGCCTCCGTGACCTTGCCGGAACTGCGCGAGAGCCACGCGCCCGGGCCGCTGGCGCTGGGGGTGCGGCCGGAGCAGATCGTCATCGGCGATCCCGGCCGGCAAGGCAGCGCCCTTCCGGGCGAGATCTTCGGCACCGAATATCTCGGCACGACCCAGATCGTGACGGTCGCCACCCCGCGCGGCAAGCTCAAGGCGCGCTTGCCCGCCCATATGCCGGTTGTCGCCGGCGACCGCGTCAGTCTCTCGTTCAGGCCGGAGCGGCTGTCGCTGTTCGATGCGGCGACGGGGAAGGCGATTCGCTCCGCCTTGCATGAGGCCGGCACGACGAGGCGCACCCATGGCTGAAGTCACGCTGACGCAGGTCTCGAAGCGGTTCGGCGCGGTGCAGGCCGCGAGCGACCTGTCGCTTACCATCGCCGATGGCGAGTTCGTGGTGCTGCTGGGGCCGACAGGCGCTGGCAAGACGACAGTCTTGCGCCTCGTCGCCGGGCTGGAAACCCCGGATGACGGCCGGATCTTCATCGGCGGCGTCGACGTCACCGCGCTGCCGCCGGCGGCGCGCGACGTCACTTTCGTGTTCCAGCAATATTCGCTCTATCCGCATCTGAGCGTCTTCGACAATCTCGCGTTCCCCTTGCGTTCGCCGACACGGCGCACGCCGGAGGACGAGATCCGGCGCGCGGTCGGCCATGTCGCAAAGCTGCTCAGGATCGAGGACAAGCTGCAGAACCGCGCGACACAACTCTCCGGCGGCCAGATGCAGCGCGTCGCGATCGGCCGCGCTCTGGTGCGCAGCCCGTCCATCTACCTGATGGACGAGCCGCTCTCCTCGCTCGATGCCAAGCTGCGCGCGGAATTGCGCATCGAGCTGAAGCATATCCAGCAGGACCTGGGCGCGACCATCCTCTACGTCACCCATGACCAGACCGAAGCGATGACGCTGGCTTCGCGGATCGGCGTGATCAACCAGGGCCGCCTCGTGCAGATCGGCACGCCGCGCAGCATCTATGAGGACCCGGCCGACATCTATGTCGCCACCCGGCTCGGCAGCCCCGGCATCAACCTGCTGCCGCGCGCACTCTTTCCCAATCTGGAGGCGCCGGCGAGCACGACCACGATCGGCGTGCGCACCGAGCATCTCGCCATCGCCAAGGCGGGCAACGGCGCGGTAACGGGCAAGGTCAACTGGATCGAGCGGCTCGGCGACCAGAACCACCTGCATATCGCGGTGAACCAGCAGCAGATCGTCAGTCTGGTCGATCCCGATGAAGGACTGGATGTCAGCGACGAGGTCAGCGTGAGCCTGCTCAGGCCGCTGTTCTTCGATGCCGACGGCCAGAGGGTGAGGTGAACCATGGATGGCGCGCTGAAGAAGAGGCTGATCGAGGCCATGACCGGGGCGATCGTCGGCCATGCCGATGAATTGACGGCGCTCGATCAGGCTATTGGCGACGGTGACCACGGCCTGAACATGAAGCGCGGTTTCGAGGCCGTGCTGGCGGACATGGATCCGATCGCGGCAAAGCCCTTGCCCGACGCCCTGAAGGCTATCGGCACGACATTGGTGATGAAGGTCGGCGGCGCCTCGGGGCCTCTCTACGGCACATTGTTCATGGCGCTGGGCAAGGAGCTGCCGTCAGAGCCGACGGTTGCGGATCTGGCGCGAGCGCTGGCCGCGGCTATCGAGGCCGTGAAGGCACGCGGCAAGTCCGATTTCGGCCAGAAGACCATGCTCGACGTGCTGGCGCCGCTCCAGGTCGCCCTCGCTCAGGGCGGCGCCGATCTCACGAAGCGCCTTCCCGAGGTCGTGAAGGACGCGGCCGAGGCGACGGTTCCGCTCAGGGCCATTCGCGGACGCGCCTCGTTTCTGGGCGAGCGTTCGGTCGGCCATATGGACCCCGGGGCACGCTCATCGGCGCTGCTCGCCACCGCAATCTGCAATGCCATCGGAGCCTGAAATCATGCCAGCCAGCAAGAATGTCGGCATCGTCATCGTGTCGCACTCGGCCAAGGTCGCCGAAGGCGCCGCCGACATGGTCCGCCAGATGGTCGGCGACAATGTCCCGCTCGCCGCGGCCGGGGGCAATGCCGAAGGCGGCCTCGGCACCGATGTCGCCGCCATCATGGCTGCGATCGACAAGGCATGGTCGGAGGCGGGCGTCGCCATCCTGGTCGATCTTGGCGGGGCCGAGACCAATAGCGAGATGGCGGTGGAAATGATGCCGGAGGAGCGGCGCGAGCGCATCGTCATCTGTAATGCCCCCATTGTGGAAGGCGCCGTGATGGCCGCGACCGAAGCGTCCGGCGGCTCGCCGCTGGCGGTCGTGCAGGCGACCGCCGAGGAATTGATGTCGGCATGAACGAGATGTCGGCCAATGCCAGCCAGAGGCAAGGTAGCGAGAGGAATGAAGGGATGCAGGAGGTGACGGCCAGCGCCCTGCTCACCAACAAGATCGGGCTTCATGCCCGGCCCTCGGTGAAGCTTACCCAGACCGCCAAGCGCTTCGGCTCCCGTATCGAGGTGGCCACCAGCGCGGCCGGCCCGTGGACCGATGCCAAGAGCCCGGTGAAGATCATGCGCGTCAAGGCGGCCAAGGGTGAAGTGCTGCATTTCAAGGCCAGCGGCGACGATGCGTCCGCGGCGCTGGCCGCGCTCGTCGATATCGTCGCACGCAAGTTCGACGAGGAGTGAGGCGTGATGGAACGCCGCCTTTCCGGCCTCGCCGCATCGACCGGGATCGCCTTCGGCCCGGCGGTGATCTTTCGCGCCGTCGGCGAGATGCAGCGCAAGACGGGGCCGGTCGCAAGCGAGCGACAGGCCCTGGCGGATGCGGTTGCCGCCTCCCTCCAGGCGGTCACGGGTTTGGCTGCCAGCCTTCACGGCGAGGCCGCCGATATCGTGGGCTTCCAGGTGGCGCTGCTTGAGGACGATGCCCTGACCGAGGGGGCCTTTGCCGCAATCGAGAGTGGTGTGCCGGCCGACGCGGCCTGGCGCCAGGCGCTGGCGGACGAGATCGCAGGCTATGAGGCGGCCGACGACGCCTATTTCCGCGCCCGCGCCGCAGATCTGGCAGATATCCGGGACCGGGTTCTGCGCCAGCTTTTCGGCTTGCCCGAGCTGACGGATGCGCCGCCCGGCGCCGTCATCCTGGCTCAGGACCTGCCGCCCTCCGCCTTCCTCGGCATCGATTGGTCGCAAGGTGGCGGCATCGTGCTCGGGGCCGGCAGCCCGACCAGCCATGTCGCCATGCTGGCGCGCGGGCGTGGCGTGCCGATGGTGGTCGGCATCGGCTCCGACTGGGAGGCGGTCTCCGGCACGGTCGTCGTCGACGGCATGGCGGGCCTCGTCCTGACCGGACCGTCGCGTGCGAGCATCGACGCGGCGCGGCAGCGGGCAGACGAACTCGGCCAAGTGCGGACCCAGGCGGAAACCCGCAAGCGCGAGCCTGCGCTGACCCGCGACGGGACCCCGATTACCGTGATGGTCAATGTCGCGGGGATGGCCGATGTCGCCGGCTTCCCGGCCGAGGCCTGCGACGGCATCGGCCTGACCCGCACGGAGTTTCTGGTCGAGCAGGCGTTGCAGGATGAGGCGCGCCAGTTCGAGGCCTATGCCGGGTTGCTGCACTGGGCGGCCGGCCGGCCGGTGACGATCCGCACGCTCGATGCCGGTGGCGACAAGCCCATCGCCGGCTACACGCTCGATGGCGAGACCAATCCCTTTCTCGGCCTGCGCGGCATCAGGCTGTCGCTGCGCCATCCCGGAACTTTTCGCGTCCAGTTGCGCGCATTGGCCCGGGCGGCGAGCCTCGGCCCGCTCAAGATCATGCTGCCCATGGTGACGGCAGCGCGGGAACTGGAGGAGGCGAGGGGGCTGCTGGACGGCGTTCTCTCGGAACTTGCGGCCGACGGCGTGCCGCATGGCGCGCCCGCACTCGGCATCATGGTCGAGATTCCCGCGGCCGCCGTGGCGGTCGCGAGCTTCGACGCCGCGTTTTTCTCGATCGGCTCGAACGATCTGACGCAATACGCGACTGCTGCCGCGCGCGATGGGGCGGAGGTCGCGGCCTATGCCGATGTCCTGCATCCCGGCGTGCTTGCGATGATCGCGCATGTCGCGCGCCATGGTGCGGAGCAGGGTCGGGAGGTCAGCCTCTGCGGCGACGCGGGAGGCGATCCGCGCGCCATCGCCGCCTTGCTGCGGGCCGGCGTCCGGGCGGTATCGGTCTCTCCCGGGCAGCTGGCGCTGGCAAAGGAAGCGATCCGCGCGGTCGATCTCTCGCAGCCAGGGGCGGACGCATGACAGGCTTGGAAACCCTTGCCAGCGTGCCTTCGCCCTTGGCCGAGTACAAGGCGATCCTGCGCGCGGTCATCGAGAACCGTCCTTCCGGCACACGGCAGCGACTGGCGGAAGCCCTCGGCAAGAACCGCAGCTTCATCTCGCAGATCGTCAACCCGGCCTATGTCACGCCCGTGCCGGTCCAGCATCTGGAGACGATCTTCCATGTCTGCCATTTCGCGCCCTCGGAACGCGAGGCCTTCCTGAATGCTTACCGGGCCGCCCATCCCGGGCGTCTCGAGGTGGTCGACACCGCCCGGCCGATGCGCCGGCTCGTGGTCGAATTGCCGGATTTCGGCAGCGCCGACCTGAATGCCCGGGCCGACCATATCGTGCTGGGGGTCGCGCGCGGCCTGGTCTCGCTGATTCCGGTCGCGGCCGATGACGACGAAGCCGAGATGCGGGGGGAGAGCCCATGAAGAAGCTGATCAACGCGGTCGACAGCATCCTGTCGGAGAGCCTCCAGGGACTTGCCGCCATCCACGGCGATATCCTCATGCTTGGCGAAGAGGAGAAGTTCGTTCGGCGCAAGGCACTGATGCCGGGCAAGGTCGCGCTGATCTCGGGCGGGGGCTCGGGCCATGAACCCCTGCATGCCGGCTTCGTCGGCACCGGCATGCTCGATGCCGCCTGCCCGGGCCAGGTCTTCACCTCTCCGACGCCAGACCAGATGCTTGCGGCCGTCAACGCCGTCGCCACCTCGGCGGGCTCGCTCTTCATCGTCAAGAACTATGAAGGCGACGTGATGAATTTCGAGATGGCCGCCGAGATGGCCGAGACCCCGGTTGCGACGGTCATCACCGATGACGACGTTGCGGTCCCGGCCTCGATCTATTCCACCGGCCGGCGTGGCGTCGCCGGCACGCTGATCGTCGAGAAGATGGTCGGCGCGGCCGCCGAGCAGGGCCGTGATCTGAACGCGCTGAAGTCGCTCGGCGACGAGGTCAACCGGCGCACCCGCTCGATGGGCGTGGCGCTGACCTCCTGCACCGTGCCCGCAGCCGGCAAGCCGACCTTCACACTCGCCGAGGACGAGATGGAGATGGGCGTCGGCATCCACGGCGAACCGGGCCGGCGGCGCGTGAAGCTGGCAACCGCGGATGCCATCGCCGACGAGATGATGGGCGCGATCCTCGACGATCTCTCCCTGAAGAACGGCACGCCCTGCCTGCTGCTCGTCAACGGCTTCGGCGGGACTCCTGCCATGGAGCTCTATCTGATGGCCAATGCTGCAAGGCGCGTCATGGCGGGGCGCGGTCTCTCGATCGCGCGCGGGTTGGTAGGCTCTTACGTCACCTCATTGGACATGGCGGGCTGTTCGCTGACGGTGACGGCGCTGGACGACAGCCTGATCCAGCTCTGGGACGCGCCCGTCCATACGGCCGCGCTCCGCTGGGGGTAGGCGCCGCACCGTTCCGCATGCCGGCCATCGCTGGGAGGCCCGATGTCCGGTTGCGGCGCACGGCCCGGCAGTCTGCCCAACCCCGCGCGGATCAGATCTGGATGCCGTCCGGCAATCCGCCCAGTTCCTTGAGCGTGATCGGCCGGCCCTGCTTGACGCTGGCCATCGCGGCCGCGCCGCACAGCATCGACATGGCGCCGGCCAGTGCCCCGGCGCGCTGCCCGAGCGGGTCCTTGAGGCCGGGGCGCAACAGCATGTCGCGCAGGCGGTCGTCGCCACCGAAATGGCCGCCGCTGGCATGCGGCACGCGGATGCGCTCGGCCTTGCCGAAATTCCGCATCAGCATGATCTCGTCGTGGTCGGGCACCTCGAAGGCCTGGCGCTCGTACTGGCGGATCTCGATGCGGCCCTTGGTGCCGTTGAAGGCGAGGTGGTGCCCCTCGATCGGCATGAAGGTGTTGAGCGAGTAGGAGGCGATCACGCCGTTCTCGTAGCGCAGCATCGCCGTCATCGTATCGGGAATGTCGATATCCTCGCGATAGACGCAGCCATCGCGGAAATAGCCATCGACCTCGGCGGGCTCGTCATAGAGCGCCGTCAGCCAGGGATCCTTGCTGATGTCGAGATGGAAGTCGCATGCGACGGTATGCGCGCAGGTCTGGCAGCGCTCGCCGCGGAACGGGCCATTGCGGCCGTAATGGCGCTGCGTGCCGAAAGCGGAAACCTCGAGCGCGGTCGAGTCCAGGTACCAGTTCAGCAGGTCGAAATGATGGGTCGACTTGTGCACGAACAGGCTGCCGGAATTCTTCTCATAGGCGTGCCAGCGCCGGAAGTAGTCGGCGCCGTGCTTGGTATCGAGATACCAGTGGAAATCGACCGAGGTGACGGTGCCGATGGCGTTCTCGAGCAGCAGCTGCTTGATCCGGGCGGCAGTCGGCGCGAAGCGATAGTTGAAGGTCACGTCGATCTGCCGTCCGGTGCGGATCTCGGCCTCGAGGATGCGGCGGCATTTCTCCGGCGTCGTGGTCATCGGCTTTTCCGTGATGACCCGGCAGCCGGCCTCCAGCGCCTTGATGATGATGTCGTCATGGGTGTCGTCGCGGCTGCAGACGATGACGATCTCGGGCTTTGCCACGGCGAGCATCGTGTCGACATCGGTATAGATCGGCGCATTGGTGCCGATCTCCTGGCGGGCATGGCTGGCGCGCAATTCGTTGACGTCGCAGATCGCGACGAACTCGGTGCAATCGCGCCAGCCGGCGAGGAGCTCGCGCCCCCACATGCCGGCTCCGCGGTGGCCGGTGCCGACCAGGGCCACGCGATGGCGTTCGTCACTCAAGGTCATCGCCGCATCCGTCATGTCTGCATTTCCTCGTCAGTCTCTTGTTTTTTGAAACCCTCCGGATCACCGCGCCGGGCTTGATCGCCGGCTGCAATGACCGGCCGTCAGACGAAATAGTCGGGATGGGCGACGCGCAGCCGGGCCAGGTCGGGGATGACCACGTTGAGATGGGTCTGCATGGCCTCCCGCGCGGCCTCGACGTCATGCCGCGCGATGGCGTCGCGGATGACCTCGTGCTCGCCGATGACCTGGTGCATGCGGCCGGGGACCGGCAGGGTCAGCCGGCGCGCCCGGTTGATCTGGACCTTCACCTGGCGCAGCAGCTTCCAGATGCGGGGATAGCCGGCGATCAGCGCGATCGCCTCGTGGAAGGCTTCGTCCGCCGCGTGGAAGGCGTCCATGTCGCCGATCTCGGCCAGCATCCGCTGGTTCGCCAGCTTGGCGTCGAGCTGGGCGATGTCGGCGACGGTCGCGATCTCGGCCGTGCGCTTGATCGCCGTGTCTTCAAGGGCCAGCCGGATGACCTGCGCCTCGGGGATTGCGCTGAGCGGCACATGCGAGACGAAGGTGCCCGATTGCGGGAAGATGTCGACGAGTCCGTCCTCCGAGAGGCGGATCAGCGCCTCGCGCACCGGCGTCTTGCTGACCCCGAATTGCTGGGTCAGCGCCTTCTCCTGCAGGGGGGTCCCGGGGGCCAGGTGCATGTTGACGATGGCCTCGTAGAGCTCGTCGTAGATCACCGTCGCCGTGGTGACGCGTCGCTGCGGCGGACGAAGGCCGGACTTCGCCGACCGCCCCCGCGGGACGGGCCCCTCCGCCGTTTCATGCTCCCCCTGGCGTTCCATCGCTCTCGCCTGTTCGGCCTGTGCAGCACCGCTCAAGGCGGTTTTGACATACTAGTATCTTAGTGTATCAGTTTATCAAGGCTCAAAGGAAGGCGCTTGGTTGGAACGCCACAAAACCAGCTCGCTACCGCTCGAAGCGCATGCCCGTCCGCGCTCATCCGTCTGTTGGGCATGACGGGGCAGGGTTCGCTACACTTGCGGGCTGGGATCGAGGCCGCGCTCGTGCAAGCATGGGCGGATACAGCTCGCCGCCTGACACCAGCTCCGACGACTGCAGACGCTTTGATGCCTGAAGTATCTTTGACGCCCGAAGTAGGTTTGACGTCCGAAGACTTCCGCGCGCACCGGCGCGCCAAGAACAACAAGTTCAAACAAAAACAAAATCTGGAAACGCACCAATCGAGGGAGAAAGTCGATGAGCGCCTATTCTGTTAACCGTCGAGGGTTGCTTGGCGCCGGCGCCGGTATCGCTGCTGCTTCGCTGCTGGGCCTCAAGCCCGCAGCTGCGCAGCAAAAGGACATCAGGGTATTCTGGTGGGGCTCGCAGGAGCGTGCCGACCGTACCAACCGGGCCGTCGATGCTTACAAGAAGGCGAATGCCGGCATCGAAGCCAAGACCGAGTTCGCCGGCTGGAGCGATTACTGGCCGCGCCTCGCCACACGGGTCGCCGGGCGCAATGCGCCGGATCTGCTCCAGATGGACTACCGGTACATGTTCGAATACGCCCGCCGCGGCGCGATCGTGCCGCTGGACCAGTACATCGGCAACGCGCTCAAGATCGAGGATTTCGGCAAGGCCAATCTCGAATCCTGCAGTGTCGACGGCAAGCTCTTCGGCATCAATCTCGGCGTGAACTCGTCCTGCGCCGTGTTCGATCCGGCGGCATGGGAGGCGGCTGGCGCCGCTCCGCTGGCGTTCGGCAACAGCTGGGACGAGTTCGTCAGCAAATGCGCGGCCTTCGCAAAGGGCAACAAGCGCAAGAAATTCTACGCCACCATGGATGCCAGCGGCCATGAGCCGGGCTTCGAGCTCTGGCTCGTGCAGAACGGCAGGGCGCTCTATGGCGAGGATGGAAAGCTCGCCTTCGACGAAAAGGACGCGGGCAACTGGTTCAAGCTCTGGGCCGAACTGCGCAAATCGGGCGGCTGCGTACCGCCGGATGTCCAGGCCCTCGACAAGTCGACGCTCGACACCTCGACGCTCACGCTCGGCTATGCCGCGACCGCGTTCCCGCATTCCAACCAGTTCGTCGGCCTCCAGCAGCTCAACAAGGCCAAGCTCGACATCACCGCCTTCCCGGTCACGGCGGGCGGCAAGCCGGGGCAGTATCTGAAGCCGTCGCAGATGTGGTCGATCGCCTCGGATTCGAAGAACCCCGAGATCGCGGTCAAACTGGCGAACTTCACTGTGGCGGAGGCGGGCGGCGCAAAGATCCTGGGCGTCGAGCGCGGCGTGCCGGCATCCTCCGGCATGCGCGAACTCCTCGGACCGGACTTGGACGAGGTCAGCAAGAAGGTCGTCGATTATATCGGCAAGCTCGGCCCCTACACGGCCAAGCTGCCGCCATCTCCACCCAAGGGTGCCGGCGAAGTCGCCTTCGTCCTGGAGCGGGTCAGCCAGGAAGTCGCCTTCGGTGTCTCACCGGAAGAGGGCGGCAAGAAGTTCGTCACCGAGGCCGCGTCGATCCTCAAACGCGGGTGACGCGATGGTGTCCTTTACCGCAGGTGACGCGGTAGAAAGGCGCCCGGCGAAGCCCGGGCGTCTCAGCCGCTTCTTTTTCGCCGGCAACGGCGCGGGCTACATGTTCCTCGCGCCCTGGCTGATCGGCTTCCTCGGTCTGACCCTCGGCCCGGCGCTGGCCTCGCTCTACTTGTCCTTCACCGACTACGACCTGCTGCAGTCGCCCAAATTCGTCGGCATGGACAACTATGTCCGCATGGCCACGGGGGACGCGAAATTCGCGGCGGCGATGAAGGTGACCTTCATCTATGTCATCCTCTCCGTGCCGCTGAAGCTGATCTTCGCTCTGGCGCTGGCCATGGCGTTCAACCGCGGCATCAAGGGCCTGCCGTTCTACCGCGCGGTGTTCTATCTGCCGTCGCTGCTTGGCGGTTCGGTCGCGATCGCTGTGCTCTGGCGCCAGCTCTTCGCTGCCGACGGCCTGGTGAACTCGGTGCTCTCGGTCTTCGGCATCGACGGTCCGAGCTGGATCTCCAACCCGAACTACTCGCTCTACACGCTGGTCGTGCTCTCGGTCTGGCAGTTCGGCTCGCCGATGATCATCTTCCTCGCCGGCCTGCGCCAGATTCCGCAGGACATGTACGAGGCGGCGAATATGGACGGCGCCTCGAAGGCGCGGCAGTTCTTCAGGATCACCTTGCCGCTGCTGACGCCGGTGATCTTCTTCAACTTCGTCATCCAGACGATCGACGCGTTCAAGGCCTTCACGCCGTCCTTCATCATCTCCGCCGGCACGGGCGGGCCGATCAACTCGACGCTGTTCTACACGCTCTACCTCTATCAGGAGGCCTTCGGCTTCTTTCGCATGGGCTATGCCTCGGCGCTCGCCTGGGTGCTGGTGCTGATCATTGCCGTCTTCACGACCTTCTCGTTCCTGTCGGCGCGCTACTGGGTGCACTATGATGAATGACGCCGCGCATGCCGCCCCGCCCGGCGATACGCCGGAGCGGTCCATCCTGCACTCCGTGCTGATCCACTCGCTGCTGATCGGCGTCTCGTTCCTGATGCTCTATCCGCTGCTCTGGATGGTATCGGGCTCGGTGCGCCCGGCCGACGACATGTTCGGCGGGCAGACCTCGCTGATCCCGTCGCAGGTGACGCTGCAGGCCTACAAGACCGGCTGGTTCGGCCTGCAGGTCAGTTTCGGCACGTTTTTCCTGAACTCGCTGGCCATTTCGGTGCTGGCGACGATCGGCAACGTCATGGCCGCCTCGGTCACGGCCTTTGCCTTCTCGCGGCTCGAGTTCTTCGGCAAGAGCTTCTGGTTCGCGTTGATGCTGGGCACGCTGATGCTGCCCTATCACGTGACCCTGATCCCGCAATATGTCCTCTTCCTGAAGATGGACTGGGTGAACACCTGGCTGCCTCTGGTCGTTCCGAAATATTTCGCGGTCGACGCCTTCTTCATCTTTCTGATGGTCCAGTTCTTCCGTGGCCTGCCGCGTGAACTCGACGAGGCGGCGATGATGGATGGCTGCAGCGCCTGGCGGATCTACTGGAAGATCGTGCTGCCGCTCTCGCTGCCGGTTCTGGCGACCGCCGCGATCTTCTCCTTCATCTGGACCTGGGAGGATTTCTTCGGGCCGCTGATCTATCTCGGCGACATCCACAGCTACACCGTGCAGATCGGCCTGCGCTCGCTGATCGACTCGAGCGGCACCTCGGACTGGGGAGCGCTGTTTGCGATGTCGGTGCTGTCGCTGATCCCGATCTTCCTGATCTTCCTGTTCTTCCAGCGGCTGCTGATCGAAGGCATCGCCACGACCGGCATGAAGCGCTGAGGATGCCCGTGATGAGAGTGCTGAACTTCGCCGTGATCGGCATCAACCACGACCACATCCATGGTCAGATCGGCGCGCTCCGGCGCACCGGTGCCACCTGCGCCGGCTTCTACGCGGCCGAGGACGATCTCGCGGCCGCGTTCATGGCCAGGTACCCGGAGATCCCGCGTGTCACTGAGGCGGCCCGGCTCCATGAGGACCGGGCGATCGACCTGGTCGTGAGCGCTGCCGTTCCCGCCGACCGCGCCGCGATCGCGATCACCGCGATGCGCCACGGCAAGGACGTGATGCTGGACAAGCCGGGGGTGACCAGTCTGGCCCAGCTGCATGAGGTCAAGGCGGTGCAGGCCGAGACCAGGCGGATCGTCTCGATCATGTATTCCGAGCATTTCGAGGTGGCGGCGACGGTGAGGGCCGGCGAGCTGGTGGCGGCAGGCGCGATCGGCGAGGTCGTCAACCTGATCGGCATGGGCCCGCACCGGCTCCGCAAGCCCGAGCGCCCGGGCTGGTTCTTCGAGCGCGAGCGCTATGGCGGCATCCTGACCGACATCGCCTCGCATCAATGCGAGCAGTTCCTGTTCTTCGCCGCAGCCGACGACGCCGAGATCCTCTCCGCCTCGGTCGGCAACCGCGCCAATGCCGACCGGCCTGGCCTGCAGGATGTCGGCGACATGCACCTGCGCACGCAAAATGGCGTCACCGGCTATATCCGCGTCGACTGGTTCACGCCCGACGGGCTGCCGACCTGGGGCGATGGCAGGCTGACCATCATCGGCACGCAGGGCACGATCGAGCTGCGCAAGTATGTCGACATCGCCGGCCGTCCGGGCAAGGACCATCTTTTCCTCGTCGACCGCAGCGGCATGCAGCATATCGACTGCTCGGCTGTGGAGCTGCCCTATGGCCGCCAGCTCGTAGCCGACGTCTTGGACCGGACCGAGACGGCGATGCCGCAGGCGCGCTGCTTCAAGGCGATGGAGATCGCCCTCAAGGCTCAGCACCTTGCCGAGACCGGCAGGCTGCCGAGCGCATCGTCCCAAGAGGCTGCCTGATGAGTGAAGTGAAATCCGTCGCGGTGGTCGGCTGCAATATCGGCCGCTCGCATATCCTCGAAGGCTATGCGCCACGGCCCGAGCGCTGGCGCCTTGCCGCGGTCTGCGACCTCAATCAGGAGCGGCTCGACAAGGTCGCCGACGAGTTCTCAGTCGAAAGCCGTACGCAGCATTTCGACGAGCTGCTCGGCCGCGACGATATCGACGTCATCGATATCGCGACCCCGCCGGCGACCCATCTCGAGCTCGTTACGAGGGCGCTCGCCGCCGGCAAGCATGTCGTCTGCGAAAAGCCGCTGGTCGGTTCGCTCTTCGACGCCGACCGCCTGCTCACGGCGGAGGCGCAGAGCGGGCGCATCCTGATGCCGGTCTTCCAGTACCGCTATGGCGACGGGGTGCAGAAGGCCAAGCGCATCATCGATTCCGGCATCGCCGGCACACCCTATCTCGGCACGGTCGAGACCCATTGGAAGCGCACGGCCGCCTATTACGACGTGCCATGGCGCGGCAAATGGGAGACCGAGCTCGGCGGCGTGCTGATGACCCATGCCATCCATATCCACGACATGCTGACCTATTTGATGGGGCCGGTGGCGAAGCTGTTCGCCCGCGCCGTGACGCGGGTCAACGCCATCGAGGTCGAGGATTGCGTCGCCGCCTCGCTGGAGATGCAGAGCGGCGCCCTGGTCGCGGCCAGCGCGACGCTGGGCGCGCAAAACGAGATCAGCCGCTTCCGGCTCTGCTTCGAGAACGTGACCTTCGAGAGCGGCGGCGGCTGCTATTCGCCCGGCGACGATCCCTGGACGGTCCTGCCGGCGAATGACGCCGTGGCGGCCCGGATCGAGGCGTTGCTGGCCGACTACCAGCCGGTCGGACGGCGCTTCCTCGGCCAGATGGATGCGTTCCACGAGGCCTTGAACGGGCGGGCGCCGGTTCCGGTGACGATCGCCGATGCGCGCCGGGCGCTGGAACTGGCGACGGCCTTCTACCAGTCGGCGCAGACCGGCGCGGATGTCTCACTGCCGATCGGGCCGGATCACCCGAAATACACGAGCTGGCGCCCGAACGGGCACTGAACCGGGACAAGAACACCAGGACCGATCGCTGTCACACGGCCGGAACGGCGGGGCTGATCGGCAAGATGGGGAGGACGAGATGGCGACGAGCATCAAGCTCAACAAGGTGGTGAAGCGCTACGGCGCAGTCGAGGTCATCCACGGCATCGACCTTGCGATCGATCCGGGCGAGTTCGTCGTCTTCGTCGGCCCCTCGGGCTGCGGCAAGTCGACCTTGCTGCGGATGATCGCCGGGCTGGAGAAGATCACCGGCGGCGACCTCCTGATCGACGGCGAGCGCATGAACGATGTCCCGGCCTCGCAGCGCGGCATCGCCATGGTGTTCCAGTCCTACGCGCTCTACCCGCACATGACCGTCTACAAGAACCTGGCCTTTGGCCTGGAGACGGCCGGCTACAGGAAGGCCGAGATCGACGAACGCGTGCAGCGTGTCGCCAGGATCCTGAAGATCGAGAGCTATCTGCAGCGCCGCCCCCGCGCCCTGTCCGGCGGCCAGCGCCAGCGCGTCGCCATCGGCCGGGCGATCGTGCGCGAGCCCAAGATCTTCCTGTTCGACGAGCCGCTCTCCAATCTCGACGCCGAGCTGCGCGTGCAGATGCGTGTCGAGATTGCCAAGCTGCACCAGGACCTCGGCAACACGATGATCTACGTCACCCATGACCAGGTCGAGGCCATGACCATGGCCGACAAGATCGTGGTGCTGCGCGACGGCATCGTGATGCAGGCCGGCGCGCCGCTCGAACTCTATAACCGGCCGGCCAACCAGTTCGTTGCCGGTTTCATCGGCTCGCCGAAGATGAACTTCCTGGCGGCGCGCGCCAGCGCTGCGGCCAACATGATCGAGGTCGCCGGCCGCAATGTCTCCCTCGATGCGGCTCTGGCCGTGCGCCAGGACGAGCCGCTGACCTTCGGCGTCCGCCCCGAGCATATCGCGGTCGGCGGCGAGGCGGGCGAAGTGCTCGGAGAGGTCAAGGTCCAGCTCGTCGAGCATCTCGGCGGCGGGACCGTGCTTTACGCCACCACGGCGGGAGGCGAGAATCTGACGATCTCGGCCGCCGGGCAATTGCGCGTCCGGCACGGCGAGAATGTGCCGCTGCGCATCGACCCGTCGATCTGCCACGTCTTCGACAGCCAGGGCATGGCGCTGCGCAGCTGAGCGAGGCGGCCGAGCCCGAGCTTCACACGCGCCGAGGACGAGAGGGAGATGGGCGTCGGCATCCACTGCTTCGGGGCAGGGCGTTTCAATGCGCGGCCGCTGCACCGCCGCCTTGGCCCTTCCTGGCGAACAGGACCACGATCGCGGCGAGGACCAGGATGATGCCGATGACGGCGAAGGTGTCGCTGAAGCCGAGCACCAGGGCCTGGCGCTTGACCGTCTTGCCGAGCGCGATGACCGCCTGCTGCTGCGCCGCCGCATGGTCGGAGATGCCATGCGCCATGAAGTAGTTCGTCATCTGGTCGAGGCGGGTGCGGACCTCCTCGCGGAAGGGCGTGACCGCCTGGCCGATGATGTTGGAGTGGAACTGCTCGCGCTTGGTGATGATCGTGCCGAGCACCGCGGTGCCGACCGCGCCACCGAGATTGCGCAGCATGTTGAACAAGCCCGACGCATTGGCGGCGTCCTTCGGCTGGATGCTCATCATCGCGATCGCCGTCAGCGGCGTGATCACCATGGACTGGCCGACGGCGCGCACGACATTGGGCCAGAACAGCTGGTCGCCGGAATAGTCGAGCGACATGTGGATGTTCATGAAGCAGGAGGCCGCAAACAGCGAGATGCCGACGAAGGTGATGTAGCGCACGTCGAAACGCTTCATCAGCATCGGGACGAGCGGGATCAGCAGGAGCTGCGGCAGGCCGGTCCAGGCCAGCACCTTGCCGATCTGCTCGGCATTATAGCCCTGCACCTGGCCGAGATATTGCGGCAGCACATAGACCGAGCCGAACAGGCCGAAGCCGACGAGGACATTGGCGATCGTGCCGACGGTGAAATTGCGGTTCTTCAGCAAGGAGAGGTCGACGAGGGGCTTCTTCACCCGGAGCTCGATCCAGATGAAGGCCGCCAGGAACACGACCGCGATCGCGGTGAGGCGGATGATGAAACTCGACTGGAACCAGTCCTCCTTGTTGCCTTCCTCGAGCAGGGTCTGCAGCGCCGACAGGCCGATCGCCATCGTGGCGATGCCCGCCCAGTCGCCTTCGCGCAACAGCCCGAGCTGCATGGGCTGGTTTTCCAGCGTGAAGGCGAGGGCGATCACCATCGCGATGCTCGGGATGGTGTTGATGAAGAAGATGGTCTGCCAGCCGTAATTCTCGGTCAGGTAGCCGCCGATGGTCGGGCCGATGGCGGGCGCGAAGGTCACGGCCAGCGCGAACATCGCCAGGCCCATCGGCTGCTGCGACTTCGGCAGGCGCGTCACCACCATGGTGAAGGCCATGGGGATCAGGACGCCGCCGGCAAATCCCTGCAGGCCGCGCAGCGCGATCATCTGGCCAAGTGTGGTGGCGAAGGCGCAGGCCATGGAGAACAGCGCGAAGGCGACCGTGCTCCAGATCATGTAGCGCTTGAACGAGAACACCCGGCTGAGAAAGCTCGTCAGCGGGATGACGATGATCTCGCCGATCAGGTAGGAGGTCGAGATCCAGGCGCCGTTGTCGACGCCGGTCCCGATGCCGCCCTCGATGTCGAGCAGCGAGGCATTGGTGATCTGGATGTTGAGGATCGCCATGAAGGCGCCGATCGCGCCGGCGATGATCGCGATCCAGGTGGAGAGGCTGGCCTTGTCCTGCGCGGGAAGAGCCTGCGGGAGGACGGCGGCAGTCGGCGTTTGGTTCGGCATGACCCAGCTCCTTGCAAGCCAGGCGCGCGTGCCGGAAGCATGCTCCTCAAGACCGGGGCGCGGCCTTGCGACATGCTCAGGATCGGCTAGCGCGCGTCTGCCACGACATCGGCGTTCGAGACCTTGGTGTTGATCGTCGGCACGACCGACATGCCCGGGCGCAGATCGCCCGCCAGGCCATGGCCGGCGTCGAGCACGATCTTAACCGGAACGCGCTGGACGACCTTGGTGAAGTTGCCGGTCGCGTTGTCCGGGGGCAGCAAGGCGAATTCCTGGCCGCTGGCCGGCGCGATGCTGTCGACATGGCCCTCGACCTTGACGCCCGGGAACATGTCGACCTCGACCTCGACCGCCTGGCCGGGCTTCACCCCGGTGAGCTGCGTCTCCTTGAAGTTCGCGACGATATAGGTGCCGGCGAGCGGCACGACCGCCATGAGCTGCGTGCCGGCCTGCACGTACTGGCCGATGCGCAGCGTGCGGTTGCCGACGACGCCGTCGACCGGGGCGGTGATCTCGGCATAGGACAGGTTGAGTTCGGCCTGGCGCTGCACGGCCTCGTCACGCGCGACGGTCGCCCGTGCCTGGGCGAGATCGGCCTTGATCAGGTCTACCTGCTTCTGCGCTGCGGCGAGCGCTGCCGTGTCGCGGTCGGTTGCGGCGCGGGCAGCCGCGATCTTGGCAACGGCGGCCTGCGCGTTCTGCACGGAGCCGTAGCCGGTCCTGGCCAGGTTCGTGTAGCGGTCATTGTCCTGCTCGGCGAAGGTCTGGTTGGCCTTGTCGACCTCGACGGTCGCCCGGGCGGTGTCGATCAGCGATTGCTGGGCGTCGAGCTGGGCCTGCTTGCTGGCGACGGCGGCGTGGGCAGCCGCGACCTCGGCCTTGGCCTGGTCCAGCGCGACGCGGAGGTCGCGGTCGTCGATCCGGGCGAGGACCTGGCCGGCCTTCACCGGCTCGTTGTCGCGCACCAGCACCGCTCCGATATAGCCCGAGATCTTGGGGGCGATCGTGGTGCTGTCCGCCTTGACATAGGCGTCGTCGGTCGAGACCTCGAAACGGCCGGTCGTCCAGTAATCATGGCCCCAGGAACCGGCGCCAAGCAGAGCGGCCAGCGCGACGCCAGCAAGCGCCGCCTGGCGCAGCCTGCGCTTCGGCTGAACGGGTGCTGCGGGGGAGGCTGCCGCTTCGGCCAGCTTCTCCGCGACGATCCCCGGCACTGCCTCGTTGGCGGGGATGGCGCGTTCGGCGGAAATCCGGTCCTGATGGGTGCTCATCGCTTCAACTCCTGCAGGGCTGGGCGATCAGCCGTTCCTGCAATATGGAAACTTGATGTTTTCTAAAATAGTCGCTACCTTTCCTGTGTCAACGATAATTTGGAAAACCGTCATGGTACAAATTCACGAAACGGTGAAGCGCTGCCGCGGACGGCCACAGACCCGGCCCGACGAGGAGACGATGCGCCTGATCGTCGAGGCTGCGGACCGTGAGTTCCAGTCGAACGGCTATGCCGGCACGAATATCAAGGCGGTGGCGGACCGGGCCGGCGTCTCGACCAAGACGCTCTACAAGCTCGTGCCGACCAAGGCCGGGCTCTTCGAGGCGACGATCCGCCTTCGCATCAGCCGCTTCCTGCTCGATCTGGACGACGAGGTCGGCGAGGAACTCGACCCGCGCGAGGCGCTGGAACGCATCCTGTTCGCCTTCGGCGTGCTGACGCTGAGCGCCGAGACGATCGCCATCAACCGGCTCGTCATCGGCGAGTGCGGGCGCTTCCCCGAGGTCGCGCGCGCTTTTTACCAACTGGCGATCGTGCCGGTGAACGGCGTCATCGAGGCCTGGCTGACGCAGCAGAAGGACAAGGGCACGCTTCGCATCGACGATGTCCATATCGCGTCGGGCATGCTGCGCGGCATGATGATCATGGAGCCGCAGCGCACCGCGATGATGGGGCAGCGCGCCGCACCGCATCGCGACGAGATCGCACTTCGCGCCCGGCAATGCGCCGAGGTCTTCTATAACGGCTGCAGGATGTGAGGCGCCGAGATCTGACGGAGAGGGGGGCTTGGCCGGGCCTGCCTGCCGGTCCCTGGACACAGAGTGCGCATGAGCGGCCGCGCGTCGCTCATTCCGTCGAGTCGAAGTCGTCCTCCCCGCCATTCAGCATCGCGGCCAGTGTGCGCAGGCCGGTATCGAGCTGATCCATCGTCGGGGAGGCCAGCGCCAGCCTGACGGCGTTGGGCGCATGGCCGGGGCTGACGGCGAAGGTCGAGGACGGCGTCAACGCGATGTCGCGCCTGGCTGCCGCCGCGACGAAGGCCTGCGAGCGCCAATGCGCCGGCAAGGTCAGCCAGAGATGATAGCATTTTCCGTTGGTCCGGATGTCGAAGCCGGAGAGACGGTCGGCCGCCAATCTCTGGCGCGCCCGCGCGTCGAGGCGCTTCAGTCTCGCAAGCGCGGCAACGGTGCCGTCGCCCAGCATCCGCTGCGCCGCCGCAAACGCAAATCCCGAGGCGGTCCAGCCGCCCGCGCGCACCGAGGCCGCCACGCTTTCCCGCAGGCGCGGGGGCGACGCGATGAAGCCAAGCGTCAGGCCGGGCGCGACCTTCTTGGAGAGGCTGTCGATGACGATGCAGGACGCGGGCGCCAACGCGGCAAGCGGTGGCTGATCGTCGAGGAAGCCGTAGACATTGTCCTCGATGACCGGAAGCGCGAGTTCCTCGACAACGCGCAGGAGATCGGCTCTGCGCGCCGCATTCATCGTCATGCCCAGCGGATTCTGGACCGCCGGCTGAACATAGATGGCCGAGAGCTGGGCCTCGCGATGCGCCGTTTGCACCGCGTCGGGCCGCAGGCCGTCTTCGTCCATCGCCAGCGGCACCAGCGAAATCCCGAGCCGGGCGGCGATGCTCTTGATGAAGGGGTAGGTCAAGGCCTCCACGCCGCAGCGGCCGCCCGCTGGAACGACCGCAGCGAGCGCTGCGGCAAGGCTCTGGCGGCCATTGCCGGTGAACACGAGCTGTTCGGGCGAGGCGGACCATGCGCCCTGCGACAGATACGTGGCTGCGACGCCTCTCACCGCCGGCGTCCCGATGCTGGTCGCCTGTCGCAACGCGGCATCCAGCGCGGCAGGATTGTCCAGGCCGCCCAGGCTCTTGGCGATCAGCGCGGTCTGGTCGGGAAGGATCGGGTAATTGAACTCGAGGTCGATCCGGCTGCCATGCGGCTCGCCTGGCGCCGCCACGCCACGCCTGGCATCGCCTGAGATGAAGGTGCCCCTGCCGACTTCGCCGACGACGAGGCCGCGGCGCAACAGCTCGGCATAGACGCGGCTCGCCGTCGAGACGGCGATCGCGCGGTCATAGGCGAAGCTGCGCTGCGGCGGCAGGCGGTCGCCCGGCTTGAGCGTGCCGTCGGCGATCTCCGCGGCGATCGCGTCGGCGAGCTTCAGATAATCGGATTTCGACATTATTGCACCGAGGTCAATGTTTCGATTGCTCGGAGCATTATGTCGGATCATTTTGTCCGCATCAACATGATTGAACCGGGAGCCGCGACGTCTTCGGGACTCAAAGCAGCAGGTGGCCCGCTCGGCGAGCGCTTGCGGCTGTGGTGTCGCCTTGCCCGGATCGAGCATTGGGAGACAGGACATGTCTGCAATTCCTTCAATCTCACCTTCCGTGACGCCCATTCCTGCAACCTTCGCCCGGCATGCGGTCGCAGGGACGCCCGGCGCACCGTTCCGGCTGCTCGGCGCCTCTTACCGCTGGATCGCGGGCTATTTCGTCCGCCGCGACGCGATTGCATGGCTTCGCGAATGTGATGACGCGGCATTGCGGGATATCGGCCTGGCGCGGAGCGAGATCGAAGACGCGGTCCGCGGCCTCGTCAGCCCTTCCGGTGGAGCGAGGAGGGGATGATGGCCTCCTCGGCCGCGATGGGCCCTTGCGCAGGCGGAGGCCGGCACGCGTCCTCCATGGAGGCCGCCACATGGACCTGACCTGGGCCACAATCCTGGTCGCCTTTGCCGGCGTCTTCCTGATTGGCTTCATGCGGGGAGCTTTTGGCGGCGGCTTCGCCATCATCGGCATTCCGCTGTTGTCCCTCGTGATGGACCCGGTCACCGCCGGCGGGCTGCTCGCGCCCCTGTTCATCGCGATGGATCTCTATGCGCTGCGCTACTTCAAGCCCTCGACCTGGTCGAAGCCGGATCTCGTGCTGCTCCTGCCGGGGCTCGTGATCGGCATCGGGGCGGGCTTTCTGCTGTTCCGCTCTCTTGACCACCGGACCGTCACGCTCGCGATGGGGGTGATCACCCTGATCTTCGTCGGCCTCTGGCTTGTCGGAGGCGCTGAGGTGACGACCCGGCCGCGTTCGACGCCGAAGGCGATCACGGCCGGTCTCGCCTCGGGTGTCACGACCATGGTCGCCCATTCCGGCGGACCGCCGCTGGCGATGTATCTGCTGCCGCTCGGCCTCGGCAAGGAGATCTATGCGGGCACCACGAGCCTGTTCTTCACGGTCGGCAACGCGACCAAGCTGGTGCCGTGGCTGCTGCTGGTGAAGCCGAGCGCCCATGTCTGGACCTTGATGGCGCTTTGCCTGCTCGCCATTCCCATGGGCGTCGGGCTGGGCTGGCGGCTGCACGGCGCGCTCGACCAGCGCCAGATCTATCGCGCCTGCTACGCGCTGCTGGTCGTGACGGCGCTGAAATTGCTCTGGGACGGCATTTCTGGATTTTGGGGCTGAGCGCGACTGTCTGCACCTCGCGCTTTCACGGGGCCAGGCCGATGGCTGCCGCAGCCTTGCGGTAGCGCATCTGGGTATCCGCTTCGAACCTGAACGTAGTCAGGAAATCGTCGAGCCGGTAACCCGGGTTGAGGGCATGGATGCGTGCGACGTGGGTGCGCGCCTCCTCGATACGGCCGGCAAGCGCGAGGCAATGCGCGGCGATGGCCAGGATGTGCACATGCGCATTGGGGCGCGCGGCCGCCTTCACGCCCCAATGCGCCGCCTCCGCGAAGGCGCCCAGCCTGACCAGCGCCATCGCACGCGTGCCCAGAATGCCAAACAGCAAGGGATCATGCGGGCTCAGCAGACGGGAGTGGTCGGACGCCGCGATCGCGGTTTCGGGATCCCCCGCCTGGCAGTGGACGAAGGCGAGAGCGTAATGCCCGAGCGCGAAATTCGGGCTGAGCGCCACGGACCGTTCCAGCGCGCCGATGGCTTCGGCTTGATCGCCGGCGAGCCACATGGCTCGTCCCATCGACCAATGGGCGGCGGGATTCTGCTCGTCGATCAACAGGCTCTGTTCGGCGGTTTCGATGGCCCGTCGGACTTCGTCATTCCGTTCGCCCCAGCGCTGGAAGGCCCTTTGCCAATGCGTGAAGGACAGGCCGGCCTGGGCGCGCGAAAAGGTCGGATCGAGCTGCGCCGAGCGGCGGAAGAACGCCGCGGCCTGCTCATTTTCCGCGGCGGTGAAGCGGTACATGTGCCAGAGCCCGCGATGATAGGCTTCCCACGCGTCGAGCGACTCCGGAGGTCTCAGGATCGCGCGATTGCGCTCCGCGGTCTCGATTTCGGAAGCGATCGCCGAAACGATGCCGTTGCCGATCTCGTCGAGCACGGCGAGCCGATCGAGCGAAGAGGCCTCGAACCGGTCCGTCCAGACGATATGCGCACTCGCCGCCTCGACGACTTCGATGACGGCGGTGGTGGCGCGCTCGTGCCGCTCCAGCAGCCCGGTGACGACATAGCGGACGCCCAGCCGCTCGCCGATCTCGCGATATCCCAGCTGCTCCGGCGCAATCGCGAAGACCGAGCCGCGCGCGATGACGAAGAGCCCACGCAGGCGCGCCAGGCGGCTGATCACGTCATGTGTCAGGGCGTTGCCGAGATCGCTGGGGCCGATGCCGTTCGCGCTCACTTCCTGGAGCGGCATGATCGCAACGGAAATCCGGTGCTGCGCCGAAGGCTCTGTCGTCTCATGGCCGGCGGCCTCGGCGGCGACGGACGCGGGCGTCGTCCTCAACTCCCTCCAGGCGGCCGCGATGGGGGCAAAATCGATGCCGTCGGCCGCGAAACTCCTGGCGGTCCTCTCGAGGTGCCGGGTGCAGTCGTCGATCAGGCGCCGATCGTAGAGTTCGGCCAGGAACCGGGCGTGCGCGCCGATATCGAACGGCGAAAGCTCGATCCATCTGCGGGCCGCGGCCCAGCCTGCTGGCGTTCCCCTCGCTGTCCTGCGCGCCGTCTCGGCCACCAATGCGATTTCGAACGAGCGGAACTCGCTCCGGCGGCTCGCCACCCAGTGTTCGAACTCGATGCTCTGGGCGAGCTCGGTGCCTTCCAGGAATTCTTGCTCCGCCGCGGCAGTGAGCGACTGCAGCTCCGTGTCGCCAAGCCGCCCGAAGCCGGCTTCGGCAGCCGCAAGCAGGCGCAGGACATCGACATCGCAGCCCGCGAGATCGAGCGCGATGCCGTCATCGCAGGCTAAGACGCGACGATGAGCGGGGTCGTCGACCAGCGCTCGCAGCTTGCTGAGGCACCATCTCAGCTCGCCGCGCGGATCGTCGGGGACCTGCCATAACAGGCTGCAGAGGCGCTCGCGGGGAACCGGACGCGAAGCCAGCGCGAGATAGGCAAGCAGCGCCCGCACCTTGCGCGAGGGCGGAAGCGTCTCGGCCGCACCGGCGCGCAGGAGCTTCAGCGGACCGAGGAGCCGGAGCTCGAGCTCGGGCCTTGAAAAATCGGCATCGGAACCCTGCGATTCCATGCGCACTCCAACGGTGGCTCCCACGCGGAGTACCCCACCGCCATCCTAGCATCCCCTGACTATCCGCACAGCCGGAAGCTGCGGCGGCTGGGATGGCCACCGCCGGAAGTCAGTCATGAAGGAGGGAAACCATGCCTTCGATGGACATTTCGAGGACGACGCAAGGTCGGGGCCGCCTGTTCGAAACCGTGCTCGACACGATTGGCGACACCCCGGCCATCCGCATCAACAATCTCGGCGTCGATCACGCCACGATCTATGTGAAGGCCGAATTCTTCAATCCGGCCGCCTCGGTCAAGGACAGGCTGGCGGTGGCCATCATCGAGGAGGCCGAGCGCAGCGGCGCCTTGCGGCCCGGGCAGACGGTCGTCGAGGCGACCAGCGGCAATACCGGCATCGGGCTCGCCATGGTCTGTGCGCAGAAGGGCTATCCGCTCGTCGTCACCATGGCGGATAGTTTTTCGGTCGAACGTCGGCTGCTGATGCGGATGCTCGGCGCGAAGGTCGTGCTGACGCCGCGGGCGCAAAAGGGGTTCGGCATGTATCTGAAGGCCGTCGAACTGGCCGAGAAGAATGGCTGGTTCCTTGCCCGGCAGTTCGAGACCAAGGCCAATGCCGCCATCCACGAGGCCACCACAGGCCGCGAGATCGTCGGCGATTTCGCCGGCTCACGCCTCGACTATTTCGTCACCGGCTACGGTACCGGCGGTACGGTGGTCGGCGTGTCGCGCGTGCTCAGGCGGGAACGTCCGGAGACGAAGATCGTCCTGAGCGAGCCGGCGAATGCGCGGCTGATCGGCAGCGGCCAGAGCCAGCAGCGTGGTGCGGGAGGCGCGCCATCGGCTAGCCATCCCGCCTTCGAGCCGCATCCGATCCAGGGCTGGACGCCGGATTTCATCCCCGATGTGCTGCAGGAGGCGATCGACGAGCATTACTATGACGACGTGGTTCCGATTGCCGGACCGAAGGCGATCGAGTGGGCCCGGCTGCTGGCGCAAAAGGAAGGGATCTTCACCGGCATCTCGGGGGGAGCGAGTTTTGGCGTCGCCCGGGAGGTCGCTGCTACGGCGCCGGCGGGCTCCGTCATCCTGTGCATGCTGCCCGACACCGGCGAGCGCTACCTCTCGACCCCGATGTTCGACGCGATCGAACCCGGGATGGACGCGGACGAACTGGCATTGTCGCAATCGACGCCCGGTTTCCAGATCGCTGCCGAATAGCGCGGAGGAGACAGTCATGGACGCGCGTGTGGGACCATTGATGCAGACGGATCCCGACGGATATGGCGGGGAGGAAACGCTCGATCCGCAGGAATGGGACGCGGTTGCCGCGCTGGCGCATCGCGTCGTCGACGACGCGGTCCGCCATCTCAGGGATCTGCGCGAACGGCCGGTCTGGCGGCCGATGCCGGGCGAGGTCGAGGCGCTGTTCCGCGCCCCCGTGCCCGATCAGCCCAGGCCGATCGAGCAGGTCTACGGCCTGGTGCGCGACAGCGTGCTGGCCTATCCGATGGGCAATATCCATCCCCGCTTCTGGTCGTGGTTCATGGGGGCGGGCAATTTCTCCGGTGCGCTCGGCGACTTCATCGCCGCCGTTCAGGGCTCGAACCTGGGCGGCGGGAGCCATGCTGCTGCCCGGCTCGACCAGCAGGTCGTCGGCTGGCTGCGCGATATGGTCGGCCTGCCGTCTTCGGCCAGCGGCACTCTTGTCAGCGGCGGCTCGGTGGCGAACCTGATCGGGCTGACCGTCGCGCGCAACACGGCGGCGGGGATCGATCTGCGCGAGCACGGGGTCGCCGCGCTGGATCTGCCCTTGCGCTATTATGCATCCGATCAGGTCCATTCCTGCCACCGCAAGACCGTCGAGGCACTCGGGCTCGGCAACAAGGCCTTGCGCCGGATTCCGACCGGCCCCAGCTGCCGGATCGACCTGGATGCGCTGCAGGCCGCGATCGCGCAGGACCGCGCCGAGGGCTTTCATCCCGCCTGCATCATCGGCACGGCCGGCACCGTCAATTCCGGTGCTGTCGACGATCTGGCGGCGCTCGCCGACATCGCGGCCGATGAAAACATCTGGTTCCATGTCGACGGCTGCATTGGCGCCCTGCTGACGATCGCACCGAAGAACGCCTGGCGGGTGAGGGGTATCGAGCGCGCCGATTCCGTGGCGCTCGATCCGCACAAATGGCTCCACGCTCCGTTCGAGGTCGGCTGCGCTCTGATCCGTGACCGGGCAAGCCACAGGAACAGCTTTGCCGTCTCCCCGGAATATCTGCAGACCACTACGCGGGGCATCGCGTCTGGGGACTGGCTATACGAATATGGGCTGCAGACGACGCGCGGTTTCAGCGCCCTCAAGGTCTGGATGGCGCTGATGGAGCACGGCGTTGCGAAATTCGGCCGCCTGATCGACCAGAACATCGCGCAGGCCGCCTATCTCGCCGAGCTGATCCGGTCGCAGCCGGCCCTGGAGCTGGTTGCCCAGCCGGAGATCAATATCGTCTGCTTTCGTGTCGCTCCGGAGGGCCGTGACGAGGAGCGCGTCAAGCAGATCAATGTCGAGATCATGCTTCGCCTCCAGGAGACCGGCATTGCTGCCCTGTCCGACACGACGCTCCGGGGGCGGCACTGCCTGCGCGTGGCGATCTGCAATCACAGGACGAGGCTGGAGGATCTGGATCAGCTTGTGGCCGCCGTGCTGAACCTTCGAACGGGTATGGCAGAGCAGGCAGCCTGAGGGGCTGAGGTCAACGTCTCGCCCCCGCGAGCACTGTTGCACGGCGAAACGGGTTGAAACCTGCCGCAGTCGGTCCATGCTAGTCTCAGTTTTCGGGTCGGAAGTACATCACGGAAGGAAAACGTGCATGTCCACGAACCTCGATCAGATCCGCGACCAGCAGCGCGACACCTGGGATCGTTTTTCCGCCGGCTGGAAGACATGGGATCGCCTGGTCCTGAGTTGGCTTGCTCCCTTCGGTGCGGCGATGATCAGACAGGCCGATCTCCATGACGATTCCCATGTCCTGGATGTGGCTGCCGGCACCGGCGAGCCGGGGCTCTCGGCGGCGGCGCTGGTCCCGCGGGGGCGCGTGACCGTGACCGACCTCTCGCAAGCCATGCTGGCGGTAGCGGCAGAGAACGCTGCGCGTCGCGGCCTGCGGAATTTCGACACCAGACCGTGCGATGCCGGTGCGTTGCCCTTCGACGATGCGAGCTTCGACGCCGTACTCTGCCGCTTTGGCTTCATGTTCTTCCCCGACATCGATGCAGCGGCGCGCGAGTTCGCACGCGTGGCTAAGCCGAACGCTCGCATTTGCGCCGCCGTGTGGAGCGCCCCGGAGAAGAATCCCTGGGCAACGACCATCATGGGCACGATTGCGCGTCATGTTGAGATGCCGCCACCGCCACCGGGTTCGCCAGGCCTGTTTCGCTGCGCGCCGGAGGGCCTGATGCGTTCCGCCTTTGCCGCAGCGGGCTTGCACGACATCACCGAAGAGGAGGTGTCGGCCGAGATGGTTCACGAGACGCCGGAGCAATACTGGCAGTTCATGAACGACATCGCCGCCCCGGTCGTTGCCGGGCTCGCCAAGGCCGATGCTGAGACGGCGGAGCGGATCCGCAGCGAAGTCCTCGACCTGGCGCGCCAGTCCATCCGGGACGGCAAACTGCGCCTGATGTCGACTGCAAGGGTGATCGTCGGCTCGCGCTAGGACCCGGCGCGTGCGTTCACGACCAAGGCATCGGCGCGTGGCTGTCATTGGGGCGGGTCTGCGCCGGGGCGCGTGCGGACCGTCGCTATCGTCCCGACCAGGGCCAGGACGCCGGGAATGGGCCCCAAGCGAACGCCATTCCCGTGCTGTCGAGGAGAGGGATCGTGATCAGGCTGGGCGCGAAGGCGTCTCTGCGGCCGGCCAAAGCCGACGGCCTGGTCCTGCACTCGGCCCCGGCATGGTCATCGACACGGGCTCAGGCAGCGCCAGGCTCTGGAACCGATCCGCCAACCCGCCGAAGGGCTCGTCGCGCCGAGCCCTTCTCCATGCCCCGCCTGCGATCGTCAGGCGGCGTGGCTGCGGCGCGGCAGCTTCCAGTCCGGGCGGGCGAAATGGCAGGTGTACCCCCCGGGCTGGCGCTCGAGATAATCCTGGTGTTCCGGCTCGGCCTCCCAGAAGTCGGAGACCGGCACCAGTTCGGTGACGACTTTTCCCGGCCACAGGCCCGAGGCATCGACATCGGCGATCGTCTCCTCCGCCACTTTCCTTTGCTCTTCGGACCCGTAGAGGATCATCGAGCGATAGCTCAGGCCCATATCGTTGCCCTGCCGGTTCTTCGTGGTCGGGTCGTGAATCTGGAAGAAGAATTCGAGCATATCCCTGAAACTCGTCTTCTCCGGATCGAAGACGATCTCGATCGCCTCGGCGTGGGTGCCATGATTGCGATAGGTCGCATTCGGCACGTCGCCGCCGGAATAGCCGACCCGGGTGGAAATGACGCCGGGGCGACGCCGGATCAGATCCTGCATCCCCCAAAAGCAGCCACCAGCCAGCACGGCCCGTTCAGTTGCGCCAGTCATTGCTCTTCTCCTTCTTCAGCCGATCGCATGCGAAACAGTGCTTCGTCTGGCAAGTAATCGCCAAGGGGGGTGATCGCCAGGGGGCGATCGCCATGGCTTTATCGCCAGAGATGACGTGCAAGGAGGGCGTGTCGATGGCCGTGCGCGTCCAGGTAAGGCAAATTCACGTCACGCTACGCGACCTGCTTCAGGGCCTGCTCCAAGTCGGCGATGAGGTCGGCGGGCTCCTCCAGGCCGACATTCAGCCGGACGATCCGGCCATCATAGCCGCGCTGGGTCCGCGGTAGCGGCGGGTAGGCCATCGCCAGGCTATGCGTGCCGCCCCAGCTGAAGCCCAGCGGAACAGGCGCAGCGCCTCGACGACATCTGTGACGCGCTGCGTATCCCAGCCCGGCTCGAACACCACCGAGAACACGCTCGCCGAGCCGGTGAAATCGCGCCGCCAGATCTCGTGCCCCGGACAGTCCGGCAGGGCCGGGTGGAGCACGAGCGCGACCTCGGGGCGCGCCTTGAGCCAGTGGGCGATCTCCAGCGTCGTCCTCTCCAGGCGGTCGAGGCGAACGGCCAGCGTCTCCAGACCGCGCAGGGCAAGCGCGCAATCGTCCGGTGATACCGCCATGCCGAGCAGGCGGTGTGTCGCGCCGATCCGCTCCTGCGCCTCCGCCGTCCCGACCGAGACGGTGCCGAGCAGGATGTCGCTATGGCCGCCGACATATTTGGTCAGCGCCTGCATGCTGACATCGACCCCATGCGCGAAGGCATCGAACAACACGCCCGCCGCATAGGTGTTGTCGAGCGCCACAGGTACGCCCGCCGCATGCGCTGTGGCGACGATGGCCGGCACGTCCTGCACCTCCATGGTGATCGTGCCGGGGCTCTCGCACCAGATCAGCCGCGTGTTTCGCCGGATCAGCGCAGCGATGCCGGAGCCGATCAGCGGATCATAGGTCTCGACCGTGATGCCGAGCCCGGCCAGCAGCTCATCGGCGAGTTCGCGGTTGGGCCCATAGGCGGTCTCGGGCAGGAGGGCGTGATCGCCCGCACGGCAGAAGGCGAGATAGATCAGCGCGATCGCCGCCTGGCCGCCCGGCACGACGAAGCTCGCGCGCGCGCCTTCGAGGTCGGCGATGCGCAGCGCGAGTTCGCGCGTCGTCGGCGTGCCGTAGAGGCCGTAGGAGTAGCCTTCGCCGCGCCAGTCGTCGCGAGCCTCGGCGACGCGCTCGAACAGCACGGTCGAGCCGCGATGAATGGCGGGGACGAGGGCGCGAAAATCCTGCGATGCGGCCACCCTGGGGTGCACGAGCTTGGTCCGCCAATGCCGGGCGGGATTGTCGTCGGTCATTGCGCCTCACCGAATCGCCGGGGTCGACAGCCCCCTGAGCCAGCAAGGGTGGGGGCCGCTCCCCGCCGCTGTCAAAGGGGACGGGGCGATCGCTAGGGGGCTCCGACACAACTTATCGCTGCATCGGGATCGAAATCGCCCTTCGCGCGTTAAACCTCTGCGCCACCAAGCGAGCGCGAGGAGTAGACGATGACGACGATGAGGCAGACAGCCGTTTCTTTCGCGGCCCTTCTGATGCTGGCATCACCCGCCTTGGCGCAGTCGCCGCCGCTCGGGCCTTCGACCGGCACTGTTCGCATCGAGCAGGTTTCCGCCGGTTTCATCGCCTCGGGCGAGGCGGGCGGCGGCACCTTGCGCTTTCAGGGCCGCTCCTATCCGATCTCGGTCGGCGGCCTTGGCATCGGCTCCATCGGCGCATCGCGCACGGTCGCAACCGGGACGGTCTACGGGCTGCGCAAAGTGTCTGATTTCGCCGGCGCTTATGTCCAGCTGAAGGAAGGCTGGGCGGTTGGCAGGCAGGGCGGCGGCAATGTCTATCTGCGCAACGACAAGGGCGTGACCCTGCGATTGGCGACGCGCCGGCAAGGGCTTCAGCTTTCGCTCGGCGCAGATGGCGTGCTGATCGGCTTCAAGCAGTAGAAGACCATCCGGCAACCAGTTCACCGGACCGGATCTCGCATCCGGTCCGACCCTTGCGTAGCAAGGGAGGCAGTTTCCGTCCAAAAGTAGAGGGATCAGGAATCCATCTGATCTCGGCTGCTCACGACGCGTCCGACTGGCTCGCCCGGACATTCCCCCTTGCGTCTGCGCCATGCGCCGGTCAGCGGGCTGATGTTTTAAGATAGTCTTCGACCCGGCTCAGCAACAGCGCGCAGCGTTGGAGCGTTGCTTCCGTGTCTCCAAGGTTCTCGCGGTCGAGCACCGCGAACTCCCTGATCATCGATCCCGGCGGGAATTGCTGCCAGCTGAGGTCAATGTGATACCAATCCTCGCCGACCGGCAGGCCGTTCCAGAAATGGGTTTCGTCACTTTCGCCCGTCCACACCATTCCCTTGATGATTTCCGTTTGCGGGTAATAGTGCTGCACGACCCGTGAGGTTGGGTAACACTGACCAAGGGCGGGATTGCCGGGCTTCACAGCCGCCTTGTACGAGGTTCGTCCGTCCCAGGACGCCTCTAAAGCCTCGCGAAGGCGCAACATTCGGTCCTGGAGCTTGGTCTGGTTCGGCATGGCGACTCCCATGGGTTCCGGCATCGGATCCTGCTGAGGTTCAAGCTCGCTCCGATGGATCTTGCGTCGCACGCGACCAGTCACGCTCTCAGTCCCGATGGCGCCTCACCCTCGCGCAACGCGGCTTCGTCACTCGCAACAGGAAGCGCGCGGAACAGGGCCGCGATCATGTGGACGAAGAAATCGCACATGCGCGGGTCGCCCGATTGCGCACGGCCTTCGGAGAGCCGTTCGACCCGGCGGTCGGCGACATGCATCAGGAGCGCTCCGAGCGCATATTCATAGCCCCAGACCATTGTCTCGCGTGAGCGGCCGGGCAGGGCCTGCATCATCGCATCGATCAGGCTATGCGCCAGACGGTCATAGACGCGCTCGATGATCGCGCTCGCCTCCGGCCCGGGATCCCAGGCGGTGCGGGCGACCAGCAACGAGAATGCGTCTGCGCCGGCTTCCCGCAGGCGAATGACCGGCTCAGCCCAGGCCCGGACCAGATCCTCGACCGCATGGGGATTGGCGCCGGAGATATCGACCGCGGCAATCCTGTCGATGCGCTCGGTGACGTAGCCGCTGCGATGCGCGAAGACCGCGGAGAACAGGTCCTCCTTGCGCCCAAAGTGATAGCCGACAAGGGCAAGCGGCACCTTGGCCGCGCCCGCGATGTCGCGGACCGAAACGCCGGAATAGCCACGTTCGGCGAACAGGGCCTCGGCCGCGCTGAGGATCGCGAGCCGCCGATCTTGCGCCGCCTCGGCCTTCCGCGAACGTTTTGCCTCGCCCGGTCCGGTCATGCCGCCCGCTCCATCAGCACTCCTCGTCGATGATCTTGTACGATCGTCCAAGATATCCTATCCCATTCCCGACGCCGGCAAGCCCGGCATGCGGCTGGCGGCGATGAACCTGATCGATCTGTCCATTCCCCTAGAAAACGACGTACCGGCCGATCCGCCCTTCCAGAAGGTCAGGATCGACTACCGCCATCACGGTGAGACGGCGACGGAAATCGCCGCTGCCTTTCCGGGTCTGCGCCCCGAACAGCTTCCGGACGGCCAGGGCTGGGCGGTTGAGCAGGTCAATATCTCGACCCATAACGGCACCCATGTCGATGCCCCCTGGCATTATCATCCGACGATGGATGGCGGCGTGCGGGCCGCGACGATCGATGAATTGCCGCTCGACTGGTTCATCAGGCCGGGCGTGAAGCTCGATTTTCGCGATATGCCGGACGGGCATGTCGTGACGCCGGACGAAATCGACGCCGAACTCCGGCGCATCGGCCATCGCCTGCAGCCCTTCGAGATCGTCGTCGCCAACACCCGCGCCGGCCAGCGCTATGGCGAGGCCGACTATATCCATTCCGGCTGCGGTTTTGGGCGAGCGGCCACGCTGCATCTCGTCCGGCAGGGCATCCGCGTCGTCGGCACCGATGGCTGGAGCTGGGATGCTCCGTTCAGCCATACCGCGCGCCGCTTCGCCGAGACCGGCGACGCCTCGCTGATCTGGGAAGGCCACAAGGCCGGCCGGGAGGCGGGCTACTGCCAGATCGAGAAGCTGCACAATCTGGAAGCGCTGCCGCCGACGGGATTCACCATCTCCTGCCTGCCGGTGAAGGTGAAGGGCGGCTCGGCCGGCTGGACCCGGGCTGTCGCCATTCTGAACGCATGACATCGCAGGCATAGGTCGAAACACAACGGCCGATCCCGGGGAGGGGCATATGGGCAAGGTCATCATCACCTGTGCGGTCACGGGCGGCATTCATACGCCGACCATGTCCGAGCACCTGCCGATCACGCCGGGCGAGATCGCCCAGCAGGCGATCGAGGCGGCGGAGGCCGGCGCCGCCATCCTGCATCTGCATGCGCGCGATCCCAGGGATGGGCGGCCGACGCCCAATCCGGCCGTGTTCATGGAGTTCCTGCCGCGGATCAAGCAGGCGACCGATGCGGTGATCAACATCACCACGGGCGGCGGTCTCAACATGACCGTCGAGGAGCGTCTTGCCGCGCCGCTGCAGGCCGCGCCCGAGATGTGCTCGCTCAACATGGGCTCGATGAACTTTGCGCTGCATCCGCTCGCCAAGCGCTACAGCAACTGGAAACATGGCTGGGAAGAGCCCTATCTCTCCGGCACGAAGGATTTCATCTTCCGCAACACCTTCGCCGATATCGAGCGGATCTATAAGCTGCTCGGCGAGGGGCACGGCACCAAGTTCGAGCATGAATGCTACGATGTGGGCCATCTCTACAACCTCGCCCATTGCCTCGATCAGGGCTGGTTCAAGCCTCCGGTCTTCCTGCAGCTGATCTTCGGGATTCTCGGCGGCATCGGCGCCGACATGGACAATCTGATGTTCATGAAGCGTACGGCCGACAAGCTGTTCGGCAAGGACTATCAGTGGTCCGTGCTGGCCGCGGGCCGCCACCAGATGCCGTTCTGCACGCAGGCCGCGATGATGGGCGGCAATGTCCGCGTCGGCCTCGAGGACAGCCTGTTCATCGGCCGCGGGCAGCTCGCCCGCAGCAATGCCGAGCAGGTCGCCAAGATCCGGCGCATTGTCGAGGAACTCGGAATGGAGATCGCGACGCCGGCGGAAGCACGCGCCACGCTCGGGCTGAAGGGCGGCGACCAGGTGAACTTCTGAGGCGCGCCATGGCGGGGACATCCAATCCGATCGACGGCTTCACGGTCGATCCAGCGGCGATCAGCTATGTCGGCGAGTGCCTGCAGCGCCCGGAATGCATCCTGGCCGAGCGCGACGGCACGCTCTGGTCAGCCGATGCGCGCGGCGGTGTCGTGCGCATCGTCCCGAACGGGCACCAGCGGCTGATCGTGCAGCAGGCGAGCCGCGGCTTTGCCGAGGCCGGAAACGACGAGGACCGCTTCGTCGCCGGCACCTTGCCGAACGGGCTGGCCTTTGCCCGCAATGGCGACATCCTGATCTCGAATTTCGGGACCGACCGGCTCGAGATCATGACCCGGGACGGGCAGACGCGCGTCCTGATCGACAACATCGGCGGCGAGCCGATCGGCAAGGTCAATTTCGTGCTGCGCGACAGCCGGGACCGGATCTGGTTGACGATCTCGACCCGGACGAAGAACTGGATGAAGGCGATGAGCCCCGCGATCCGGGACGGCTATGTCGCGCTCTATGATGGCGGGCGCCTGCGCGTCGTCGCCGACGGCTTCCATTTCACCAACGAGATCAGGCTCGATGCCGCCGAGGAGTGGCTCTATGTCGTCGAGACCTGCGGCCGCCGCGTGACGCGGCTGCGTGTCGGCGGGGATGGCAGCCTTTCGCAGCGAGAGACATTCGGCCCCAGCGATCATGGCGCCTTCATCGACGGCATCGCCTTCGACGCCCACGGCAATCTCTGGGGCACCCATGTCATGACCGACCGCATTTTTGCGATCACGCCCGACGGCGACCTGCGCATCCTGCTCGACGATGATCGCGGCAGCGCGGCGGGCAGGGCGCTGATGGCGGCCTTCGCCCGCGACGAGGCGACGCCCGAGCTGATGCTCGCCTGTGGCGGCAGCATCGCCCCCTGGTTCGCCAGCATCACCTTTGGCGGTCCCGATCTGCGCACCGCCTATATCGGCAGCCTGAGGGGCACGCGCATTCCGACATTCCGGTCACCTGTTGCCGGATTGCCGCTGGCTCATTGGCACGGGAACGATCGACCCGCCTGACGGTCGACGGATTGGGAGGATTTGGAATGCGGATCAAGTTCGTAGCAGCGACGGTCGCGCTGGCGCTCGGGTGGCCGGGTCTCGCGGCCAAGGCGGAGATCTCCGACGGAGTCGTCAAGATCGGCGTCCTCACCGACATGTCCGGCGTCTATTCCGACATCACCGGCAAGGGATCGGTGCTGGCGACAAGGATGGCGATCGATGATTGCCTTGCGGCCGAATGCGCCGGCATGACGATCGAAACCGTCTCGGCCGATCATCAGAACAAGGCCGATGTCGCCTCCGTGATCGCGCGCGAATGGATCGACCAGCAGAAGGTCGATGTCCTCGCCGACATGTCGAACGCCTCGCTCCAGCTCGCCTTGCCGCCGCTGCTGAAGGAGAAGAACCGGGTCGGCCTGTTTCCGGGCGGCACGGCGCGGCTGACCGGTGACGCCTGCCAGCCCGATCATATCGTGCAATGGATGTGGGACACCTATGTCCAGGTCTCCGGGGTCGCGAATGCGCTGACGAAGCCCGGCTCGAAATGGTATCTGGTGACGGCGAATTATGCGCTGGGACACCAGCTCGAAGCCGATACCAAGACCCTGGTGACGGCCAAGGGCGGGAACTATCTCGGCTCGGTCCGGCATGCCTTTCCCGCAACCGAATTATCGTCGCAGCTCCTGACCGCGCAAGGCTCGGGCGCCGACATCATCGCGCTGGCCAATGCCGGTGGCGACACGATCGCCGGGATCAAGACGGCGCGGGACTTTGGCGTCGGCCAGGGCGCCCAGAAGCTGGTCGCCTTCTTCATGACCGTGATGGATGTGAAGAGCGTCGGCCTCCAGGGCGCGCAGGGCACCGTGCTGACGGAAGGCTTCTACTGGAACCTGGATGATCGGACGCGCGCCTTCTCCGAGCGCTTCAAGGCGAAGAACGGCACCGTTCCCTCGGCCATCCATGCCGGAATCTATTCGGCGGTCCGGCATTATCTCAAGGCGGTCGCAGCCGCGAAATCGGACGATGCCAAGACGGTCATCGCCAAGATGCGCGAGATCCCGATCGAGGACGATGTCGTGCGCAACGCGAAGCTGCGCGAGGACGGACGCATGGTCCATGACTTCTACGTCTTCCAGGTGAAGAAGCCGGAGGAGTCGAAGGGCGACTGGGACTTCTACAACCTCGTCGCGACCATCCCCGGAGACCAGGCCTTCCGCTCGCTCGCAGACGGCGCCTGCCCGGCTCTCAAGAAATAGAGAGGCGTCGCCGATGGTCTGGGGTTGGGGATGTCATCGCCCTGGCCTCCAGGCCAGCAGCGACGCCGCCGCGCGCGCCGCCGGTTTCGTGGAGACCGGGACGGGGTGTTTGGTGACGCTGGAGTCGGCGCCTGTACCACCTTCCGGCTCATCGCCATCTATGTCATGATCACCATCATTGACTTCGCGCATTGCTTCGACATGACGCAATGGAGCCGGCGGCTCGAGCGGAGGCTGCATGTCGCTCCTTGATCTGAATGACGTGGTCAAGCGCTACGGCCAGCACACGGTCTTGAATGGCGTGTCGCTCACCGTCGCGAAGGGGGAGATCATCGCCGTCATCGGCCGCTCGGGCTCGGGCAAGAGCACCTTGCTGCGCTGCGTGAACGGGCTGGAGCCTATCCAGGGCGGCACCATCTCCTTCAACGGCACCGTGGTCAACGATCCCGGCACGGATCTGCGCAAGCTGCGCCTGCATGTCGGCATCGTGTTCCAGAGCTTCAATCTCTTCCCGCATCTCAGCGCCGAGGAGAACATCACGCTAGCGCCCAATGTGGTGAAGGGGGTGCCGCTGGCCGAGGCACGGCGCCTGGCCGAAACCGTGCTGCGAAAGGTGGGACTGGCCGAGAAGATCGATCCCTATCCCGATCAGCTCTCCGGCGGTCAGCAGCAATGTCTGGCCATCGCGCGTTCGCTGGCGATGTTGCCGCAACTCATCCTGTTCGACGATCCGGAGCTGGTCGGCGAGGTGCCGAAACTGCTGGAGGAGATGGTGCGCGACGGCATGACCATCATGCTGGTGACCCACGACATCGGCTTTGCCTGCAAGGTCGCCAACCGCGTGGCGTTCATGCACCAGGGCCTGATCTGGGAGGAAGGTCCCGCGGCCGCGACACTCGCCCGGCCTCGCACGCCAGAGCTCGAGACGTTTCTAAGCGCAGTCCTATTGCATTGAGCTCACCGCCGGCAGGAGCAAATTAAGCGGGTCGAACGTCGGCTTAAGGGGGGCAGCTGCTGGCGAGGGCGGAGATCGAGGGGCATGAGGATGCATGTCAGTCGGGAACCGCGGGCCTTAGCGAGCGAGTTTCGCGACCGACCGCGCCGGGCCTCACATCGTTCCCAGCAGGGCGGTAGCGGCCAGCAGCGCCCCGGTCAGGATGTTCGCCAGGAACAGCCCGAAATTCACGTCGGGGCGGGCAAGGTCGATCCGCCAGGTCTGCCAGGCCAGATGCGCGGCGATCAGCAGCATGCCGATGGCGTAGGGCAGCGACATGCCCAGCAGCCAGCCACCAAGCGACCAGGCTGCAAGCGTCAGCGCATAGAACAGCCCAACCCACGCCTTGCCGTGCCGCCCGAACAGGATCGCCGTCGATTTCAGCCCGAGGCGGCTATCGTCCTTTACGTCGACATAGGCATAGACGGTATCGTAGCCGATCTGCCAGGCGATGGCCCCGGCCCACATCAGCACCGGGCCGGGCGGGATTTGTCCCGCGACCTCGGCCCATGCCATGAGCATGCCCCAATTGAAGGCCGCGCCCAGGACGGCTTGCGGCCAATGGGTGAAACGCTTGCAAAGCGGGTAGATGAACACGAGCGGGAGTACGCAGAGCGCGACCAGAGCTGTGTATGGGGCAAGGCCAAGCAGCAGCGCAGCCGCCAGCGCGAGCTGGACGCCCAGAAAGACGAAGGCTTGTCGCGTGCCGATCTGCCCGCTTGCCAACGGCCTGAAGCGGGTTCGCTCGACATGGCCGTCAAAGTTCCGATCGGCGATATCGTTGATGGTGGAGCCGGCGCTTCGCATCAGCAACGCACCGAGCAAGAAGATGGCCAGGAGCCCGAGGTCGGGAACGCCATGGGAGGCCTGGATCAAGGCGGCCCAACAGGGGAACAACGTGAGCCATATGCCCACGKGGCGATCGAKCCGCGCCAGCCGCGTATAGGGCCGCCATGCGGCCGGCAGCCGGCGGTCGACCCAATCGCCCTGATGGATGTCGCTTAAGTCCGGACGGCTTGCCGTTGTCATGACCAGATCTATGTCCTGTCGCGAACTTCCGATGAACGCGACAGTCTTGTCCGCGATTCCAGCACCATCGCAGAGTGGAATTTGTGCGCCAAGGATCGGCGTCGGCACCGGGGGCGACGCGGCGCGCCATCCGCTTCCGACAAGCGCTCCAGCAGCATGTCGCCTATCTCCGGCGGCGCCTGTCATATCCTGAGAAGAAGCGGTCGATGGTCCGAGACCTCGGGATGCTCGACCACCGTGAATTCGATCACGTCGATGCTGCTGCGCACGAGCATATAGTCGGCGTAGCGACTGGCCTTCTTGTAGTGCGAGGTTCGGGTGTCGGTGCATCCGGTCGCCGTGACGAGGTCGTGCAAGCCGATCTCGGCCAGGATGTCGAACGTCCGGCTGCCAGGTTCGACATTGAAATCGCCGCAGACGACCAGGCGCTCCCCCGGCGGCGCGACATTCGCGATCAACCGCGCGAAGCGCGTCGCCTGCTCCAGGCGCTCTTGTGTGTCCAGCTTGCCCGCGAGGTCGCGAAGCCCATGCATATGCGCGATGGTGATCGGCCACCCCCGTTCGAAATCGAAAAGTCGGATGACGTGAGCGTTGCGCGACCTGGGATGGTCTCCGTAGCCATCCCAGGAGAACGCCTTGTGCACGAAGCCTTGCGCCTGCCCGATGATCGGATAGGCCGATCGCACGAATGTCGCGAGGCCCCATTGCGAGGGCACGGGTTTACCGTCGTCCCAGAGAATGCCCTGCGCCGCCGGGAAGAACATTGCGGTATGGTCGGGCAGAGCCGCGCCGATATCGCGGAAGAAGTTTGCACGCTGGGGAAGAACATGGTCGCCGTCGCGGTAGGTCAGCCAATCCTTTGACGACGAAGGCGTATGCACGACTTCCTGCAGGCACAGGATGTCGGGTAGAGCGCTGCGGAGATAGGCGTCCGATGCGGAGAGAGCGCGGATCACGCGGAAATCCCGGACAATGACTAACGCCTTGTCGCGCTGCGCGGCAATTGCCGCCACGTGCTGCACGGTCGGTCGTGCGGCCGTTGGGGGAGGCGCGTATCGGAAGGCCCGATACGCGCCGGTCTTCTCAGTTGATCGACTTGATGCTGCCGAAGATATCGTCGAGCGCCTTGGCGTGCGTCTCGCGCTCTTCGTCATTGCCCCAGACGGTGATCATGATCATCCGGCCGCTGCCGGCCGGCATCAGGATGAAATCGACTGTCGTCGGGCCATTCGCGTCAGTGGTGCGGAACTGGAAGACAGTCGAGGAAATCCCGTTGATCGGGACTTCTGCCTGGATCGGCTTCACCTGCTTGATCTTGTTTTCCTTCATCCAGGATTCGTTCGTGGCCATCATCTTGTCGATCTCACGGGCATGCGCGAACTCGACCGAGAAGAAGATCGCCTCGTCCTGCGGGCGCGCGGAGTAGCCGAACTCGATCTCCTGCGTCTTCCAGTTGTTCGGAACGGTCAGCGTGATGGCCGGGTTCTTGTCGGGAACCGCGAAATTCTTGGCGGCGGCAGGCACGACGCACAGAAGCGCGGCGGCGAAAGCCGCAAAGCAGAGACGGGCGATAGACATGGGAGAGTTCTCAAGAGCCAGGTGACACATGTGACCTGCAGCCCGCTCGTTTCCTCTGCGCCACCAATGGCGCTGACGCAATGCCGATGGACCGGCCGTGCCGCGTAAACCTTAACCGGCCCGGCATTCGCCAGGGGATCGCGGGCGAAGGAGCATTTCACTGCCCATTATAGGGAGGGTTCTTCAGTCGGCGATCGAACGAATGACCCGCGCCGGATTGCCACCGACAAGAGTGTTCGAAGGAACGTCCCTGGTGACGACCGAAGCCGCCGCGACGACCGAATTCTCTCCGATCGTCACGCCGCCGATGATGGTCGCACCGGCTGCGATCCAGACATTTCTCCCGATCGCGATGGGCTTTGCGGTGACGCCGGCGCGCCGTTGGGACGGCTCAAGGGGGTGGCCGGTCGTGATGATGCTCACATTCGGCCCGATCAGCACGTCGTCGGCAATATCGAGCCCGCCGAGATCATAGAAGGTGCAGTTCTGATTGACGAAGACATTGCGCCCGACACGGATATTGACCCCATTTTCCGTATAGAACGGCGGTATCAATACGAAGCTGTCGTCGACCTTCTTGCCGATGAGATCGCTGAACAAGGCCCGGACTTCATCGGCATCGTTATAGGTCAAACGGTTGAGGGTGGCGGTGATCGCCATCGCCCGCTTGACGTTTGCCGACATCGCCGCCGATTCCGGCGTTCTCCTGGGAATGAACCTGGTGCGATCAGCATTCGCCATTCGGTATTGTCCTCCGGGCGCGGCCAAGCGAGGTCCCGGTGCATGACAGCGCCGCCGGGATTCGCTGAGGGTAGCTGCAAATCGCCGGGATAAGCGTCCAAACGTCCAGGCGCGTCCACTCCCAGGCAGGCATTCACCTTTGGTTTTCCAAGGCCGTCCGCAGCATGTCGTAGGTGGGCGCCAGGTCACGAAGGGCGGTCGCCGCAACGGCGTCGTTGCCGACAACCAGCGGATATTGCATCGCGCCGATCAGGCGCGCCTGCCTGTCGGCAATCCGCGCGGCCTCGGCATAGCCGGCGCGCGCCAGGCAGGCTGCGGCATCGACCGCGCGGCGGGCGCCGACCCTGACCGCGAAATGGACCATATGGCCGCGCAGCGCCTCGTCGCATCGCGCCTCGATCCGTGCCGCCAGGGCTTCGGCTGCTTCGCCATTGCCGAGGCTTCCGGCCGGCATGCCGAGATCGCCGTCCATCGACAGCCAGCGGATCGCCGCGCGAACGGACGCACGGATCGTCTCCACCTCGCTGACCTCTGCGACGCGCCTGAAGGTGGTTCGCATGGTGTAGGGCGCGCCATAGATCAGCGTGCTGGCGCTCCAGGCGGCCATGAAATCGGCGACCGGCAGGGTGGCATAGGGATAGCCTTGCGGATCATGCATCACCACACGCTCGTCATCCGCTTCAAGGACGACGACATAGTGGTCCGCCTCGATCGGTCCACGCATGCCCGGCTGGTGCCGCAGATGCCCCATCTCGACCGGGCCGATCCAGACTGGTCCGCCAGCCAGCGCCGCCTTGAGGCGGGCGAGGGCCTCCTCGGCTTCGCCGCCCTGCGTGACCGTCGATGTCCAGCCGAGCGACGAAAGCGCGTCCTCAAAGCCCTTCTCCGGGTCCCAGCCATAGGGATCGAAGAATGGCAGCGTGCCGCCGATCAACTGCATGCCGAACGGACTGCCGATGGCGATCTCGATCACCGCGGTGGAGGGCGCGTCGGCCCCGAACATCATCGCGAAGGAATTGGCGTAGCAATAGGGGCCGGAGCCCGTGTAGGAAAAATGCGTCATGGCGGGCTCGCTTACAGGGTGATCGGATAGGCGACGTCGAAACGTGCGCCGCCGGTTCCGGGATAGGTTTCGCAGGGGCTGTCGCTGCAGCTCAGATCGTTTCGTGCGTCGAGCCACGCCTCGATCGCGTCGTAGACGCGCAGGACGAGCGGGAAATCTTCATAAGCCCTGGGCACCGGCAGATAGGCCTCGCGCCGCGCCGGCTGCAGCCATAGGCGCAGGTCGCCGGCAGGTTCCAGGCTGCCCTCATAGGCGATGGCGACCTCGACCAGACCTTCGCTGTCGCGGCTGACGAGGCTGTGGCAATGCACGCTCATCGGCCCGTCGCCCGGCAGGCCCGAGCCCCGCAGATGGGCGCGGATATCGGCCTCGGCGCTGGCGACGAAATTGTCGAGGGCCTCGACGCCGACGTGGCGCTGGCGGGACACGACCTTGCTGGCCTCGATCTCGCGCAAGCTTATCGCCGTGGCCAAGGCGGGTTCACCACCGTCGGCGTGTCGGGCAAGCGCCCGAACACCCTCGGTCTGCTCTGCCAGAAGCTCGTTCTGCGCGCTGAGCCATGCCTGCAGTTCGACGGCGCGCGCCTCGGGTGCAAGCGCGACAAGCTGCCCGACACGCGCCACCGGCAGGCCGAGCCGCCGCAGCCTCGCGATCAGCCGCGCCGGTGGCGCCTGCTCGGGGGCGTAATAGCGGTACCCGGTCTGCGGATCGACGTAGGCCGGCACGAGCAGGCCCTGTTCGGCATAGAGCCGCAACGCCTTCGGAGACAGCCGCGTGGCGGCGCCGAAACGTCCGGCAAGAAGATAGGAATCGCTCATGAACCCATCTCTAGAGTCAGCCCTTGGGGCGAGGTCAAGCGCCGAAGGAGCCTTCGCCATGGCGGCCCGACCTCGGCCTTCCAGTCTCCGGGCTGGCGATGTCATCGGGCTTCATGGCACGATCCGAGCCTTGCCATTCAGACGTGGAGCGCCTGATGACCAATGCCAGCGCCGGGAACCCCGTTGCCGACGAGGCTCCGACTCATCCCGAGGAAATCAGATCCGAGTTCGACCTGCGTGTCGGCAAGCACATCACCCTGCAGGGACGGGCGCGGATCACTCCGGCTGGCTTGATCTGCTCCGGGCTCGCGGTCGCCATGGTGACGTTTGCTCTGGGCTACCTTGCCCGGTCGCTCCCAGCGCGGCGGCGGTGAGCCTTCGGACCGGCATGGTCCATCGCCCCTGCGCCCGTTCATCCGGGCTGTCCTGGTCAAAGCGGCCGACAGCCAACTCCGACCCATCGCGGACGCTCGCAGGCCTTGCCCTGATCGACTGGCCTGCCGCATCCGGCGAGCGCTATAAGGCGCGGCTCGAGAGGATGAGGACAGCGATGTTCACCGGCATTGTTCAAACCGTAGCGCGGGTTGCAGCCATTGAGGACGACAATGGCATCCGGACCTTCACGCTCGATTTCCCCGCAGGGTTTACCGAAGGGCTCGCCATCGGGGCCAGCGTCGCCGTGGATGGCGTCTGCCTGACGGCAACGACGATCATATCCACTGAGCGGGTGCTCTTCGACGTCATGCTCCAGAGCCTCGCGGTCACCACGCTGGGGGATTGTGGGCCGGGCAGCATGGTCAATGTCGAACGGGCGGCGAAGGATGGCGCAGAGATCGGTGGGCACCCTCTCTCGGGCCATATCGACTTCGCAGCGCGGATCGACCTCATCAAGGAATACGGAGGCAACAAGGCCATCCGGTTCTCCATCCCTCGGCCCTTCGAGCGGTACATCTTCCCGAAAGGCTACATCGCCATCAACGGATGCAGCCTGACGGTCTCGGAGTGCAACAAGGCCGAGGGCTGGTTCGAGATCTGGATTATCCCCGAGACGCGCCGGGTGACGAATCTCGACGCCAAGCGAGAGGGTGACGCGGTCAATGTCGAGATCGAACGGGGGACTCAGGTGGTTGTCGACACGGTGCGGGACACCGTCGCGGAAAGCCTCGGCGAGCTGCGCCCGTTGCTCGAAGCCCTGCTGAAGGAACGTGGCCTGGCTCTGGAGGACTTGGTGACGCCCTCGGCCCTGTTGCCTCCCCGTCACTGAGGGGGCGCGGCCTCCGCGCCTTGCGGAGCTCGTCCTGCCTGATCGCGAACCGCAATCGTCGGTCTTCACCTGAACCGGCCAGGGCCCCTGAAGGCGTTTGGGTGACTCAGACGCGGCCCCATGGTTCTGGTCCAGCTTGACCTCCGTTCTGGCCGATCGTGAGGATCAGACCAGGGGCGCACGGCATCCCGCACGGCGAGGAAGCGCAGCCCTTTGGACGGGCGCCTGACCTGCGGGACGACGATGGTCCTTCCGACCCGCGCGACCGGCATCCTCGCCCCCTAGCAATTTGCCCCCAATGCTCGCAGATTAGGTACTGGGTTGCAGCTGGGATCGAACCATGACTGCCCACAGCGCTCAGGTAACGAGACCGCCCGCTGCCCTGCCGGTCGCGGCCACGCTCGGCGCTCTCGGCGTCGTCTATGGCGATATCGGAACAAGTCCGCTCTATGCCTTGCGGGAAGCGGCGAGGGCGGCGACCCAGGGCGGCAGCCTCAGTCAGGATGCGGTGCTCGGCATCGTCTCGCTCATCCTGTGGGCGCTGATCCTGATCATCTCCATGAAATACGCGCTGCTGATCCTGCGTGCCGATAATCGCGGCGAGGGCGGCATCGTCGCCATGCTGGCCCTGCTCTCGGCCCGCAACGCCGAGCCGGGGAGCTGGCGCGCCTATCTCCTGATCGTCGGCCTGATCGGTGCGGCGCTGCTTTACGGCGACGGCGCCATCACCCCGGCCATCTCGGTGCTGAGCGCCGTCGAAGGCCTGAAGCTCGACGCGCCGGCGCTGCAGCATGTCGTGGTGCCATTGACCGTGGTCATCCTGATCGGCCTGTTTGCCGTCCAGAAGAAGGGCACAGGCTTCATCGGCGCGATCTTCGGTCCGGTCATGCTTGGCTGGTTTATCATCATCGCGCTGCTTGGCCTCCACGGCATCGCCCAGGCGCCCGGCGTGCTTGTGGCGCTGAGCCCGCTCTACGCCGTCAATTTCCTGATCCACCAGGACTTCCATGTCAGCTTCGCCATTCTCGGCGCGGCATTCCTGGCCGTCACCGGCGGCGAAGCCATGTATGCCGACATGGGACATTTCGGCCGCCTGCCGATCAGGCTCGCCTGGTTCGGCATTGCCCTGCCGGCGCTCGTGCTGAACTATTTCGGTCAGGCCGGACTCCTGATCACCGACAGCGCCGCGCTGGATAATCCATTCTACCAGCTGGCGCCGGACTGGGCGCATTACCCGCTGGTCGCCCTTGCCACAGTGGCGACCGTGATCGCCTCGCAAGCCATCATTTCCGGGGTGTTCTCGCTGACGCAGCAGGCGATCCAGCTCGGCTTCCTGCCCCGCATGCATATCGAGCACACGGCAAGCCACGAGATCGGCCAGATCTATGTGCCGCTGGTGAACTGGCTGCTGGCGGCGGCGACGCTCGGCGCGGTGATCGGCTTCGGCTCGTCCGATGCGCTGGCAGGCGCCTATGGCATCGCCGTCTCCCTGCTGATGGCCATCACCACCCTGTTGGCCGCGCTCGTTGCGCTGCACTGGGGCTACCCGCCGGTGATCGTGATTGCGGTCAACGGCTTCTTCCTCGTCATCGACTGCATCTTCTTCGCCGCGAACACGACCAAGCTGTTCGAAGGCGGCTGGTTCCCGCTCCTGCTTGCGGCCGCTGCCGCCTTCGTGATGCTGACCTGGCGCAGCGGCGTCAAACTGGTTGAGCGCGCCCGCCGCAATCTGCGCCAGCCGGAGGAGGAGCTGATCGAGAGCGCGGTCGCGACCTGCTGCTCGCGACTGCCCGGAACCGCCGTCTTCATGGCCTCGGCTCCCCATGGCGTGCCGCTCGCGCTGACGCAGTTCGTCAAGCACAACCGCGTCCTGCATGAGCGCATCCTGCTGGTCACGGTCGTCATCGCAGAGGTCCCCCGCGTCGAGGAGGATGGCCGCGTCGAGGTGATCGAACTCCATGAGAGCATCACCCGGATCATCCTGCATTTCGGCTTCATGCAGTATCCGAGCATCGCCGACGGACTTCGGATGGCCTGCGAACAGGGCAGGCTGCCCGGAGTGGACCCCACCCAGATCACCTATTTCATCAGCCGGGAGACGATCATCCCGACCAAGCAGATCGCCGGCATGGCGGTCTGGCGGGAAACGCTGTTCGCCTTCCTCCAGCGCAATGCCGAGCGCTCGGCTGCGTTTTTCGGCGTGCCGACCAAGCAGGTGGTCGAGCTCGGAACCGAGATCGAGATCTGACGGGCATGGGCAAGCGACTGCCCATGCCCGTCAGCAGCGGACGAGCTGCGGCTTTGCACTGACCGCGTCCTGCTCGCCCTCGCTGACGGTGCGCCAGAATTGCTCAACGACCGGACGGGAATTCGACAGGGATCGGTAGAGCCGGATATCGACCGTCAGGTCCCAGCTGGCATCGGCGGCGCGCACGAGTTGCCCGCTGGCAAGATCGAGCCGCACGATGCTCTCCGGTATCCAGGCCAGCCCCCAACCGGCCAGAGCCATCGCCTTCAGGCCCTCGGACATCGTGTTCTCGTGGATCGTGATGCGTTCGAGCGCTCGTCTCGCGAAGAGATCCGCCAGCACGTGATGGAAGAACGATCCGGCGCCATAGGCGAGGTGCCGCGCCGGGGTCGCTCCCGGCTCGATCCGGTGAAGCGGGCGACCGCTGGCATCAGGGGCTGAAACGGGGACGACGCGCTCGTCGCCCAATCGCATATGGATGATGTCGGTGTCGCCGATGAAGACCGGCACCGCGCTATGCGAGTAGATCAACAGAAAATCGCTGCCGCCTTCCCTCAGCGAGGTCACGAGGGAATCGATCCCGTTATTGTCCGCGCTCACTCTCGTCCGCAGCCCGCCGAAGCGGGGCTCGATGCGCCGCAGCCATTGCGGGAAAAAGGTCAGCGACAGCGTGTGGAGCGCTGCGAAGGACAGGGTGTTTGCACGCAAACCCTGCTTCTCCCGCAGCTTGTCCCTGGCGCGATACAGGTCCTGCAACAGCTCCTGCGCGGTCCCGCGGAAATTCTCGCCGGCCGAGGTCAGCCGGACCGGATAGGAGGCCCGATCGACGAGGGGCAAGCCGACCCAATCCTCGAGTTGCCTGATGCGGCGGCTGAAGGCGGACTGGGTGACATGGCGTTCGGCAGCGGAACGGGAGAAGCTTGCCGTGCTCGCAAGGCTGAGGAAATCCTCCAACCATTTGACCTCCATGGCGTCCTCCCTAACGCGACAGGGTCGCAGCGCCCGGCCGCGTCCAGGGCGATGCCGCGTCGACATCCACCTCCGCCCGCCCCACGGCCGGGCTAGTCCGCATCGAGGCCGACCAGCGCACGATCATAGCCGGCACTGGCTGCGATGAGCCTCTGCGTGTAGCCGCTATGGGCGCGCGCCGACATCAGGTCGGCGACGCCGAGCTCCTCGATCAGCTTGCCCTGGTTCATCACGGCGAGCCGGTTGCACAGATTGGCGACGACGGGCAGGTCGTGGCTGACGAGGACGCAGGTGAGGCCCTGTTCGACCTGGATGTCGCGGAGCAGGTTGAGAACCTCGGCCTGGACGGAGACGTCGAGAGCCGAGGTCGGTTCGTCGAGAAACAGGATGCGGGGCTCGAGGATGAGAGCCCGCGCGATCGCCACGCGCTGGCGCTGGCCGCCGGAGAGCTGGTGCGGGTAGCGGTAGCGGTAGCTCTCGCCAAGACCGACCTGGGCAAGCACGCGGGAGACGCGCGGGCCGATGCCGGCGATGCCGTGCACCACCAGCGGCTCCGAGAGAATGGTGTTGACGGTGTGCCGTGGGTGCAGGGAGCCATAGGGATCCTGGAACACCATCTGGGCCATCCGGTAGAACGCGAGATCGCGCACCGGTCCCACGGTCTTGCCGGCGATCCTGATGGTCCCCGACCATTGCCGGTTGAGGCCGGCAAGGCACCGCAGGATCGTCGTCTTGCCGCAGCCGGACTCGCCCACGAGCCCGTAGACGGTCGCTTCGGGAATCGAGAAGGAGACGTCGTCGACGGCGACGGACTGGTTTTCACCCGCGCCGAAGGCGACGCGCAAATGGCTGACTTCGATCATGCTTCCGCCGGAATGGGTTCGTTGCGCCAGGACGGGTCGCGCTCCAGCACCCGCAGGCGCTTATGGCCGTCCTCGAGCCGGGGCAGTGAGGCCAGCAGCCCGCGCGTATAGGGATGTTTCGCCTGGTGAAGGTCCGCGGCGGGGCATCGCTCCACGATGCGCCCGGCATACATGATCAAGACCTCGTCGCAGAAGGTCGAGACCAGGTTGAGGTCATGGCTGATGAACATCAGGCCGATGCCGCGGGTGGTGACGAGCTCGTCGAGAATGGCCAGGACCTGGAGCCGGACGGTGACGTCGAGCGCCGAGGTCGGCTCATCCGCGATGATCAGCTCGGGCTCGGGAATGAGCATCATGGCGATCATGATGCGCTGCCCCATCCCGCCCGAGACCTCGTGCGGGTAGAGCGCGAAGACGCGCTTGGGATCGCGGATGCGGACCGCCGCCAGCATCTCCAGGGCCCGCTCGTTCGCTTCGGCGCGGGAGGCGCGATGATGCACGCGAAAGGCTTCGGCGATCTGATGCCCCACCCGCATGACTGGGTTGAGCGAGTATTTCGGGTCCTGCAGGATCATCGAGACGCGCTTGCCGCGAATCCCGAGCATCTCGTTTTCGCTCAGGCCTGCGAGCTCGGTCTCGCCCAGTTTCATCGACTTGACGGTGGAGGTCGCTCCCGACGGCAACAGGTTGAGGATCGCCCGCCCGGTCATCGACTTGCCGGAGCCGGACTCGCCGACGATGCCGACCTTGTTCCGGCCGACCTCGAAGCTGATGCCGCGCACGGCTTCCACCAGGCCGCGCGGGCCGGGAAAGCCGACGCGCAGGTCCTCGACCGTGAGGATGGGGCTCTTTTGGGTCCCGGACATCGTCCTCTCCCTCACGAGCGCGGGTTCAGCATGTCGCGCAACCCGTCTCCGAACAGGTTGAAGGCGAGGCTGACGGTCAGGATGGCCAGGCCGGGCATGGCGGCGAGATACCAGTGCTCGAGCAGGTATTGTCTCGCCGTCGAGAGCATGGCGCCCCATTCCGGCGTCGGAGGCTGGGCGCCCAGGCCGAGGAAGCCGAGGCCGGCCGCGGTCAACGCGACGCTGGCCATGCTCAGCGTCACCCGCACGACGACCGAGGGCAGGCACATCGGCATGACGTGCTTGAAGATGATCCGCGGTGTCGAGGCCCCCATGACGCGGACGGCATCGACATAGTCGCTGGAGCGGATCGTCAGGGTTTCCGCCCTGGCGAGACGGGCGATCCCCGGCCAGGAGGACAGCGCGATGGCGATGATCGCATTGTCCAGGCTCGGGCCCAGGGCGGAGACGAAGGCCAACGCCAGGATCAGGCTCGGGAAGGACAGGAAGATGTCGGTGATCCGCATCAGCAGCGCTTCGACCCAGCCTCCGAGATAACCGGCCGTCGCGCCGATGCACAGGCCGATCGGCCCGACGATCACCGCAACGAGGCCGACGATGTAGAGCGTGGTCCGGGCGCCATAGACGATGCGGCTGAAGACATCCCGGCCGAGCTCGTCCGTTCCGAGCCAATGCGCGGCGCTCGGGCGCTGAAGCCGTTCGGCCAGGACCTGGTCGAAGGGCGAGTGGGTGGCGATCCACGGCGCCATCAGCGCGACCAGCCCGATCACCAGCAGGACGACCACGCCGATGACGGCGAGGGGGTTCGCGGCCAGGCGCAGCCAGGCGAGGTAGAAGCTCTGCATCCAGGCCTGGAAGCCCGATTGCGGTGCCTCGGCGAGAAGCCAGGATCGCAACGAAGCGTTGCGCTCGAAGGAATGAGCCGTCATCGGGTGCGCGGATCCAGGAAGCGGTAAAGGAGATCGGTGATCAGGTTCAGGCAGATGAAGACCAGACCCACGATCAATGTGCAGGCGAGAACGGCGTTCATGTCGCCGATCATCAGGGCGGTCGTCAGGTACTGACCGAAGCCGGGCCAGGCGAAGACCGTTTCGGTGAGCACCGCTCCTTCGAGCAGCCCGCCATAGGAAATCGCAATGACCGTGGCGAGCTGGACCAGCACGTTGCGGAAGGCATGACCCCAGACCACGCGCCGCCGCGAGAGCCCTTTGACCCGCGCCGTGGTGATGTATTCCTGGCTCAGCTGATCGAGCATGAAGCTCCGGGTCATGCGGCTGATATAGGCCATCGAGGAATAGCCGAGCAGGAGAGCCGGCAGGATGATGTGCCGCGCGGCGCTGACGAACACGTCCCAGTCGCCCGCCAGTGCTGAATCGACGAGCAGCAGCCCCGTCCGCTTCGGCACGGCGTCGAGATAGAAGATATCCACCCGGCCGGAGCCGCCGACCCAGCCGAGCCAGGCATAGAAGACGATCAGCCCCATCAGGCCGAGCCAGAAGATCGGGACGGAATGGCCGATCAGCGACAGGAGCCGCACGGCGTGGTCGATCGGTTTTCCCCGATAGACCGCAGCGGCGACGCCGAAGGGGATGCCGAGCCCGCTGCCGATCACGATGGCGACGGTGGCAAGCTCGACCGTCGCGGGAATGACATGTCTGAGATCGTCGGCGACGGGATTGCCGGTGAAGATCGCCCGCCCGAAATTGCCGCTCAGCATGTCGCGCAGGAACATGACGAACTGGATGTAGAGCGGCTGGTCGAGCCCGAGCTTGATGCGAACGTTCTCGTAGACGCTGGCATCGGCCTTCTCGCCGACAACCGCGGCGATCGGGTCGAAGGGCAGCACGCGCCCGATGAAGAAGGTCAGGGCCAGCAGGCCAAGCAGGGTGAGCGCGACGGAGAGCCCGCCGCGCAGGGCCGGCGCTGCCCAGCGCGGCAGGCGCAGGCGGGCGTTTCGGCGCGGCGCGAGATCGGTCAGGGAGCTCACGCCTCACTCCTTCTCGATCGTGTCGTAAAAGAACTCCGAGCCGTTATATTCGAAGCGCTTGACCCGCTTGTGCAGGGCCATCGCGCCCAGCCGCTGGAAGATGCCGATGATCGGCGCCTCGCGCATGTGGCGGCGCTGCAGCTCGGCATAGAGCGCGGTGCGCTTGGCGGGGTCGCGCTCCACCTGCGCGGCCTCGACCTGCTGCTTGAACCAGGCGTCGGGCGCCCATGCGGCACGCCAGGCCAGGAAATTCGTCGCCTTCGCGGCATCGCTGTTGTCGGGGTTATACGCCATCCGCAGCGCCATATCGTTGGCATCGGGATAATCGTAATCATAGACCGCCATCAGCATCTGGAAGTCGCGGCTGCGCATCAAGGTGTAGAGCTGCGCCGTCGCCATGGTGCGAATATCCAGCGTCACGCCGACCTTCGCGGCATTCTGCTGGAAGTTCTGCGCAAGATCCGGAAACGGGTAGTTCGTCATCGTCAGGACGGTCTTCTTGAAGCCGTCGCCATAGCCTGCCTCGGTGAGGAGGGCCTTTGCCTTGGCGATGTCCAGCCGATAGGGGTCCTCGCCCTTCGGCAGCGCCCCGAACACGCCGGCCGGCACGAAGCTCTGGCGGATTTCGGCGCGCCCCTTCTGCACGGTCTCCTTCAGCCCCTGATAATCGATCAGGTAGCGAAAGGCCTCGATGACCTTCGGGTTGCTGAGGATCGGGTCCTTCTGGTTCAGCGCGAGATAGACGCTGTCGAGGCGCGGCTGAAACTGAAAGCGCAATTCCGGATTGGCCACCATGGCCGCCAGCGACGAGGCTTCGACCGATTTGGCGTAGTCGATGTCATTCTTCTCGAGCAGGAGCCTCTGCGCGCCCGGTTCCGGCACATGGCGCACGATGATCCGCTTCATCGCCGGAGGGCCCTTCCAGTAGGTCGGGTTGGCTTCCAGGATCGCGACTTCCTGGGCTCGCAGCGTGTTCAGGCGGTAGGGGCCGTAGCAGGCCACATTCGTGTTCAGCCAGCCGGCGCCGAGATCGCCGTCCTTCTCGCGCGCCATGATCGTGTCGCGGTCGAGAGCCGACCCCATGCGATGGTTGGTGAAGGCAAAGGGCGTCACCGAGGGCGCCAGATCCTTGGCCAGGGTGATGACGAGCGTGTGGTCGTCCGGCGTTGCGATCTGGTCCGGCGAGGTGAGCCCCCAGTCGCGCATCAGGCTCGCGCTGACCAGGTTGAGCTTGATCGACCGGCGCATGGCCCAGGCGATGCCCGACGAGGTGACCGGATTGCCAGACGGGAAAACCATGCCGCGCCGCAGCGCGAACGTCCAGGTCTTCCCGTCCGGGGAGCTCGACCATGTCTCGGCGATGCCGGCGACGACTTTCGAAGGATCCTTGTGATCCAGCGAGAGCAGCGGCGTGCACATCTGCCGCAACAATTCGTTGGGAAACGACTCGTTGGCTGCAGCCGGATCGAACGTGATGAAGGTGGTGAGGTCGCTCGCCATGACGAATACGTCCTTGGGCGTCGCGGCCTGTCCCGGAGCCACGGCAAGGCCGAGCAGGAACGAGCCCGCGAGAGCGGCTCGGGTCAATCTGCGTAACATAGCGAACGCTCCCCATGCGGATCGACATCAGCGGAAGGGCCGCCTCGATCACGATATTCTTGAGGGCAGGATGTTTGAAAAGACGAGCGGTATCAAGATAACAGTTATGAGTTAATTGCATAGACTCAATACATTTTCGAATACATTGCAATAAGTATTCGATACGCCCCGCATATTTGCGATATCGCTTGACTCTCATACTGCAAGATACTTCAGTTTGGAAAATTATCTAGGGATGGAACGCGAATATGTCTCTGTTTGCATCGAGCGTCGCCTCTGTCGGGGATTGGATGCTGCCGTTGAAATGTGCCGTTGCGGCGTCGACCCTGGCGCTGGGGCTTGCCCCTCCGGCTCAGGCGCAGCCGTCAAACCCCTGGGAGGCGGTCGAGCATCCCCGGCCGGGCCGGTTGCCCGTCGATCGGGAGCGCCCCGGCGAGCAGGCCTGGTTCGTCCCGGTGGGCCGGGATGCGCAGGGGGCCGAGATCCTGCTGCCGGCGCGCGCAGTCCGGTCGGGCCCGGCCCGTTCCCGCTCGCGGTCGTCAGCCACGGCTCGCCCGCGAATGCGGCTGCGCGCAAGACCATGGCGCCGCCCGAATACCGGGCAGGGGCGGAGTGGCTGGTCTCGCGTGGCTTCATGGTCGTGTTGCCGCTGCGTCGCGGATATGGCCCGCGCGGAGGCGAATGGGCCGAGGCCTACGGACCGTGCAGCCAGCCGGACTACGTTCGCGGCGGGCTGGCGACTGCGGATGATATCCAGAATGTCGCGCGCTATTTCGCGACCCTTCCCACGATCCGGGCCGACCGTATCCTGCTCGTGGGCCAATCGGCCGGGGGCTGGGGTTCGCTGGCCGCAGCGAGCCGCGGCCCCGAGAGCGTGCGCGCCGTCATCAATTTCGCCGGTGGCCGCGGTGGCTATGCCGGCGGCCGGCCGAACAACAATTGCGCGCCGGACAGCCTTGTCGACGCGGCGGCGACCTTCGGCCGTTCATCGAAGATCCCGACCCTGTGGATCTATACCCGGAACGACCGCTTCTTCGACAGCGCCCTGACCGCCCGCATGGCAGGGGCCTATCGCTCCGCCGGCGGCGATGCCGAATATCATCTCCTGGACGCATTCGGCGAAGACGGGCACAGGCTGTTCCCGACGCCGGAGGGCCGCGCACTCTGGCAGCCCTATGCCGACCGGTTCCTCGATCGCATCTGGGGGGCGAGCGCAAGGCCTTGATGCGACGCTTGGGGCGCCGGCCGCAACGGGTATCTGGCCCGTCCAGGAGGCTGGAATGGGCAGCCACGTCCCGGCTGGACACATGAAGGTGGCCACACGCCTCATGGCTGGACAGAGGGGGCCGCACCAAGGCTTCCACGTCCGGGGTCTCGCGTCTGGCACACAGGCTTCGCGCAGTTTTCGCCTCTCGCGACTTCCCCTTTCCAACTGTCGGGAAGTCTCGCTGCCACAAGGCGAAGCAAGCAGGGCCTAGTCGCTATTGCCCATGTTTGGCAAAGGCCGTCCAAGCAAAACTGGGGCGAAAGGGGAGACCTCTGCCTTCCCTTTCGCACGCTTGTGGGCGGCGTTGGATCGGCCGCCCATCGTTCAATCGTCGCTGATGACAGCGATGACATCGATCTCCACGAGGCAATCTCTCGCGAGCATGCCGGTCTGCACCCGCGTGCGAACCGGAAAGTTGCGCTTGAAGAACCGGGAGTAGATCTCGTTGAAATTGTTGCCGGTGCGATAGTCCGCGTCGCCGTTCCGGGCATCGGCCACAAAGACGACGACCTTGACGACGTCGTCGATCGTGGCGCCGGCCGCTGCCAGAGCCCTCTCCATGTTCTGGAGCGCAAGTTCGGCCTGTTTCTCAAAGCCTTCGGCCCAAACGCCATGGTCGTCCCAGCCGACCTGGCCCGCCAGGAAGACCAGTGTCCCCTTCGCCTTCACGACATCGGAGAAGCAGGGCCATTTTTCGGGATGGCCGGGCAGGGTAATCGACTCGCGCATGTTCGGTATCCTCTGTTCATAGGTTCGCGGAATGCCCATTTGCGGGCAACTAAGGTGCTACGCGTAATGCTTTACGATTGGATTCAAGAAAGCCCCGGGCAAGAGCTCGCTCCGCTATCTCTGCAGTTTTTGCATTGGCCAGGTATCGGACAGCCGATAGCCGGCCGGGAATGGGTCCGTGGGGTCGAGCATGTGCTGATGGATGCCGGTGATCCAGGCACGGCCCGAAATCACCGGGACAATCGCTCGCTTGCCGCCCAGGCCCGCTTCCGATTCCAGCAGGCAATCGAACTCGGTATCGACAATCGACCGCCCGACAAACCGTTCGCCAACAGCCAATTCGCCGCGTGCGTTAAGGACCGCCATCCGCGCCGAACACCCCGTTCCGCACGGCGATCGATCAATCTTGCCCGGCTGGATCGCCACGGCGCTTGTGCCGTGCATGACGCCGTCCCTTCGTGTCACCGGCTCGGTCATCTGGCAAAAGGAGATATGGTCCCAGCCGTTGGTCGGATGAGAGAAACCCAGCTGTTCGTTGGCTGCATTCGTGACGCGTACGCCAACCCCGGCAATGTCACGGGCTTGGTCCGGCCGGATTGCGAGCCCGAGCGACGGCGCATCGATGATGACGAAGCTGTCGCCGCCCCAGGCAATGTCGACCGCCATCGTGCCGATGCCAGGGATCTCGAGTTGCGCATCGAGCTTGTCCACGAAGGAGGGATGGTTCCGGACCCGGATGCGCTCGGCCTTGCCGTCCCTGCATTCGGCCTCGACTTCGATCAGCCCTCCCGGAGGTTCAAGGATGAGGCGTGTGATTGGTTCCTGCATCGGGACGATGCCGCTGTTGAGCAGGACGGTCGAAACGCAGATCGAGTTTGAGCCGGACATCGGTGGGGTATCGCCGGGTTCCATGATGATCCAGCCGGTATGGGCTCTGGGGTCCTTGGGGGGCACCAGGAGATTGACATGGCGGAATACGCCGCCTCGAGGCTCGTTGAGCACAAAGTTCCGCAATCCCTGATCGCGGGCGATGAACTGCGCCTGCTCCCAGATCGTCTCGCCCGGCGGCGGCAGAACGCCGCCCACGATGACGTCGCCGACCTCGCCCTCGGCATGACAACTGACAACATGAATAACGCGGTTGCTTTGCATGGGATTCCTCGGAAGATCACAGGGTTTCTCACCAGGTCGCCCCGATGGGGCCGCGCGACCCATTAGGAGGCGGTGTTCAGGCGCATCTGCTGCTCGGGAGCCTTCAAGGTACGGTAGACAAGGCGGGCCGCGACAAGATCGGCCAATGACGATCCGACGGCCTTGAACACGGTCGTCTGCTCGGCGGATTGGCGCCCGAAAGCGGAGCCCCTGCACAGTTCCGTCAGTGTTGCCCGCACGTCGGAAGCGGTGATGACCCCCGCATCAATCGGCTGAATGAGATCGCCGGACTCGTGCAGCGCGTCGCTTGTATCGACATAGATCATCGCAGCCGCCATCAGGCGATCGTCCGCTTCACGCATTGTCGGCGTGAAGCTGCCGATCAGATCCACATGCGTACCCGGGCGAACCCAATCACCGCGAAGGAGAGGGTGCGTCGACAACGTCGCTGCCGAAATAATGTCGGCCTCGCCGACCGCATGCTCGAGATTGTCGACGACGGTTGCTTGAAAACCATTGGCGGTGAGGTTGGCTGCCAGACGGCGCGCGCCGACGCCATCGATGTCCCAGACCGCGACCTTGTCGATCGGTCGAACGGCTCGCATCGCTTCGGGGACGAGGCTGGCAACCCGACCGGAGCCGAGCAGCAGGAGGCTTCGTGCGTTCTCACGCGACAGGAACCGGGCGCCCAGCGCCGCTGTCGCGACGGTTCGGCGGGCTGTAATGGTGTTCCCGTCAATGATCGCCAGTTGCTGGCCCGTCGAGCCATCATAGAGCACATAGGTCGAGGCGAGTCCCGGCAGTCCCTTCGCGGCGTTGCCGGGGTATACGGTCACGATCTTGACGCCGAGAAGGCTGTCTGCGTCGCCATCATGGCTCCACGCCGGCATCAGGAGCAGCGTGGCTTGCGGCTGCCCGGCCCGATCGATCGCGTGGTGATGGCGCAGCGGCGCCTGACATCCCGCCGCAAAACCGGTTGCCAATGCATCTATGAGAGGACGGTAGGCGAGAGCCGAAGCGGTCTCGGGGGCTCCGATTATCGTAGGTGAGGACATTGTGATCTCCCTTGCTCGCGGCAATGCACGGCCGTCGCCCGACTGCATGAGTCCAATCAGGCCGGTTTTGCTGTGATGTCTTTGTCGGCTATCGCTTGATTGCGTTCAGAAACGCCTTGGTTCTGTCGTTTCTTGGAGCGTTGAAGATCTCGCCCGGAGAGCCGTCTTCGACGATCTTTCCTCGTTCCATGAAGATCACGCGATCAGCAATGTCACGGGCGAAGCCCATTTCATGCGTCACAACCAACATCGCCATCTTGGTCTCGTGGGCGAGATTATGGACAACCTCGAGGACCTCACCGATGACCTCGGGATCAAGCGCAGACGTGATCTCGTCGAACAACATGATCTGGGGCTTCATGGCCAAGGCCCGCGCGATCGCGACGCGCTGCTGCTGGCCACCTGACAGTTGCGATGGATAGGAGGCGCCTTTTTCGGCCAGGCCGACCCGTTTCAAGAGACTCTCGGCAAGGTCTCGGGCCTCCTGGCGTTGCATTCCGAGCACCTGCACCGGCGCTTCCATGACGTTTTCGAGCGCGGTCATGTGCGGGAACAGGTTGAACTGCTGGAACACCATGCCGATCTTGCCGCGGATCGCTCTGAATTCCCGATCCGGTCGAGCTTTCGCAGATCCTTCGCCGCCGGCCGAAAGGATGTCTCCAAACACCTTGATCTCACCCTCGTTGGGTCGCTCCAAGGTCATCAGAAGACGCAGGATCGTGGTTTTCCCGGAGCCGCTCGGGCCGATCAGCGAGACGCGCTCTGACGGCCTGATCTGCAGGTTCAGATCGTCGATGATCGTGAATGCACCGAACGACTTCGAGACATTCACGAATTCAGCCGCCAGCGGCGTTTGGGAGGCAGTTGCGCTCTGATGGTCCATTCTCAGCACTCGATAAGGAGCAGGAAGCATACAAACGACCTTTGCACTCAGGCCCGGCCGTAAGTCGTTCTCTGCTCCAGGTAACGGACAAGACGTGAAAATGCGAAGCCGATCACGAAGTATATGATGCCGACAAGCGTGAAGGCTTCGAAGTATCGGAACGTTTCACCGGCAAAGTTCAATGCCGCTCCGAGAAGCTCGACCACTGTGATCGTGGCGAGAAGGGACGCATGCTTATACATTGAGATGAGGTAGTTGCCGATTTGCGGCAGGACGATGCGAAAAGCCTGCGGTAGGATTATTCTCGTCCAGGTTTTTACACGCGAGAATTGAAGGGCGATGCAGGCTTCCCACTGCCCGCGGGGGACAGCATCGATGCCAGCCCTGAAGACCTCGGAGATGTAGCTGCTGTAATGCAACCCCAGGCCCAGGATGCCCGTAAACAAGGGGCTGAACGACGGCCCGTAAAGTGGAAGCACATAGAAAAGCAGATACAGCTGAATCAGGAGAGGCGTGCTGCGGACGACGGTGACGAAGCTGTCGATGATCAGGACGGCGACAGGATTGCCGCCACGGCGGGCGACGGCGATCAAGAGCCCGACGGCCAATGCGACAGCCATGCCAGCGGCCGTAGCGTAAAGAGTGACGACAGTCCCTCTGAGCAGTGCCGGGAGGAGTTCCGCCGTGATTTGAGGGCTGAAATTCATGTCGTCGGCACCTTTGGCTTCCACTGGCCTCCGGAGTGCCGCTCAAGAGCCTTGTTGAGAGCAACTAGAGGCAAGGCCAGAAGCAGGTAGATCACGAAGATCGACATGTAGATGAGGGTGGGGTGCCCGTAATACTGGACAAGTTGAGCCCCGGAAAACGTCAGCTCCGTGATTGTTATGAGCGAAACCAGCGAGGTGGCCTTCAACAATTCCAGTGCGTAATTCCCAAAGGCAGGAAGCATGACCGGAATGGCCTGGGGGATGATGATCCGCCGGTAGCTCAGGCTGGTGGGCATATTCAGGGCGATGGTGGCGTCGTGCTGTCCGCGGTCAATCGAAAGAATGGCTGAGCGCACAACCTCGGAAATATAAGCCCCGAAATTCAGTGCCAGCACGAGGCATCCTGTCGTGAATGCCTCGAGCCGAATCCCAATGAGAGGGAGCACGAAGAAGAAGTAGAAGATTTGGACCAGCGAGGACGTGTTGCGAAATACCTCGATGTAGATCGCCAGCGGAATGGACAGCCACCGGGTCCGGGCCAGGCGAGCGAGCCCAACCGCGAAGCCCACCAGGAGCGCGCAGGTCCCAGATACCAACGTGAGCAACACGGTTGTGTATGCTCCCCGCAGCAACACCGGACTGATTTCAAGCAGGAGGTTCACGATTCATCCTGGAGCATGCGACGGTCAGTTCTTTGCGGCGCAGAGATCTGCCGTCTTGATCGTGTCAGGTGCGATATCTGCCGCCGTGAAGCCGAACGGCTCCAGCAGTCGCACAATTTCACCCGACTGCTTGGCTCCTTTGAGCCAGGCATTCCAGGCGGCGAGAAGCTCCGGATCCGATTTGCGGAAACCAACTGCCCCATATCCGATGACCGGATTGCCATCCTTGTCGAGGGGCGGCTTCGACATTGCGACATAGGCGAGTTCAGGATGCTTGTCGCCCGCCAGCAAGCCGCGGATGGTGATCGAGGTCTGCATCATGGCGTCGACCCGGCCCGCCTTGATGCCAGACGCCGCGGTGGGCAGATCTGGGAAGATGACGACCTGAGCATCAGGGATGCCGTTGATCCTGGCGTACTCCCGCTCGGTGCCACCGGCGACAACAGCAAGACGGGTGGCGGCATTGCTCTTCACATCATCCAAGCTTGTCAGTTTGGACGGATTGCCGGCCTTTGTAACGAAACCCTGCGTGCTGACCCATTCCGGCTCGCCGAAAGCGATCTGCTGGCAGCGACCGGGCCGGATTTGCATGCCGGCGCCGATGAAATCCAGTCGCTTGGCATCTAGTGCGGGGATGATCGAGACGAACTGCGTGACTACGCCGTCCATCTTGTCTACGCCGATCGACTTGAGAAACGCTCGGACGAGCGTCGGCTCGACCCCTGAAAGCTCTCCCTTGTCGTCGACATAGCCCCACGGGGTGAAATTCGAGAAGCCGACCCGCGCATAGCCTTCGCTCTTGATCGAAGACAGGCTGTCGGCATGGGCAATCGTCGGGAACGACAGCGCAGCGCTGACGATCAGGGCGCTTGCGAGCGCATTCGCGACACGGGCCGTCCGGGACGTGATCTTCATGGTATTCCCCCTTGTCTTGGCGAGCGGTTATTTGCGTTCCGCGCAGGCGTATTCGGCAGTGGTGCCTTCCTTCGGCAACGTCTCCGGCCCGAAGCCGAACGGCTCGATGATCGACGTGACGCGGCCGCTCTTCAGGCCCTTGGCGAGCCAGGTATTCCAGGCCTCACGGAGTGAAATGTCGTCCTTGCGAAAGGCCATGCCGCCGTATCCGATCGATTCATTGCCGGATTCGTCGCGGGGTTGCTCGGACAGGGCGGCGAAATCCAGGCGCGGATCATTCGCCCGCGAAAGCGCTCCGCGGATCGTAACGGTCGACGCCACCACGGCATCAACCCGGCCGGCCTGAAGACCCGCGATTGCCGCTGAAAGATCGGGGAAGAGGAGGCGGCGTTCCTGGGGGATGCCGGCCAGCTCCGAAAAGCGGATCTCGCCGGCGCCCGTCAACAAGCCGATCTTCGCGTCGGCGTGCCTTGCCAGGCTGACGAAGCTCGTCACGCCCTTGGGGTTGCCCTTCTTGACCGCGAAGGCCCGGTTGATCTGATATTCGGGGTCGCCAAAGGACACGATCTTGCAGCGCTCGGGCTGGATCAGCATGCCCGTTGCGACGATATCGAAGCGTTTGGCTACAAGCCCTCCGATCAGCGAACCGAAATCCGTCACGACGGGCTCAAGGGAGGACACGCCCATATCCGCGAAGAAGGCGCGGATGAGTTCGGGAGCCTGCCCGGTGACCCGTCCATCGGGCATCACGTAGCCGTAGGGATTGATATTGGCGAAGCCAATCCGGACTTTGCCCTGAGACTTGATGCGCGCCAGGCTGTCGTCCTGCGGCTGAGACAGCGCTGCTGACGCTCCCACCACCGCCCAGCTCGCCAGCGCGCCGCAAAGGAGCAGGCGCCGCGAGAGATGATCCGAGTTTTTCAATCCCATTGCCGTTGCCCCTCTGATGGATCGCGTTCAAGCGTCGTCGATCACCGCGATGACGTCGATTTCGACCAGGCAATCGCGCGCAAGCATCGCCGCCTGGACACGGGTCCGTACCGGCCGGTCGGTCTTGAAATAACGCGCGTAGACCTCGTTGAATTCGTCGCCGTACCGAACGTCGACGAGATAGGCGTTGACTTTGACGACATCGTCGATCGTCGCGCCTGCCGCATGCAGAGCGGTCTTCATATTCTCGAGGGAAAGTTCCAGCTGGCTCGCGAAATCAGGCGCCCACGTGCCTTTCTCGTCCCAGCCGACCTGCCCGGCGAGGAACACGAGCGCCCCCTTCGCCTTCACGATATCGGAATAATACTTGGCGTGCTGCCCTGGCAGGGTGATTGCTTCACGCATGTGCCTAAGCCTTTGTAAGGAGAGCAAGAGAGCGTCAGACATCACGTCCGATGCAGCTGAGGTGTAACATATTACCTGTAGCCGTCAACATTTTTCTCGACCCGCCGGAGCCGCGTCTCTACAAGCGTCGTGCCGTCACAAGGGCGACTGTCGATGTCCCAGCTACGTCTAAGCCAATTCTCAATTCCGCAGACGGTCAGCCTGCGTGAACGCGTCCGGCAGCTTTTGCTGGCCCAGATCATGTCGGGCGAGTTCGTTCCCGAAGAGATCTATTCGGTCGCACAACTGGCGGCAGGTATCGATGTATCTCCGACGCCCATTCGCGAAGCGGTCCTGGATCTGGCGAGCAAGGATCTCCTCGTCATCCACAAGAACCGCGGATTCTCCGTTCCTGCGACCACACCGGAAGAGCTCGAGGAGCTCCACAAGATCCGGCTCCTGCTCGAGGTTCCCTCCACGGTCGAGGCCGGACTGAAGATGGGGGAGGAGCACGCGCAAGAAACCCGGGCGATCGCCGAGGCCACTGTTCAGGCCGCGCAGTCGAACGACCTGGTCAGCTATGTCGAAGGCGACCGCCGCTTCCACCAGGCCTTCCTGGCCCCGTTGGCCATGCCGCATCTCACCGAGCTCATCATGAACTATCGCGATCGCGCTCGGCTGAGGGGATTGCGGGCCAGATTGGGAAGTCGCGAGATCGTGGCGGCATCGAAGGAACATATCGCGCTCGTCGATGCTGCCCTGGTGAGGGATGAGGCGCTGCTCCACAAGATCATCACCAACCACGTCGAATCCACGAAGACTCGTTGGTCCGAGGCCGGCTGAGGCTCCTCCTATCCCCGACCCACGAATGGCATTTTGGTCGCCATGACCGTCATCGACAGGATATTGGCCTCAAGCGGCAGGTTCGCCATGTGGAGCACTGACTGGGCAACGTGCTCGACATCCATGACAGGCTCGGCCTGGGCGTAGGTGCCTGCTGCCTTGGAGCGCTCGATCATATCACGCGCGATCTCGGTCAACGCGTTGCCGACGTCGATCTGACCGCAGGCGATGTTGTACGGGCGGCCGTCCAGCGCGGTCGTCTTGGTCAAGCCGCTTATCGCGTGTTTTGTGGCGCTGTAGGGAGCCGAGGCTGGCCGCGGAACATGCGCGGACAGCGAGCCGTTGTTGATGATCCGGCCACCCTGAGGCGTCTGGCTCTTCATCAGCCTGAACGCCTCCTGGGTGCAGAGGAACGGGCCGGTGAGATTGGTCGAGACCGTCGTCATCCAATCCTCGTAGGCGATATCCTCGATCGATCCTCCGCGGGTGACGCCAGCATTGTTGAAGAGCACATCAAGCCGGCCAAAGCGCTGTTTGCATTGAGCGAACAGATCCCTCACGGCCTCAGGCCGCGTGACGTCGCACGAGACGCACAAGGCGTTCCCGGGCGACCCGCCGAGATCGGCCGTTTCCTGCAAGGCATCGAGCCTGCGGCCAGTCAGCACCACGTGATAGCCGCTCTTGAGAAACGCTACCGCCGTGGCGCGGCCGATGCCGGATCCGGCGCCCGTAACGAGCGCTACCTTCTGAAGAGATGGCATATCCGCCTCCTTGGCCGATATCGATGTCAGGCGTCGACAGCGCCGGATGTGGTCAAATCGTAGATCGTCAGCGCGATCACTTCGATCGCGGCCATCAGCTCGTCATCCGAGACCGTGGGATCGCCCGCCTCGATCACGACCTTGCCGTGGTCGACGGCGCCGGGGGTGTATGCGACGGCCGCGCTGCCCCAGCCCGCCGTGAAATAGTGAAGTCCAAGATAATGCGACCAGACGATCGAACGGGCCTCACGTCCGGTGACGGCCTTCAGGTTGTCGCTCAGCGCCTTGTGCAAGGGATGCTCAGGCGGCGTGTACGAACTCGAAACAGTGTGGGGGAAGGAGACCTCCATTCGCATTCCGGTCTCGCGCGAAGCGTCAGCGACGAGTTCCCTCAGCGCCGCCATCGCATCGTCCAGCTTCTCCTCGGGATTCATGCGCCGATCGACATAGAGTGCGCATTCGTCCGGGATGAACGTCACGTCCAGGTTGGCCGCGATGCGGCACATGACGATCGTCGGCGTGTTGGCATGCGCCGGAACGATCTCCAGGGGCGTCTTGATCGCCGTAAATTCCTGAGCGAGTTTCCGAACTCTGTCCTGTACCGCCATCATGCCTTCGATGGCATTCACGCCTTCCGTTGGCCGCGAACCATGCGTTGCCTTGCCGAAAGCGGTGATCTTCGCCCAGAAGTGGCCTTTATAGCCGGCCGTGACGATATCCGGGCCGCCCAGGCTGCTGGCCAGAACGACCGGGCTGCGACCCATGCCCTGCTGCACCAGATAGCCCGCGCCGGTCTCCCCGCCGATATAAGCGTCGGGCGTGGCAGAGAGGAAAGCCGATTTGTCGAGCTTCACACCGCTCTTGGCGACGGCCTTGAGCGCCAGAATTTGGGCGATCGAGCCGGCGCGTTCCTTTCGCGGTCCCCAGTAAAGATCGTAGTTGTTGTTCAGATGGATGCCGATCTCGTCGCTTCGACCCGGCAGCATCGCCGTGACAAGCACGCGCGGAGCAGCGCGGTACACCGGCAGATACTCGCGTGAAAGCGACAGATCGCTTCCCCAATGGTCATCGAGATAGCTTTGTGGAATGTCGATCTCTTCGGTGGGAGCAAAGGTGGCGAGCTGCTTCTTCAGATAGGCAACTGTTTCGGGGTAGCCGGTCCCCGTCGTCGCATCGGCCGGAATGGCCGTCATGTCTTTCAGCATCACGAGCGCTTCTGCGCGCAACGCTTTGGCCGCCTCGGCGACCTTAAGTCTATTCTGCTCAGACAAGCTGCTCTCCATGGCCGAGATTGCAAGCCTCCAACGGGCTTTGGTCTTAGTAATATGTTACCGGTTACATACTGTAAGTCAACAGCGATCGACGCTCTGTTCCGCGGGAATGCTGGCTGTTCCGGCCCAGAGGCCGCGGGTATGCCGAAGGTGCCGCCCCATGAGCTCCCGGGCTGCCGGGACATCGCCAGCCTCGATGAGATCGATCAGCGCGCGGTGCTCCTTCGCCGAGGACAGCAGTTCGTGCGAGCCTCGCAAGCGCGTCAGGCCGTGGAGGCGTGTCTGATCTCTCAGGGTCGCAACCATCTCCACCAACCGGGAATTGCCCGTCTCTGAGAGCAAGAGCACGTGAAATTGCCGGTCAGCGGTGAGAAACGAGAGAAGGTCGCCCTCGGCTGCCGCTTTCTCGGTCTGCGACGCCAAGTCGACGAGGAGGGCACGTCCGGCGAGCCTGGATTTCTGCGTGAGGCTCACGATTGCCGGCACTTCGAGATAATGCCGACATTCGGCCAGTTCATCGAGGTCGTGGTCATCGATCTCGCGAACCGAAAAGCCTCGATTCCGGACCATGACGATCAGGCGCTCGCCGGCGAGATGGAGCAGGGCTTCCCGCACTGGAGTCGGCGACACCTTGAGCTGTTCGGCAATCTCTCCGATCGAATAGAGGCGGCCGGGCGCAAGCGCGCCAATCAGGATCTGGGTGCGAAGAATCTGGATCGCCTGCTGTCGAAGGCTGACCCCAGACAGGCCTTCGGCAGCGGCATAGGTGAGCGTCATCGAAATCAACCTCACGGGAAGACGAGCCCAGGTATCCCCGTGGCCTCAGGTTTGATGTGCGCCTGCCATTCCCGCGAAATGGCAGGCCCGACCCTATCGGTTCTGGCAGAGCGACTGCGCGGTCACGCTGACCGGGGCGATGTCATTCTCGCCAAGGCCGAATGGCGCCATGATCCTCAGCGCCTCTCCTGATTGCCGGGCCGCGCGCAGCCAGGCGTTCCATGCGCCCAGAAGCTCGGTATCGCCTTGCCGGAAGCCCATGCCTGCATAGGCGGTCACCGACTGGCCCTTTTCATCCACGGGTTGCTGGGAGAGTTCGGCAAACTCGACCTCCGGGCTGTTGATCTTCGACAGAATGTATTTCAGTGCAACGCTGGCACCGGCCGCCGCCTCGACGCGGCCTGCTTGCAGCCCTGCAACCGACTTGTCGAAGTCAGGGAACAGAATCTGCTGATCCCTGGTCACCCCAGCAATGTCAGCGAAACGGATTTGCCCGGCGCCGGTCAGCATTCCCAGCCGGGCGTTCCTGTTGTCAGCCACATCCTTGAAGCTCTTCAGCGCAAGTGGGTTGCCCTTCTTGACGACAAATCCTTGAAGCAACTGCATCTCCGGGTCACCGAAGGCGATCTGCTCGCAGCGCCGCGGCTGGATTTGCATCGCGACCGCGATCATGTCGAACCGCTGCGCCTGCAGGCCTCCGATCAGTGAGCCGAATTCGCCGACCACTCCTTCGACCTTTTCGACGCCGAGGCTCTTGAAGAACGCCTTCGCCAATTCGGGGGAGGAGCCAGTGATCTCACCCCCAGGCCCAACGAAAGACGTCGGAGCGAAATTTGAGAAGCCGACCCTGACCGATTTCTGGCTCTTGATCCGCTCAAGGGTGTTCTGGGCATAAGACGGGCTAATCAGGCCGGCGACGGCGATTCCGCTAAGGAACGCGAGGCCGAGTACACGGGAAAGCGGTCGCAAAAATCGGATCTGCATGTGCGAAATCTCCTGACGGCAGAAATCTTCAAGCTGTGCGAGGCGCCATGCCTTAACGGGATCTCCCGTCGCAGTGGCACTAAGACGTAAGGCGTAACATATTACTGCTACGCCCAATTGATTGCAGGGTCAACGCAGTGCGCTTCGGTGGTCGCCGCCACCGGCCATGGCGGGGCTGTTTGCCGGGAGTTGGGGCGGTGAATATCACCCGCGCCATGACCGCAGCTCTCAGTGAGGTGCCAAACCTGCGGCGCACTGCCGGTCAGCATCGGGTGAAATCGGCCTTCTTCGGGCTATTGCCGTCCGTGGGCGGAACTGGAAGGCGCTCGAGGACAGGTCCGCCGCTTTAGCTGGGGCGCGGACTCTCGGCTCAATGACGGACGGGGGCGGCCTGCGCCGTGCCAGCTGGAGGGAAGGCGTGCCTCGGATTTCGCCATCCCGATCATCAAGCCGGACCCACCGGCCCTTGTGACAAGCCGATAGGCCGCGTATCGACGACCGAGCGAGGGCGATCTCGGCTCTCTGCACCACAAAGTTGCATGGAAGCCGCACCTGGCAGCTTTCGGATTCCCGGCGCGCCGGAGGACTCCATCTCGGACCGATGATTTGGTATCGCTGTGGGTGAAGAGCTTTGGCGCACCGAGGTCGACTTTGCCTAAGTAAACACCGGTCTCAATCCAGTTTCACCCGTACTGTCGGATAGCAACGCGCTGTCCGCGTATGATCATGTTCATCGGGTGGCGGCAAGAGACCGGTTTGGCATTGTTATTTTGTGCCATGAGCAGCGCCGCTGTCTCAGCTCTTCAGCCGCCCGAAACATCGCCACACCGTGCCCGCAAGGGTCGTCTCATGCACCCTCTTGGTGGACTTCCGAACGGAAGACCAAGACGTCATGTGCAATGCATTTCGGGTTCGATGGACCATCATCCCCCAGACTGCTCCCCAGCCTTGGATTGCCTGCAGCGGATGCGGGGGCTTGAGAGCCTTCCAATCCAGCGGCAAGATCCGGCTCAACGCCAACGGTCGCAAGCTTGATGCGTGGCTGATCTACAAATGCCTGAGCTGCGATAAGACATGGAACCGACCGATCTTCGAGCGGCAGAATGTCCGCGACATCGATCCTGCCGTGCTGGAAGCGCTACACGCGAACGATCCGCAATGGATCCGGAGAGAGACCTTCAATCTCGAAGCATTGAGGCGCAAGGCGCAGCGCGTCGAAGAATTCCCCGAGTTTGATATCCAAAAGGAGGTCCTGCGCGACACCCTGAATTGGACGACATTGGAAATCGACCTGAAGGTTACGCTTCCGACCAGCACGCGCCTTGACCGGCTGCTGGCGTCCGAGCTGCGGGTCTCGCGTGCACGGCTCCAAACGCTTCACGAGGGCGGCGCGCTTCGGACGAGTCCGGACCGCACCGACATCCTGAAGCGGCGTATCAGAACGGGTACGCAGGTGACGATCGACCTCTCCACCGAGGCTGACCGGGAACACGCATGGAGACCCCTGGCGCAGGGCGGTCCGCTGTAACGACGTCACGTGGGCCTGAAATCTCAGGCCCACGTGACGTCATGGTTCATTCGCAACGGGCGTCCTGGCCTCCTGGATCGCGCGCCAGATCCGGGCCGGGGTCGCCGGCATGTCGATGTGGCTGACGCCGAGCGGGCGCAGCGCATCGAGGATCGCGTGGATCACCGTCTGCGGCGCCCCGATGCAGCCGGCCTGCCCGGMGCCCTTGACGCCGAGCGGGTTGGCCGTCGTCGGCAGCTCGACCAGCGAGAGCTCGAAACAGGGTAGGTCGGCTGCGCGCGGCAGCGCGTAGTCCATGAAGGTCGCGCTGAGGAGCTGGCCGCCTTCCGGATCGTAGCGGATGTCCTCCATCAGCGCCTGGCCGATGCCCTGCGCCAGGCCGCCATGGACCTGGGCCTCTGTCAGGAGCGGGTTGATCAGGGTGCCGTAGTCGTCGACGGCGACATAGCGCAGCAGCGTCACTGCGCCGGTCTCGGGATCGATCTCGACCTCGGCCGTCTGCGCGCCGTTCGGGAAGGTGAGGGGGGCGTCGCGATGGGCGCCATGGCCTGAGAGCGCCCGGCCGGTCGTCTCCCCGATATGGCGCGCGACCGTCGCGAGAGCGACGTTGCCGGCGCCGGGCGCACGGAACCAGCCGTCCTGGAAGAGCACGGCCTCGGTTGGGGCCTGGAGCAACTCTGCGGCGGCGGGTTTGGCGGCCCGGATCAAGGCACGCGCCGCCAGGACGAGGGCGCCGCCCCCCATATGCAGCGAGCGGGCGCCGCCATGGCCGCCGCCGGTGGGGACGCGCGCCGTGTCGCCCTGCACGAGATGGAAATGCTCGGCCGGCAGGCCGAGCTGTTGCGACAGGACCTGCGCAAAGCTCGTCTCGTGCCCCTGGCCGTTCGACTGGGTGCCGACCGCCATCTCGACCCGGCCGTCGGCGCGGAAGCTGAGCCAGGCATCCTCATTCGGTCCGCCGCGCGCGGTTTCCAGGAAGCAGCCGATGCCGAAGCCCCGCAATTGTCCGCGCCGGCGCGAGACGGCGCGGCGGCGGCGGAAGCCGGCGCGGTCGGCCGCCGCCAGCACGCGCTCGAGATTCCCCGTGAAGGCACCGCAGTCGAGGACAGCGCCAAAGGGCTTTCGATAGGGGAAGCTGCGGATGAAATTGCGTTTGCGCAGCACGGCCGGATCGATCCGCAGCAGATGCGCCGCCTCATCGGCCAGCCGTTCGATCAGGTAGTTCGCTTCCGGCTTGCCGGCGCCACGATAGGCGTCGACCGGCGCGGTGTTGGTGAAGACGCAGCGGACATCCATGCTCATCGCCGGAATGTCGTAGAGCCCGCCCATGGCGGGCGTCGGCGCGGTCGTCGAACTGCCGGGCCCGAGCGAGGAGACATAGGCGCCGAGATTGGCGATGGTTTCCACCGCCAGCGCCAGGAAACGGCCTCTGGCATCGAGGGCAAGCCGCCCCGTCGTCAGGTTGTCGCGGGCATGGGCGCCGCCGGCGAAATCCTCGATCCGCTCGGCAAGCCAGCGCACCGGCCGGCCCAGGCGCTGCGCCGCGATCAGCACGAGCGCATATTCGGGGTAGGTGACATTCTTCATGCCAAAGCCGCCGCCGACATCGGGGCAGGCGACATCGATCCGCTCGGGCCCGACCTTGAGAACGAGGCCAAGCTCGCGGCGGATGTCGTGAACGGAGGCGCCGCTGAGCGAGAGCCGGTAGCGGCCGCTCTCCGCGTCGAAGCGCCCGAGCGCCGCCCGCGGCTCGAGGGCGGCAGCCGTGATCCGGTTGTTCACGAGCCGGCAGGTCACGACATGTGCGGCGCGGCGGAATGCGGCGGCGACGGCATCGTCATCGCCGAGACGGTAGCGCAGGGCGAGATTGCCCGCGGCTTGCGGCCAGATCTCTGGAGCGGCGGGCTCGGCAGCTGCGGCGAGCTCCGTGACCGCAGGCAGGATCTCGTAATCGACGGCAATCAGCTCGCAGGCCTGGCGCGCCGCGTCCGCGCTTTCGGCCACGACGAAGGCGACGGGGTCCCCGACATGGCGGACGCGCCCGCGCGCCAGGGGGAAACGCGGCGGCACGATCAGCGGCGGCTCGGCCTTCAGCGCGAGCGAGCAGGGCAGTGGGCCGAGATCCTCGATCTCCGCTGCGGTATAGATGGCTGTGACCCCAGGCAGGCTTTTCGCGGCTTGCGCATCGATTGCAAGGATTTCGGCATGGGCATGGGGTGAGCGCAGCACCACGGCGTGCAGGGCACCGGGCACGTGCTCATCGTCCTGGTACTGACCCCGACCCGTGAGGAAGCGCTCATCTTCGAAACGACGCAACGATCGTGGATCTGTTGCCGCATCCGAAACCACATCGATCGTCGCCACGCCGATATCATTCATAGGCCGGTATCATTCATGTCGTCTCGCCAACCCCCAGCCGTCCCATCCTGCCGTAGGGCAGCGACCGGCGCGAAGGATGCGAACATGGCATTCGGGGTCGGCTTTTGAAACAGGGCAGCGCCGACCCACGAAGCGTCGGGTGCGTCGTCGCCCGGCCATGGAGCAGCCTGGTCTCGCGGCAATCGCCGCAGCGCTGCGCAAAGGCGGGCGCTACCGAAAGTGCGCCGGTGCCTAGGAACGCTGGTTGGCGGCCCGCTGCCGCGCCACTTCGCGGATGAACGGCATGAAGGCGGGCGGAATCTCGACCGGCGCCAGGGCCTCCTGGCGGATGTCGAACTCGGCGATGGCCTCGGTCAGCATCTCGAATTCATGGTCTTCGTCGGAGCCCCTCGCGCTTTGGAGCAGCGCGGCCGCTCTCAGGACGGCGGCCTTGCGTTCCTCGAAGGAGCCAATCGTCACGGTGTCGGCGTTCGGCATAGCCACCTCCCGTTCAAGATCCTCGCTTGCTAGGCTAGCGACGGAATGGGGGCTTGACGAGTCAAACGAATCAAAATTCGCGGACCTGCGACCGGAAGGCGAGGGCGCGTTCGCGGTGCCGTGGCGCGGCGGTTCGGTGAACGCAGGGAGTTCTTTTACCACGCGGTCAAGGCGCCCGAGCCGGCGGCTCAGTCACGCCAGCGTGGTCCGCTTCCCAGATCCGAATAGCCTCCCTGAGCGCTATCGATTCGCGGTAGCTGCTGCCGTCCTGCACGGTGAGCGCTTTGAGGCGGCGCCTTGCGATCTTATAATCTTCAACAGTCTCGATCGTGAACATCGGCGGGTCCGACCTGCAGGATTCCGGCCCGTGCTTGATTGTCGTTTTCATTGCCGCCTCCGCGATTCAGAATATCCGACAGTGGGGTATCCTCAACTGATGCTACTGCACGTGTGGCTGCTCGGCTTTGCGACAGAACAATGTCACCGCAAGCCACTGCGTGACGCATGACGTCTCGGATTGCTCGCCGTCGGGTCATGCAGAGCCTCGCTCCGCCAAGTCTGTTGCTGCCGGCCAAGTGCTGGCAGCGCAGGAACGCGATGCGGGCAGGAGGTCTACGCATAGAGCTGACCGACGAGTAAAATCGGGCCGTTATTGCGGTAGGTCAACGCAAACCTGTCTTGGCCGTGGTGGCACAGCGACATCGACTGCAAGGAGCGTTGTCATGTCATCCTACGCGAGCCTGATGGTGAATCTGGATCTCGGCCCTCATGCGGCCAGCCGGACTGCGCTTGCGGTCGGCTTGGCAGAGCGCTTCCATGCGCGCTTGATCGGCTCGGCATCGCGCTGCATCATTCCCGCGCTCCCCTTGGAGGCCGGTTTTTCCGCCCAGACGCTGATCGAGCAATGGCGCGAGATCGCTGCGGAAGAATTGCAGCAGATCGAGGCCAATTTCATCAAGGTCGCCAAGTCCGGCGAAAGCACGTCGTTGCGAACCGGTATGGACGAGACGGCACCATTTCTTCTCGAGCAGGCCTCTGCTGCCGATCTCCTGATCGTCGGCCGACAGGGGAGCGGCGACCACCGGGACTGGCGCTTCGCCGTCGATCCCGGGGCGATCGTGCTGGAAGCCGGGCGCCCTGTCCTGCTCGTGCCGCCAACCTCTGACCGCCTTTCGGCGCAGCGTATCGTCATTGCCTGGAAGAACACGCGTGAAGCGCGCCGCGCGGTCTGCGATGCGTTGCCCTTCCTGAAGACTGCCGAAGGCGTGTTCGTCGTCACAGCCGGAGAAAGCGCCGAGAGATCGAGCGCGCAAGACCTGCAGGACTATTTGCGTCATCACGGCATCACCGCCGATCTTGTCCAGGACAGCGCGATGCGGGAAGCCCGCATCGCCGACGAACTGATCCACCGGGCCCGGCAGGAAGGCGCGGACCTCTTGGTGTCCGGTGCCTATGGTCACAGCCGAACGCGCGAGTGGATATTCGGCGGCGTCACGCGTGATCTCCTCGATCATGCGTCGATCTGCTGTTTGATGAGCCATTGATCGTGGCGGCGTCCGGGGGGCGCTGCGTCGATCAGAACCAATCATGTGGGGGGCGGTTCGGAGCTTCGCTGATGGCAAGGCACGTCATCCCGCCCCTTGGCCATCAAGTGCGGGGGGACGCCCGGATGTTGTCCGCCTGCCTTTCGGTGAGATCGCAGACGCAGGCATCGCTGATCTGGGCGCGCTGCGGACTTGGCAGTCGCAGCACAGGAAGGCAGCCCGGCGTGGCGATGCCCCTCTGGGACTCATCGAAACAAACATGTTATCATTCCGTTAAGGAATTCACCGAATTGCGTCGCGGACAAGCCCAGCCGCGTCTGCAATCCAGTGGTGGGCTTTGCGCAGGTGAAGTCATGAATACGCTCCTTGCCCTCCCTGTTGTCGCCCTGATTGGCGTTGGCGGTCTCGTCTTCACCGCGAGTGATGCCGAAGCCCAACACCGTGGTATCGGCGCCGGTGGATACCGAGGCACTGCCATTGGCGGTGGCTACCGCGTTGGATATCGTGGCGCGTACCGTGCCGGATACCGTGGAGCTTACCGTGGGGCGGCATACCGTGGCGGTTACTACGGCAACCGTTACTACGGTGGTCGGGCGCTCGCAGCGGGCGTCGGACTCGCAGCAGGTGCAGCCTATTACGGCAGCGGCTACGGTTCAGGCTACGGCTACGGTTCGGGCTATGGCTACGCCGCTCCCGCCGCATACGGCTATAATGCCTATGGCGGCTATGGCGACGCTACCTATGCCACCACCACATATTCCGGCAGTGCATATTGCGATCCGGGAATCGCGAGCGGCTATCCGCAGACCGTCTATTACAACACACCGGCCTCAACTTACTACGGCGGTAGCGGCTATTATGGCGGCGGATACTACGGGAGAAGCTACTATGGCGGCGGCTATTATGGCCGACCTGTCGTTCGTGCGGGCATCCGCCGCGCCGCATACTACAATAACCGACCAGTTGTTGGGTACTACGGTAGGCGCTGGTAGATCTCCAACACCTGTAGGGCATCAGCGCACGCGTCGCGGTCCTGGTTGCTTCTGGGGCGAACTGCGCGCAGCGACGATCGCTTCAAGCCGAGCCCTATCCGAAGCCGTAATGTCGATGCTGATACCAGTACGCATCCCGCAATGTCGCATGCCGCAGCGGCGCGGGGAATCCCAAACAGGACTCTTCCGTCCCGATCAATCCACTAGATTGAGATCTTTGGTTGTTGAGGGTTTCAGAGTTTCAGTCCTCGGACCATCGTAAAAGAGTGGTCCCAGAAAGGGGCCACTCAGCTGGCCATCATTTAATATGCTGCTACGACTTGGCGACCGCCTCTATCGCGCTCGTCAGCGTGGCAGCGGGATTCGCTTTGCAATAGTCAGCGATCTTCTGGGCATTGGCATGCGCCTTGTCACCGTCCACCATGGCATTGCCGGCTTTGCCATGGACATAGCCGTTCACCCACATGGCGACGCCAATAGTCTGCGCGGCAGGCATAGCGCCAACCTCCTTGCAAGTGAGCTTCGACATGTCCACTTCCGCCGCCCTTACTTGGCCTGCCAAAACGATAGTTGAAGCGGCGAGTGCGATCGGAAAACAGAGTTTCATGGTCACGACCTCCTTCTAGAAGTCCCCCGCCTTGCAAGAAGCGCTAGTGCCCTGTTGGAAATATGACAGTCGTGCCAAATTTACCGGGACAGCTTTGTGGCCCCAGCGACGATCGCTTCAAGCCGAGCCCTGTCCGAAGCCGTAATGTCGATGCTGATACCGGTATGCATCCCGCAATGTCGCATGCTGCAGCGGCGCGGGGAATTCCAACCAGGACTCTTCCGTCCCGATCAATCCACCAGGCTTTTTGAGCCTTGGAGGATGCCGATTATGCCGAAGAAGACAGACAGGCCATTTCTTCTGACCTCCGTCGGCTCAAAGGCCATACCTCCGGGAGGGCCACTTTTCAGGGAGGCAGGCCACTGTCCTCCGGTCTTGAAACCATGTCCGGCTTCTCCATCTTATTTGGACTAGCGCGCAACTTTCCGATCGAGGAAGCGCCAGGATCAGCTGGCCTCCGACACTTCAGAGCGGGCCGCCGATGATCATCGTCTTGGCGGGCAGCAGTGAGAATCAAGCGTCTTCCTCTTCGTGCCTGACGAAGGAAGATATAAAATGGCAAAGGTTGTTTGCGTCCTCTATGACGATCCAGCCGACGGTTACCCGGCAGGATATGCGCGGGACGGTCTGCCGGAACTCGACCGCTACCCCGGCGGCCAGACACTTCCCACGCCGAAGGCGATCGACTTTGAACCGGGGGTTCTGCTCGGCAGTGTGTCGGGCGAACTCGGCCTGAGGAAATTTCTCGAAAGCGCCGGGCACAGCCTGGTTGTGACCTCGGACAAAGACGGTCCCGGCAGCGTTTTCGAACGCGAGCTCCCCGACGCCGAAATCGTGATCTCGCAGCCCTTCTGGCCGGCCTATCTGACCGAAGAGCGCATTGCCAAGGCGAGCAAACTGAAGCTTGCGATCACGGCCGGCATTGGATCAGACCATGTCGACCTTCAAGCCGCGATGGATCGTGGTGTAACGGTTGCCGAGGTGACCTACTGCAACTCGATCAGCGTCTCTGAACATGTGGTCATGATGATCCTGGCGCTCGTGCGAAACTACATCCCCTCCTATCAGTGGGTGCTCCGTGGGGGCTGGAACATCGCCGATTGCGTCGCGCGCTCTTACGATGTCGAGGGGATGCAGATCGGAACCGTCGGTGCCGGCCGGATCGGCAGCGCCGTGCTGCGCCGGTTGAAGCCGTTCGACGTGAAGCTGCACTACACCGACCGCCACCGTCTTCCGCTGGCGGTCGAGCAGGAACTTGGCGTTACCTTCCACGCGGACGCGGCATCCATGGTTGGCTTTTGCGATGTCGTCACGATCAATGCACCTCTGCATCCGGAGACAGAGAATCTCTTCGACGAGGCGATGATCGCCAGGATGAAACGCGGCGCCTATCTGGTGAACACGGCGCGCGGCAAGATCTGCAATCGTGACGCTGTGGCCCGCGCTCTGGAGGGCGGGCAGCTCGGCGGCTATGCTGGCGATGTCTGGTTCCCGCAGCCGGCCCCCCAGGACCATCCTTGGCGATCAATGTCGCATCACGGCATGACGCCGCATATCTCGGGATCTACGCTCTCCGCCCAAGCCCGCTACGCCGCAGGCACGCGCGAAATCCTGGAATGCTGGTTCGAGGGCCGGCCGATCCGGGAGGAATATCTGATCGTCGATGGCGGCAAGCTCGCGGGCGCTGGCGCGCATTCTTATAGCGCCGGCGACGCCACCCATGGTTCGGAAGAGGCGGCGCGCTTCAAGACCAGGACGTGATCCAATCGGAATCTGTTCCGCAAGCGGCAAACCTGAGACGGACAGCCGCTGGCTTCCGAGGTCAATGCGGGCTCCCTGAGGCGCCGTTGCCTTGGCCATTCCGAGAGCTTGCGCGCCTTCGCCGTTGTTCCGGAGAGGGGAGACGGCTCCGCCATCTTCAGCGATGCGCGGTTTCGCCAGCGACCTTGCGCAGAGCCATTCCGATCTGACCGCCGCAATAGGTTTCGTCGCCATAGTCCCTGCGGGCCTTCTCGGCCAATGCGGCCAAGGGGGGCAGGGCGGAGACGCGGCGCGCGAGCCCGCTCGTGAGCGGCGCGGTCTCCTCGAGGATCGATGCGAGGACCGGGAAGCGATCGGCCATCGTCGTCCACAAGGTTGCGGTCACGACATCGGCGATGCCCGGCGCCTTGCCGCCGAGGAGAAAACCAGCCTCTGCCGTCAGCCCGTGCCGACGCCCGGTCTCTTCCCAGAACGACATCCACTTCTCGAGGCGCGGCACGAATTCGCGCCAGCGCTCTTGCGTCCACATCGACTGGCCGCCTTGCAGCGTGATTTCGTCGATGACGTCATTGGCGTCGTTGACGATCTTCATGGTCAACGCCCGCAAGGGCGGCGTGGCCGGCATGAGGCCGAGCGTCTCGCCGAGATAGAGAATGATGGCGGGCATCTGCGCGATGGCGAAGCCGTCCGCGTTGTCGATCAGCAGCGGCGGCCCCATGAACGGGACCGGCACGAGCTCGACCGGCTCGTCCATGAGCTTTGCGATCTCGCCGTCGCCGGCTTCGCGCCAGGTCTTGCCGGCCCATGCCAGCACCGCCCGCACGAACTGACCGCGAAACGGGACCGACCAGTAATAGAGCGTGTAGTCCTGCATGGAGCTGGCCTCCTTCGCGATCGGTCTCCGCCGGCGAATACTTTTGTCGGAGCCTCGAGACCTGTCAGGTCAGGCACCCAATCCCCTCATTTCGGCACGCCATTGATGACGAAGAGGGCACGGATGAACTGATCCGGCGGGAAGCTTCCAAAACTGCGGGCATAGATCTGCTTCACGCGATCGGTGCGATAGAGCTCCGCCAGCGTGGCATCGACAAGCAGGCGCAGCTTTTCATCGCCGCGCGGCAGAGCCAGCGCATAGGTCTCGAAGGTGAAATACTGGTCGGAGAGCTTCATGCCGGAGCGGTTCTCGCTGTTGAGCAGGTGATAGCTCAGGATCCCGCGATCGGCGAAATAGGCGTCGATCTTTCCCGCCGCCAGGCTGCGGACCCCGTCGGGATGAGCCAGCATCGGAACGATCTCGGCTTCGATCCCGAGTTGCGTCAAAGTCGTCTTCAGAACCTCCTCGGTCGTCGTGCCCCGGAGCACGCCGATCTTCTTGCCGCGCAGGTCCTCGAGCCGCGTCAGTTCATTGGTCCGATGCAGGACGCCGGCGCCATCGATGAAGGTCGGGAGCGAGAAATCGACCATGGCGCGGCGCGACATGGTCATCGATGTCGGATCGCAGAGAATATCGATCTTGCCGTCGCGCAACGCCTCCAGGCGAGCCGTGGACGAGACCTCGACATAGTCGATCTTGAGCGCCGGCAGACCCTGCGCCTTCTTCACGCCGGCGGCGACTTCGCGGCAGAGATCGACGATATAGCCGGAGGGTTCGCCGCTGGTCGTCCGATAGGAATACGGGGGCGCATCGACCCGGAAGCCAAGCCGCAATGTCCCGGTCTCGCGGGCCCGTGCCAGGGTGTCCGCCGCCAGGCTTGCCGCCGATGTCGCCACGCAGAGAAATGCGATCAATAAAGCTTGCATAGTCGCGTTCCGCCCTTTGGTCATGGCGCACACTAAGCCGGTCGGATGGATCGAAGAACGTCGTTTCTGGCGGCCGGGGCTTGCGATGCGTGCGTATCGGTTCTCGTATTCTTGCCGTGTCTTCTTGCCGATGAGTGCTCCATCGAGGATGCGCCGCGCCTCATGACAATCCAGCAGAACGACATCGCCGGCATCACCATGTTATGCAGCTTGTCACGCAGCGGCAAGAATGCCTGTTCTCGATCCTTCGGGGATCGCAGGAGCCGGGTCGGGACCGTGACGCGATCCGAGAGATGATCGCCCCGGCGGCGCAGTCAGACTGGATGCGATTGCGCCCTATTGCCGGGGAGATCCACGCACAGAACGGCGCCGGCAACCAGCGATGCGGCGGCGATGCTCAGGGAGATGTCGAACGCCTGGGTACGGGCATAGATCGCATTGGCCATGAGCGGGCCGACGATCTGCCCGATGCCGAAGGAGGCGGTCATCAGCGCCAGCATGTTGAAACGGACCGCCGCCGCCACCTTGCGCGCGGCCGGCATGGCGATCGTCGCCGTGCCCATGAAGGTGCCGCCGACGAGCAATGCGCTCAGCACGTAGGCTGCGGGCGTGTGCAGCACAGGCAGTGCGACGCCGATCGCTTGAACGACCAGATTGCTCGCCAGGCTCCGACGTGTGCCGAAGCGCTCGTGCATGGCATGCCAGAAGAAGCAGGACGGCACGGCGCCAAGTCCGAAGACCGCCCAGATATGCACGGGATCGGTGGCCGTGAGCACCTGTCCGACCAGAAGGGGGAGATAGGTCGCGGTGACGATGTAGCCGAATCCGGCCAGCCCATAGATCACGATCAGCCGCAGGGGAGCGAGCAACTGCGCACTATGGGCTTGCCCATGCGCCGACAGCGGTTGGGGCGCCACCGCCGGTGCCCGGTCGCTGCGCCGCTGCAGGTTCAGGGCAGCAGCTGCGAGAGCCGCTGCCGCCACGGCAAGGGTGAGCCAGATCGCCCGGCTCGACAATGCGTTGAGATGCGCAAGGGCGATCAGCTCCGCCGACACCACGATGCCGATGCCGACGCCGGCGAAGAGGGCGGGCGCTCCCTGATGGTGCTTGCGATCGTGAATCAGCCAATGCGAGGCGGCCACCATGGCAAACGCGCTCGAGATGCCGGCAAGGCCGCGCACGGTGACGATCGCCCGTTCCGGCAATGGCAGGGCGAGCGCGCCGAGCAGGGCGACGGTTGAAACGACGGCGAGAGCGCAAAGCCTCCGGCTCGGGATGCCGGTCAGGACCGCGCTCAGCAATGCGCCGGCCAGATATCCGGCATAATTGGCTGCGGCTGCATAGGATCCGGCCTGCACGGAGATGGTGTGATCGGAAATCATCAGCGGATAGAGGCCGGTGAAGGCGAACCGGCCAAAGCCCATGCCGATGACGAGCACGAGCGCGGCCGCGATCGTGGCCTCTCGTTCATGGGTTCTCGGCATTGGCCCGAACCTCGATGGCCCCAACCTCGATGTCGGAGAAACCGGCAAGCAGGTCGCGGAATGCGGTGAAGGCGGGCGTCGAAAATCCCGGCCGGCAGGCAAGATAGGTATCGACCCGCATCAACGCCTTCTCCTCGACGGCGCCTGTGTGACGCAGAAGATCGAGCACGGAGCGGGGCATGATGCTGAAGCAGGAGCCCGCGGCCGTGCAGGCGAACATGGCGTGATAGGAGCGGACCTCATGGATGGAGAAACGCCCCTTCACCGTGCCGAAGCCGGTCAGCCATTCCTCGGCGAGCATGCGGTAGGTGCAGCCCGGCGCAAAGGCGGCGAGCGCCTTGGGCTTGAGGTCTGCTGCGTGCCGTACCTCGGGATGCCCCGGCGGAAGCACGAGCACGAGGTCCTCGCGGAAGACCGGCAGCGTGTCGAGATCCTGCGGGCCTAGCCACCACTCGCCCGATGGGACAGCGATCAGTGCGGCATCGATGCGATGGGCGAGGAGAGAGTCGATCAACTGCCGGGTCGGCGCCGTCGACAGATCGAGCGTGACCTCGGGCCAGCGTTGATTGAAGCGGGCCAGCGGCACGGGCAGCCGGCTTGCGACGGTGCATTCCATCGAGCCGATGCGCAGCACGCCGGCCGGCCCCGCCGGATTGACGACCTGAATGGCCTCGTCCGCGAGGTTCAGGATCCGGTCGGCATAGTCGAGATAGGTCCGTCCTGCCGCGGTCAGCGTCATGCCCTTCCGCTCGCGCAGGAACAGCGGCACGCCGACCGCCTCCTCGATCTGCTGGATGCGGGTCGTGACATTCGAAGGCACACGCCCAAGCAGCTCCGCGGCGCGGGTGATGCTCTGCTCCCTGGCGACGGTCCGGAAGACCGCGAGCGCGGCGAAATCCATTTCAATTCTCCATTGAGAAATCAATTTGGATGTGTATTCTCTTTTTGAGAATTAAAGTCAACGATGGTGCGGAGCGCGGGAGGCCGGGATGTTGAGCAAGCTGGGCGTTGAGGTGCCGATCGTGCAGGCGCCGATGGCGGGTGTTTCGACCCCCGCCCTTGCTGCCGCCGTGTCCAATGTGGGCGGGCTCGGCTCGATCGGTGTTGGCGCGACGGATGCCGCAGGCGCCCGCGCGATGATCGCGGATCTGAGGGCGCGGACCGAGCGCGCGTTCAACGTCAATGTCTTCGTGCACGGCCCGGCAAAGCCGGATCCGGAGCGCGAGGCGGCGTGGCTGCACTGGCTGTCGCCGCTCTTTTCGGAGTTTGGCGCCGCGCCTCCGGCGGCACTGCGCACGATCTACAAGAGCTTTGCCGATGATGCCGACATGCTTTCGATGCTCGTCGAGGCGAGGCCGCCGGTCGTCAGTTTCCATTTCGGCCTGCCGTCGCCGCAAGCCATTCAGCGCTTGAAGGGGGCGGGCACCACACTCTTCGCCACGGCGACCAACCTCGAAGAGGCAAGGCAGATCGAGACCGCCGGGATCGACGCGATCGTGGCACAGGGCATCGAGGCCGGCGGGCATCGCGGCGTGTTCGATCCGGCGGCTCCCGATGAGGCCCTGGGAACCGTCGCCCTGACACGCCTCCTGGTGGCGAACAGCACGCTGCCGGTCATCGCCGCCGGCGGCATCATGGATGGGGCCGGCATTGCTGCCGCACTCGACCTCGGTGCTGTCGCCGCTCAGCTCGGCACGGCTTTCATCGCCTGTCCGGAATCGGCTGCCGATGATGCCTATCGCGCGGCGCTCGCGGGCCCCGGCGCCTATCACACCCGGCTGACAGCGCTGATCTCCGGTCGGCCGGCGCGCTGCCTCGCCAATCGCTTCACGGACCTCCATGAAAGCGTGGCAGCCCGGCTGCCGCCGGATTACCCGATCGCCTATGACGCCGGAAAGGCTCTCCATGCCGCCGCAAAGGCCAAGGGCGAGCACGGCTTCGGCGCCCAATGGGCCGGGCAGGGCGCTCCGCTCGCCCGCGCCATGCCGGCGGCCGAACTCGTCGCCACATTGCTGCGCGAGCTGAAGGCGGCCTCCGAAGCGGCGCGATGACGGGCCGCTGACATCTGCTGTCGCTCGGCATCCTCAGAGTGCCGCGACCGTCCACCCCGTCAGGTAGCCTTGGCCATGTCCGCTCGCGATCGTCACACCCTCTCAGCCTCCGTCTTCGTCGCCTTATGCAGGGGCGACGAGGTCCTCTTGCTGCGGAGGACGGCGACAGGATGGATGGACGGTGCCTTCAGTCTTCCCGCTGGAGGGCTTGAGGCCGGCGAGACGATCGCCCAAGCGGCGATCCGAGAAGCCCTGGAAGAGGTCGGCGTGCGCATCGCGCCTGCTGATCTCGTCCACGTCCATACATTTCACAGCCTGACGGAGGGCCGGGACTGGGTCGGTCACGTCTTCACCGCAGCGCGATGGGACGGCACGCCCAGGCTGATGGAAACCGAAAAGCACGCTGATCTCGGCTGGTGGCCGTTCGGATCATTGCCGCCCGAGACCATTCCCTATGTCCGGCAGGCCCTTTTGAACGTCAGCCAGGCCGTCTCCTATTCCGAGTATGGCTGGGGCGGCGCCCGGCAGAACAATGCCTTGCTGGAGGGATAGCCGGGCTCGCTGCCCACCTGGCCAACAGCGAAGCGCGGCCCGCCTATCGCCATGCCTTTGAGGCTCAACGGGTCGTGAACACCGCCCAGCAACCGACCGGCTGATCGGGCTCCGGCTCGCATTCGTCATCTGCGTGGATGGGGCTGCCGACACTCGCCGATTTCATGGGGTTGGCAGGAGGGTTAGGGCATCTGCCTGAAAAGTGGATTGCGGATATGGGGAAAGCCGATGCGGACACAGGCTCGAGGTGGTTTGCGGAAGATCGGATCATCAAGCAGATTGCCGCGTACCGCAATTGCTGACGAGAGATCGTGGACGAGTTTCAGGAAACGCTAAGCCTTCGGATGCTCACGATCCCGGCCGGCATCGTGGCGCTGAGGGACGACCGCATCCAGCGGCGCTGGGATGTCGCGCTGGAATCCTACAGGATTGGAGCCGCCCCGGTGACGCAGGCACTCTACGCCGAGGTCACGGGGAGTTGGCCTTCGTCCCATGTGGACGCCAGATGCCCTGTAGAAAGCGTCTCCTGGCTCGACGCGGTTGCGTTCTGCAATCAACTGTCCGGAAAACGGGGCCTCACTGCGGCTTATGTCATCCACGACGACGCGCAAGGAGCGGATCTCCTCGCCGATGCCGACGGATATCGCCTTCCCACCGAGGCAGAGTGGGAACACGCCTGCCGTGCGGGAACGCGCGGGCCTCGCTATGGCGACCTCGGCGATATCGCCTGGTTCGCCGATAACTCGGGCGAGCGGCCCCAGCCTGTTGGCGGCAAGCAATCCAATGCCTGGGGTCTTTACGATATGCTCGGCAACGTATGGGAGTGGTGCTCCGACCAGTACGACCCACAGGTCTACGGCGCCTACCGCATCTTCCGTGGCGGCGGTTGGGCAGACGGCGAAAGAGGTTGCCTGGCAACCAATCGCCGTCGAAGCCATCCCACCTTCCGGATAGACGATCTGGGCTTTCGCCTCTGCGCAAACGCCGGAGTGTCGGGAACAGACGGACGGATGGGCAGCTAAAGCATCGGCCCGAAAAGTGGATTGCGGTTTTCGGGGCAAAGCCGATGCAAAGACAAAGGGTTAGATCATCGGACTGGATACGATATCCGGTCCGATGATCCAGGGGTGAGAACGGAAGCAGGCCCTCTCAATGAAGAGCGCCTGCCTCGGAACCATGCCCGGGTATCTAGCCGCAGCGTCCAGGGATCAATAGGTCGGGGGCGTGATGGCGCTGATGATCTCGCTCGGTTCCGCCGAGGCATTCCGGAACCGGTGCGGCTCCCGGCTGTCGAAATAATAACCATCGCCAGGCTGCAGGACCGATGACCGGCCCGCGACGGTGACCTCGACCGCGCCGCGGATGACGAGGCCGCCTTCCTGGGCCGAATGGGAGAAGGCCTCGCCCGTGTCGGCGCCGGGGGCGTAGGTCTCGTGCAGCATCAGCATCGAGCGGTTGGGAAAGCCCGTTCCGATGACGCGGTAGGAGATCGCGTCGGCCCGGCCGATTTCCGTCATTTCAGCCGCCCGGCAGAAAGGATTTGGCGGCGAGGCCGCATGAAAATCCAGAAAGAAGCCCGACATGGTCGTGCCGAGCGCGTCGAGCACGGCATGCAGCGTGTCGAGCGAAGGGCTGATCAGGTCCCGCTCGATCAGCGAAATCGACGAGTGGGAAATCCCTGAACGCAAGGCGACGGCGCGGACGCTGAGCTGACGGCGGAGCCGTAGCTCCCTCAAACGGTCGCCGATCTTCATGGAAGGCCTCCTTCAGCTGAGCGCCGCATCTGAGCCCAGCTGGTGAATATCTTCAACGCCCCTGCTGGCCTCCTTGCCTTGTCGCTGCGTGGCGCAGAAGCTTGGCCAGCTCGATCCCGCTCACCGGAAGCAGCCTGCATGTCCAAATCCGATCTCGCCCTGGAAGCCCGGATCACGCGCATCAAGGCGCCCCAGCGCAGCGCCTGGAGCGACAACACCCCGGTCGAGGCCACCGTGAAGGCGGTTCTGGAGGCGGTGCGACGGGACGGCGACGCGGCCCTGCGGCACTATTCCCGCGAGTTCGACAAGCTCGAGATCGACGCCTTCGAAGTCTCGCCCTCGGAGCGTGCCGCCGCGCTGGACGGATTGGAGACGCGGACCCGGGCCGACACCGAGTTCGCGATCGAGCGCGTGCGGGCCTTCGCCGAAGCCCAGCGCCAGACCCTGCTGCCCCTCGAGATCGAGCCGCTGCCGGGCCTGCATCTCGGCCACCGCATCATCCCGATCGCCCGCGTCGGCGCCTATGTCCCGGGCGGGCGCTATCCGCTGCTCTCGGCGCCGATCATGACGATCGTGCCGGCCAAGGTCGCGGGCTGTGACGAGGTCATCGCCTGCCTGCCGCCCGGCGCCCATCCGGCGATGATCGCCGGCTGCCATCTCTCCGGCGCCGACCGGATCTTTCGCATCGGCGGCGCGCAGGCGATTGCCGCGATGGCCTTCGGCACGGAGAGCATTCCGGCAGTCGACAAGATCGTCGGCCCGGGCAATGCCTATGTGAATGAGGCCAAGCGCCAGGTTTTTGGGCTGGTCGGTATCGACCAGCTCGCCGGTCCCAGCGAGATCTTCGTCGTCGCCGACGAGACCGGCGATGCCGTGACGATCGCGGTCGACCTCTTGGCGCAAGCCGAGCATGACGTGCGCACCCGCGTCGGCCTGATCACCACGGACCGCGCCCTGGCGGATAAGGTGCTCGTCGAGATCGAGCGGCAGCTCGGCAATCTTTCGACCGCGCCGGTCGCCGCCGCCGCCTGGCGCGACTATGGCGAGATCGTCGTCTGCGCCGACGAGACCGCCATGTTGGCCTATTCCGACCATATCGCTGCGGAGCATCTGGAGGTGCATACCCGCGACGCGCATGCCACAGCGGCGAAGCTGCGCAATTACGGCTCGATCTTCATCGGGGTCGCAGCCAGCGTGGTCTATTCCGACAAGTGCTGCGGCACGAACCACACGCTGCCGACCATGGCGGCCGGGCGGTATACCGGCGGCCTCTGGGTCGGCTCCTATCTCAAGACCTGCACGCATCAATGGCTCGACGAGCGCGGCGTGGCGGCAGTCGCCCCACCGGCCATGCGCCAGAGTGCCAGCGAAGGCCTGGAAGGCCACCGGCGGGCGGCGGCGCTGCGGCTCGCGCCGGCACAGCTGCTGCGAGAGATCGGAGCCTGATCGACGCGAAGTTTTTCCGGAAACCCCTCTATCGCACCGCGATAAAGGGGGCTCCAATAGGGGCAACGACGATCCCAACCGCGAGGGGCGGGGGGATCGCTGCAGCAGAAGCAGGGAGAAGATCCATGACGTTTCTGAAGTCCATACTCGGCAGCACCGCGCTCGCGGCGGGGCTTGTCATCGCCGGCCTCGGCGCGGCGTCGGCCCGCGATCTCACCGTCGTATCCTGGGGCGGCAACTACCAGGACGCGCAGCGCAAGATCTACTTCAAGCCCTTCGCGGAAAAGACCGGCAAGCCGGTCCTCGACGAATCCTGGGACGGCGGCGTCGGCGTCGTCCAGGCCAAGGTGAAGGCCGGTACGCCGAACTGGGACGCCGTGCAGGTCGAGGCCGATGAACTCGCCATCGGTTGCGCCGACGGCCTTTACGAGAAGCTCGACTGGAGCAAGCTCGGCGGCAAAGACAAGTTCCTGCCGAGTGCGGTGAGCGATTGCGGCGTCGGGGCCATCGTCTGGTCGACGTTGCTCTCCTACGATTCCGAGAAGCTGAAGACGGCGCCGACCTCCTGGAAGGATTTCTGGGACACCAAGACCTTTCCGGGCAAGCGCGCCCTGCGCCGGGGCCCGAAATATGCGCTCGAATTCGCGCTGATGGCCGATGGCGTCGCGCCGAAGGACGTCTATAAAACGCTACGCGAGAAGGGCGGCGTCGACCGCGCCTTCAAGAAGCTCGACGAGATCAAGTCCGATATCGTCTGGTGGGAATCGGGCGCGCAGCCGCTGCAGCTGCTGAAATCCGGCCAGGTCGTGATGACCTCTGCCTATAACGGCCGCATCAGCGGCATCAACAAGACCGAGGGTACCAAGTTCAAGACCGTCTGGCCGGGCTCCATCTACGCCGTCGACAGCTGGGTGATCCTGAAGGGCAGCCCGAACAAGGACCAGGCGATGGACTTCATCGCCTTCGCCAGCCTGCCGGAGAACCAGTCCAAGCTGCCGCAGGACATCGCCTATGGCCTGCCCAACAAGGCTGCCGCGGCCGCCGTCCCGGCCGATCTCGCCGTGGATCTGCCGACCGCGCCGCAAAATCTCGAGAATGCGATCGCGATCGATGTCGACTACTGGAACGACAATATCGAGGACCTGACCAAGCGCTTCAACGCCTGGGTCGGCAAGTAGGCCGGCAAATCGGGCGGTAAGGGAGGGCGGCCACTAGCCGCCTTCGCCTGGCCGCTCGTCATGCGACGCGCCCCGGGCACGCCAGATCGTGCCCGGGGCCGCCCCCGTCCGCCGCCCGGCCTGGCGCCGTCTCCGAACGGTTCCTCGCCGCGGCCGCAACGGCTTCGCCTCATCCTCACGGGAAGATTGATCATTTGCGAGATCTGGATCCGTTCATTCATTTCGAGGCCATCAGCAAGGTATTCGGCACGGTCACGGTGGTTGATGCGCTCGACTTCCATGTCGCGCGGGGCGAGTTCGTCAGCCTTCTCGGCCCCTCGGGCTCGGGCAAGACGACGCTCCTGATGATGCTCGCCGGGTTCGAGGCGCCGTCCGGCGGGCGCATCCATGTCGACGGGCGGCGCGTCGAGCATCTGCCGCCGCACAAGCGCGAGATGGGCGTCGTCTTCCAGAATTACGCGCTCTTCCCGCATATGACGATCGCCGAGAATGTCGGCTTTCCCCTCAAGATGCGCGGCGTCGCCCGGGCGGAGCGTGAGGCGAGGGTGAAGCGCGCGCTCGATCTGGTGCGCCTGAGCCATCTCGCCGACCGCCGGCCCTCGCAGCTCTCCGGCGGCCAGCAGCAGCGCATCGCGCTCTCGCGCGCCCTGGTCTACGAGCCCAAGGTCGTGCTGATGGACGAGCCGCTGAGCGCGCTCGACAAGCAGTTGCGCGAGCATATGCAGCTCGAGATCCGCGCGCTGCATCGCGAGCTCGGGCTGACCGTGATCTTCGTGACGCATGATCAGGGCGAGGCGCTGACCATGTCGGACCGCGTCGCGGTGCTGAACCGCGGCAAGATCGAGCAGTTCGATACGCCGTCTGGCCTCTATGACAGGCCGCGGACGCGCTTCGTCGCCGAATTCATCGGCGAGACCAATCTGCTGGCGGGGCGCGTCGCGCAGCGCCAGGGCGAGGCCACGACGGTGGCGCTCGCATCCGGTGGGAGCGTGACCTGCGACAGGGCAGTGTCGTTTGAACCCGACAGCGAGGTGATGGTCTCGGTTCGTCCCGAAATGCTGCATCTCGTGCAGGATGCTGCTGCCGCCAACGCCTTGCCGGTGACGGTCGAGGACCATGTCTATCATGGCGATCATATCCGCCTGCATCTCGCCTTCGGGGAGAGCCGTCTGGTCGCACGGGCCGGGCGGCGCGATGCGGCACCACCTGTCGGCAGCACGGCCTTCGCCAGCTTCGCGCCCGGCGATTGCTCGCTGGTGGCGCCATGAGCGCGCGCCTCAAGGCTCTGCTCCTGGTCCTGCCGCTGGTCGTCTTCCTCGGCCTGTTCTTCCTCTGGCCGCTCTGGATGATGGTCTCCACGGCGGTGCAGGGCGGCACGGTGCGCCTCGCCTTTCCACAGACGGCGACCGCGATCGCGAACTGGGATGGAGCAGGCCCGCCGTCGGCTGCCTTGCAAGCGGCGCTCGTCCGGGATTTGCGGACCGACACGCCGCAGGAGCGCTTCGGCGATGCGGTGCGCACGCTGAACAGCCAGCAGGCCGGTTTCCGCACGCTGCTCCCCCGCACGGCGCGGGCCGTGCGCGAGGCCGGCGAAGCGGACGTGGTCGATCTCGTCGCCCTCGACCCGCGTTGGAGCGAGCAGAGCTATTGGCTGGCGCTGAAGCGCAGCATGCCGGCCTATACGGATGCCAATCTGCTGGCGGCGGTCGACCTCAAGCGCAATGACGAGGCGCGGATCGAGCCCGTCGAAGCCGATTTCGCCGTCAACCGCGCGATCATGCTGCGGACCTTCGTCATTGCCGGCCAGGTCACGCTGCTTTGCGCGGCGATCGGCTTGCCCTTCGCGATGCTGGCGGCGAGCGTGTCGGGCTGGAAGCGCAATGCGCTGCTCATCGCCGTGCTGCTGCCGCTCTGGACATCGCTTTTGGTGCGCACGGCGGCCTGGCTGATCCTGCTGCAGGATAACGGGCTGATCAACCAGACGCTGCGCGCGCTCGGGCTGATCGAGACGCCGCTCTCGTTGATCTACAACCGCACCGGCGTGCTGATCGCCATGACGCATGTCCTGCTGCCGCTGATGGTGCTGCCGATCTATGCCAGCCTGATCGCGATCCCGCGGAACCTGATGCCGGCCGCCGCGGCGCTGGGCGCAGCCCCGCTGCAGGCCTTCCGCCATGTCCTGCTGCCGCTCGCCATGCCGGGCCTGCTCTCGGGCTCGCTGCTCGTCTTCATGGTGGCGCTCGGCTACTACATCACCCCGGCTTTGACAGGCGGGGCCGGCGACCAGATGATCAGCTCGGTCATCGCCTTCTACGCGACGGGAACGGCGAACTGGGGCATGGCGGGCGCGCTCGGCCTGTTCCTGCTGGTGCCGACGACCGTGCTCTACATCCTTTACGGCCGGCTCTCGCGCACGCCGCTGGTGCAGACATGAGCGGCGTGTCTCGCCCCGGCGCTGCGGCCTTCAACGCCGTGCGGCTCGCTTTCGCCGCGCTCGCCGTCGCCTTCCTGCTACTGCCGCTCGTCGCGATCCTGCCGCTCGCCTTCACCGACAGCGTCTTCCTGGTCTATCCGATCAGCGGCCCCTCGCTGCGCTGGTTCGGCGCGCTGGCCGAAAGCCAGGCCTGGACCCGTGCGATCGTCAATTCGCTGATCATCGGCACGGGCGCGACCGTCGTCGCGACGGTGGTCGGAACGCTTGCCGCGCTTGGGCTCAGGCGCGAGCTCCTGCCGTTTTCCGGATTGTTGCGCTCGGTCTTCCTGCTGCCGATGGTGGTGCCGGCGGTCGTGCTCGGCGTCGGCATGCAGATCCTGTACGCCCGCATGGGGCTGGCCTCGAGCTATCTCGGCGTCATCATTGCGCATGCGGTGCTCTGCGTGCCCTTCGTGCTCGTCAATGTTGCGAGCTCGCTGGCCAGCATCGACCCGGCGCTGGAGCGTGCCGCAGCCAGTCTCGGCGCCTCGCCGGTCAAGGTCTTCCGCGGCGTGACGCTGCCGCTGGCCATGCCCGGCATTCTGACCGGCGCGGTCTTTGCCTTCGCGACCTCGCTCGACGAGGTGGTGATCACGCTCTTCGTCGCGGGCCCCAACCAGACCACGCTCGCCCGTCAGATGTTCTCCTCGCTCCGCGAGAACATCAGCCCGGCGATCGCGGCCGCAGCCTTCATCATCATGATCGTGACCTTCGCCTTGCTGCTTGCCGTGAAGGGCGCCTCGCTCTTCCAGGCGCTGCGCAAGAGGCAGAAGGTTCAGCCGAGTGAGGCGTGAGGCCGGCATCAGGTCGCAAAAACCACCAGATCTGGTTGCGCTCGTTTGGTAGCTCCCGGCTCCCTTCTGCCAAGGGAATGGCGTGGAATCGATCGGATGCGCTTATTGAGGTTGAAAGGCGACGCGCCCGATAGCCGGAGCCATTTCCCGCTTGGGGCATGTCTGCTTCGGGCTTCGAATGGCTTGGGGCGTCGGCGCCTCGATCTCCGCTTCGCTGGCGGGCGTGATCATCGTCAACGCCGGTTACTCAACGGCCTTCGTCAGGCTCCCCGCCTGCGGCCTCGTCTTCTATCTCGTTGCCATGCCGGAGACCCGCGGCTATGAGCCGCCGACCGACCACCGCGCCATTCCGGCGCCGGCGATGACGGGCGAAAGAGCGGCGTAACCTTCATGACGGGCTGGGGGCTCAACGCGACGCAGTTCCTCGCGATCGCGATCTTCGTCGCGACCTATGTCGCGATCGCCATCGGCCGGATGCCGGGCCTGCGCGTCGACCGGGCCGGGGCGGCGCTGGTCGGGGCCGCGCTCATGGTCGGCTGCGGCGTGCTCTCGCTGGAGGACGCCTATCGCGCGATCGACCTCGACACCATCACGCTCCTGCTCGGCATGATGATCGTCGTCGCCAATCTGCGGTTATCGGGTTTCTTTCGCATGGTAGCCGGCTGGGCCGTCGGCAAGGCGTACCACCCGGCGCTGCTGCTCGCGGCCGTCGTGGTGACGACCGGCGTGCTCTCGGCGTTTCTCGTCAACGACGCGATCTGCCTGGTGATGACGCCCATCGTCATCACGCTGACCCGCGCGCTCGACCGCAACCCGGTGCCTTATCTCATCGCAGTCGCGCTCGCCTCGAACGTAGGCTCGACCGCGACGATCACCGGTAACCCCCAGAACATGATCATCGGCAATCTCTCGGGGATCTCCTACGGCGCCTTCACTGCGGCGTTGGCGCCGGTGGCAGCACTCGGACTAATCGTCACGATCCTGCTCGTGCTCCTCCTCAACCCGCGCGAGTACTTCACCCGCCAGAGGCTGCCGACGGTCTCGATCCCCGCGCATTTCCATAGTTGGTTGGCGCTCAAATCGGCGCTCATCTCCCTGGCAATGATCGTGCTGTTCTTCCTCGGCCAGCCGGTCGCCAAGGTCGCGATCTGCGCGGCGGCCTTGCTGCTGCTGACGCGGCGCATCGAGCCGCGCAAAGTCTATGGCGATATCGACGGGCAGCTCCTGCTGATGTTCGCAGGCCTCTTCGTCGTCGTGCGCGGGCTGGAGCACGCGGTGCTGACCAAGGAGGTCCTGGCCCAGGCCGCGCATTTCGACCTCGGCAATGTCGCGGCGCTTACCGGGGTCACCGCTGTCCTGTCCAACCTCGTCAGCAATGTCCCGGCCGTGCTGGTGCTGAAGCCCTTCGTCGAGCAGTTGCAGGATCCGCAGCGCGCCTGGCTCGTCGTGGCGATGGCCTCGACGCTCGCGGGTAATTTCACGCTCCTAGGCTCCGTCGCCAACCTCATCGTCGCCGAGCGCGCTGCCAAGGAGGGCATCTCGATCGATTTCTGGACCTATTTCAAGATCGGCGCGCCACTGACCATCGCCACGCTAGCGATCGGCCTCTACATGCTGTCCTGACTTCAGAAAGCAGTCGGGGCCGCTTGGGTCGCTTCGAGAAGCCGCAGATCTCCGACACGGACCGGGGCGCGCCAGGCCTATCAAAGGGTTTGCCGCAAAGGACGACGATATCAAGAAAGGCGAACTCTACCGGCCGACGATGATGCAGCTTCCCGCGAAGCCGCTGGGTAGCCAATGATGTAAGCGATTGCCATGAGGGCGCGCTCAGAGTGCGCGCACCACGTGGAGCGCGTCGCGGACTGGCATTCCGCCTTGCGCGCCGGCCGACAGGCAGGAGAGCGCGGCCGCCTTGCAGCCGAAACGAAGGGCATCGGCGAGGGGGGAGCCTTCGTGAAGGGCAACCGCAATCGCGCCGACGAAGGTGTCGCCGGCTCCCGTGGTGTCGACTGGCACGATGGCTGGCGTCGTTGCCGTGCAAACCTGTCCATCGGCCGTATAGGCGAAGGCGCCTCGCGCACCGGCCGTGACGATGCAGGTCGTGGCGGAGCGCGTCGCGAGCTGCGCGATGTCGTCGGCGGCAACGCCCAGGATCAGGGCGATGTCGCTGGCCTCATGCTCGTTCACGACGAGAATATCGCTCGCTTCCAGCAGAGCCGTGGCCTCGTCGCCTGTCATCGCGGGAGGAACCGGGGCGCAGTTCCAGATGACGCGGCCGCCGGCCTGGCGGGTGCGGCGCGCCACGTCGAGCGAGGCCGGGAAGGGCACTTCCATCTGCAGCACGAGAACGGTGCCGCTCCTGAGCATGGCGTCCGGCACATCCCCCGCGGACAACGCGCCATTGGCGCCGCTCGCGACGGTGATCGCATTCTCCGCCTGCGCATCGACCGAGATGAAGGCGCAGCCGGTCGGGGTGTCGCAGACACGGACCAGCTCCGTCGATACGCCGTTGCGACCGAGGTTTTCGGTCGAATCCCGCCCGAAGGCATCGGCACCGACGCAAGCCGCCATCACCAAGGTGCCGGGCGCCGAGAGGCGCGCCGCAGCCACCGCCTGATTGGCGCCCTTGCCACCGAAATGCTGCTCATGGGAGCGGGCGAGCACCGTCATGCCCGGTCCCGCAATGGTGGCGACCCTTGCCACCAGATCCACGTTGATGGAGCCAAAGACCAGGATCATCGGCGGGTTCGCTCAGCCTTCCGCGTCCATCGCGTGCAGCTTGTCGACGCGGCGGCGGAAGTCCTCGTCGGTGGAGAACTCTGCCGCCAGATAGGCGTCGATCAGGTCGCTCGCCAGCCACGGGCCGATGATCTTGGCACCGATGCACATGACGTTGACATCGTCATGCTCGACGCTCTGATGGGCCGAGTGAACGTCATGGCAGACGGCCGCGCGGATGCCCTTCATCTTGTTGGCCGCGATCGAGGCGCCGACGCCGGTGCCGCAGACCATGATGCCGCGGTCGGCCTCGCCGGACGTGACCTTGCGCGCCACCTCGCGTGCGATGTCGGGGAAGTCGACCGGCTGGTCATCGAAGGATCCGACATCGAGCACATCGTGCCCGAGCGTCCTGATATGGTCGATGACGTGCTTCTTGAGAGACCATCCGGCGTGGTCCGAGCCAATGACGAGGCGCATGGGTAGTATCCTTGTTTCGAAGTGGGAGCCGGCGGCCGCAAGTGCACACCGCCGGCCTGTCTGACGTCAGCCCCGCATGTTTTCGGGCAGTTCGGTGCCGTGGAACTTCTTGTAGATGGCGTTGAGCTTGCCGTTCTTGAGGTTCTCCTGAACCCAGGCATCGAGCTTTTCGAGCAGCTTCGGCTCACCCTTCTTCACGCCGATGGCGAGATCGAAATTGGTGATCGAGACCTTCGGCTCGAAGGCGCGGGCCGGCGCCTTGACGCCGATCTGGCTGACGATCGTCGCCGAGGTCGCGATGCAGTCGGCCTGCCCGGAGATCGCTGCCGTGACCATGGTCGCATCGTCGTCATAGCGCGCGAGCTTGAGGTCGCGTTCCTTCATGTTGGTGAGCGTGGTGTCCTGCGTGGTGCCGCGCGAGACGCCGATCGTCTTGCCCTTGAGATCGTCCCAGCTCTTGACCTGATCGGACTTCAGGCAGCCGACCACCGATTGCAGGGCGGCATAGGGCTTGGAGAAGTCGATCACCTTGGCGCGTTCGGGCGTCACCGACAGCGTCGAGATGATGATGTCGGCCTTGTTGGTCTGCACATTGGGAATGCGCGTCGCGCCGGTCGTCTGCACGAATTCGAGCTGCAGGCCCCAGTCCTTGGCGAGAAGCTCGGCGGTTTCGACATCCGAGCCCGTCGGCTTCATCGTGCCGTCCATCATGCCCGACGGCGGGATCGCCAGATCCGTCGCGATGCGGATCTTCTTCGCCTTCATGATGTCGTCGAACACATCGGCGCGTGCGCCGTGCCCGGACAGCGTTGCCAGCCCAGCCGCGAGCAGCATGGTGGCGATTGCATTGCGTTTCATCCCTGGATCTCCCTTGCCTTGGATTTTTTAAAAGCCCGTTCCGACGAACTGGGCGAGTTCCGGTGTCGCCGGGGCGGCAAGGATCGAGGCTGTTCCCGTCTCGTGAACCTTGCCGGCATGCATGAACACCACCTTGTCGGCGATGCCCCTGGCAAATCCCATCTCGTGCGTGACCATCACCATGGTCATGCCGTCCGCAGCGAGCGCTTCGATGACCTTCAGCACTTCCCCGGTCAGTTCGGGGTCGAGCGCCGAGGTCACTTCGTCGAACAGCATCACCTTCGGTTGCATGGCGAGCGAGCGCGCGATCGCCGCGCGCTGCTGCTGGCCGCCGGAAAGCTGTTCGGGATAGGCGTGGAGCTTTTCCGCCAGGCCGACCTGCGCCAGCACCGCCTGGGCGCGTTCGCGGGCCTCGGCCTTGGCCATCCGCTTCACCGAGACCGGCGCCAGCGTGATGTTCTGCTCGATCGTCAGATGGGGGAAGAGATTGTAGCTCTGGAAGACGATGCCGACATCCTGGCGCAGCGCGCGCAGATCGATGTCGGGGGCATCGACACGGTGGCCGCAGACATGGATCTCGCCACTGTCGATCGTCTCGAAGCGGTCGATGCAGCGCAGTGCGGTGCTCTTGCCGGAACCGGAACGGCCGATCAGGACGAGCACATCGCCGCGCGCCACCGAGAAATCGACGCCGTCCAGCACCTTCAGGCTGCCGAAGCTCTTGTGAACATCCCTGAGGGAAACGACCGGGCTGTCCTGGGTCATCTGCGTCTCCTGCCTGGTCAAGCCGGCATCAGTTTCGTGCGACCATTGCCCATGCGTCGCTCCAGGCGACGGCTGAGCGCCGAGATCGGGAAACAGAGGGCGAAATAGATCACCGCGATGATCGCGTAGATCAGGAAGGGCTCGAACAGCGAGTTGTTGATGATCTGGCCGGCGCGGGCGAGTTCGACGAAGCCGACGACCGAGGCCAGCGAGGTGTTCTTGATGATCTGCACCATGAAGCCGACCGTCGGCGGCGTCGCGATCCGCATCGCCTGCGGCAGGATGACCTTGATCATCCGCTGCGTCCGGCTCAAGCCCAGGCCTTCGGCCGCTTCCCATTGCGGCTTCGGCACGGACTGGATGCAGCCCCGCCAGATCTCGCCGAAATAGGCGCCGACATAGATCGTCAGCGAGGCGCTGGCCGCCATCAGCGCCGAGATCGAGAAGCCCAGCGCCGAAAGGCCGAAATAGCCCAGGAACATGATCACCAGCAGCGGTGTTCCCTGGATCAGCTGGACGTAGCCGCCGCTGAGCAGGCGTATCGTGCGGCTCGGCGACACCCGCGCGAGCGCGATCAGGAAGCCGAGCAGACCACCGCCGACCAGGGCGATCGTGGACAGGCCGATCGTCCACAGTGCGCCATGGCCGAGGAACAACAGGTGATTGGCGTTGAGAGACCCACCCATCGCCGTCACAACGCCGTGCCGAGGCGCCGGCGGCGCGGAAACAGCGCAAGCCCCAGCGCCCAGAAGCCGGCTCTCAGCACGAGCGAGAGCACGACATAGGCGATCGCGACCAGGATATAGGTCTCGAAGGCGCGATAGGTGTCAGACTGGATGTAGTTGGCGACGGCGGTCAGCTCTTCCGCCGAGATCTGCGAGGTCACGGACGAGGCCAGCATCAGCAGCACGAACTGGCTGGTCAGTGCCGGATAGACCTTCTCGGTGGCCGGCAGCAGGATGACATGCCAGTAGATCTGGAAGCGCGACAGGGCGAGGCCCTCGGCCGCCTCGATCTGGCCGACGGGGATGGATTCGAAGCCCGCGCGCATGATTTCCGCGGTATAGGCGCCGACATTGATCGCGAGCGCGGCGGCCGCGACGGAAAAGGCCGAGAACTTGAAGCCGACGCTGGCGAGGCCGAAATAGACGAGGAAGATCTGGACGAGCAACGGCGTGTTGCGGATCGCCTCGACATAGAGCGTGCAGACCCGCGCGATCAGGCGGTTTCCGCTGTTGCGGCCGACGGCGCAGAAGGTGCCGATGACCCCGCCGAACAGGATCGCGAGAGCGGCGAGCTTCAGCGTCATGACCGCGCCGTCCCAGAACAGGGGCCAGCGCTCCAGAACGACGGAAAAGTCGAGGTTCAGGCCCATCGCCGCCGCCCGCCTCAGGCTCTGTTCGTCATGCGGTCATAGACGCGGAAAAGCGCCTGGTTGCCATTGGCGCCTTCGCCATGGGCGCGGGCTTCGATGTACTGGCTGGTAACCAGCGCGGTTCCGGGCAGGGGCACCGAAAGGGCCTGGGCCTGCTCCTGGACCAGCCTGAGGTCCTTCAGCATCAGGTCGATGCGGAAGCCCGCCCCGACATCGCCGGAGATCATGGCCGGGCCGAGTTTTTCGAGCATCCAGGACGCGGCCGAGCCGCCGAGCAGGACATTGCGGAGCTGCTCGAGATCGACGCCCGAGGCCCGGCCAAGCGCGATCGCCTCGCAGATCGCCTGTATATTGATGCCGCAGATCAGCTGATTGCAGAGCTTGACCGCCTGGCCGGCTCCCGGCGCACCGACATGGGTGATCGTCGTGCCCATCGCCCTGAAATAGGGCTCGGCGCGGGCAAAGGCCTCGGCCTCGCCGCCGGCCATGATCGACAGGGCCGCGTTCTTGGCGCCGATCGGCCCGCCCGACACCGGCGCATCGATGAAATCGGTGCCCGTCGCCTTGAGATCGGCATGAATGCGCCGCACGGCGACAGGCGAGATCGTGCTCATGTCGACGATGAGGCGGCCGGCGGGCGGCGAGGCGAGCAGCCCTTGCGCGCCGTAGACGACCTCCTCGACCTGCGGCGTGTCGGGCAGCATCGTGATGGCGATATCCGCGGTCGCGGCGGCCTGCGCCGGGCTTGTCGCCGCGACCGCGCCGGCGGAGGCGAGTTCTTCGACGGCGCTGCCGACGATGTCGAAGGCCGTGACGCTGTGCCCGGCCTTCAGGAGGTTGCGCGCCATCTCCCGCCCCATCGTGCCGAGGCCGATGAAGCCGACGTGCCCCTTGTCGTTTCGTCCCATAGCGCTTCTCTTCTTCTGAAAGGCTCTAGCCGGTGGCCGGTTCGCCGCTGTCCCCGTCGCCAAGCGCCGCGCGGCGCCGATATTCGTCGCCGATGGCAAAATGCCGTCGCAAGGTGACTTCGGCGCGATCGGGATCGCGCGCGACGATGGCGTCGAAGACCCTCTTATGGTCGTCGATCAGGTAGGTCTTCATCGAGCCGAACATCTGCACCAGCTCGCGCCGGCTGCGATGCGAGCGGGCGAGCAAGGTCGACATCGAATCGTGCAGGACGGCGAGCGTCTGCGAGCGCGAGGCCAGCACAATCGCCCGGTGGAAATCGTAATCGGCCAGGCTCCCGGCCTCGGCCTCGTCGATCGTCGCACCGATGCGGACGAGCGCGCGCTGCAGGCGTTCGAAATCGGCGATCATCGCGCGCTCGCAGGCCAGGCGGATCGCCTGGCATTCGATCGCGATGCGCGCCTCCATGACATCGTCGATCAGGTCGGCCTGCTGAGCGAGCGCCAGCGCGAAGAAATCCTTCAGCATCGAGATGTCGGGGCGCTTGACGATCGTGCCGATGCGATCGCGGATCTCGACGATGCCCAGCATATGCAGGGCTCGCAACGCCTCGCGCACGATCGGCCGGCTGACGCCGAGTTGCACGGCGAGTTCGCGCTCGGCGATCAACCTGTCGCCGGGCTTGAGTGTGCCGTCGAGAAGCTGTTCGCGCAAAAACGCAAAAACCTTCTCGAACCCTTTCGGGTCTTCTGCAGCCTGAGCGTCCATCCCAAGATCACTTGTTTTTTATTCTGGTCAGACCAATACGATGACCAGAGCCGGACGTCAACACCGGGCCTTGCAGCCGCCTGTGGAACGGCGATCGCGGGAAAGGCGAGGGGGAGGGCGTGCCGTGGCGGCGGTGACCACGCGAGTTGGAAACGCCAGCCGACATGGTCGCATCGTGGCTGCCGTCTCGGTGGAAGGCTCAGCCCTGCGGAAGCTTCCTGCCGGCCGCGGGGCCGTCGCTGTGGTGAGGCCTGCCTCGTTCGCCTATGGCGGCCAGCGGCCGGATCGACCTCGACCATGCGCGGAGGTTCTCCGCGCCGGCCACGGTCCCGCGTTCGCTTCGCCCGGCTGTGTCGGTTCGGGTCAGGCGGCGGACTGACACCAGTCGGCGCGCATCGGACGGCGTGAGTTGCGCGCCTCCGGATCGCGTTCGGGAACGTGGTTGTGTCGCACCATCGCGCTGTCTCGAAGCGATGTGCAGGGGTGTCGCACCGGGAGCCCGGAGGAGCTTTGCCGCCTCATAGCCGGGCCGTTCGACCATCTGCGACAGGCAGCACGGCGGCCATGCCCCAGGCTGATGCGGCATGAATCTCTGCTTCGAACCGACCAAACACCACCCGGCCGTGCGGTGGGATTGGACCCGGTTCGGGCAAACGCGTGAACAGATGAAGGTCAACCGGTCTGTTCTCTGCAAATGGCAGCCGTGCAACCAGTCGCGACGGTGCAAGCGGCTCGTTCAGTTCTGTCCATTCGGTCGCAGCAAGGACATTCTGGCCGCTTTCTGCGTCGTCTGGGCCGATCCCGTGCGGAGTGACGACCAGCCGGGCTCCGAGGCGGCGCGTCTGGCAGCGCTTGTCGTCGATCATGACCTCGCATGAAATCTCGATCAGGCCCGGCGTGGCAGGCAGGCTGATGACAGCCGCAGATGACGTTGTCTTCAGGGGGCGCAGGAGGACCTTTCCCTGCTCGATATAGCCGAACACCGGGTAAGCAGCAGATTGTTCCCGGGTAAGATGCGCCTTGCCGACGACGGAGTCGGGGACCGGGATCATCGCTCCTGCTTCATGTCGGAATTCGCCATCATCTTCGGATGAAAGAGACCGGATTCCCGGCAGTCCGCCCCATAGTTTCATCGCAAGCATGGTCGCTGCGTCTCGCTCGTCCGGCTGCGCCAGGCTTTGCGGGGCAAGCCGGTATTCGTGCATGACACCGGCCGAACAGGTCGAAAGACGAGGCGCCACCTCGCCGCCACGGGCCCAGAGCTTGAGTGTCAGGGAACGCGACGTGCAAGTCGATGCGCTGGGCAGGCGCAGAGGAAGCCAGCCCCTGCAGAGCACATCGAAGGGAACGCGCCACTGCGCCAGAAGCGTCCCCGCATCGGAGGCCTCGATCTGCGCGCACAGATGCCCGGCGCCCCGCCCGGGATCGGCGATATGCAGATCGATGCCGAGCCATCCCCTCGCGGAGCTGGGTAGCCGCTGCGCGAGGCATGGCCCGATGTCGCTGACGTCGGGCTCTTCGGGAGAGGCGGGAATGTCGACATCCGAACGGGGAAGGGGGCTGTTGAAGATGAGCTGCGGACGCCCCATGCGCAGGGTGGCGACCAATTCCTCGAGTTCCTGGGGAATGCGAACGTGATGGGTCCAGCTCTCCCGCAAGGCCGCCAGGTCACGCATCAGTAGCTGGTTGCTATGCTGCAATCGGCTTGTCTCACGCAGCGAGCGCTCGAGTATGGCTGCATCGAGCTCTGCTCTGTTCCCCACAATGCAGGGTACAGGCGTCTCTGACCCCCCGGTCTTGGTCCACCACGCCTGCAAGGCACGCAGAGAGCGTTCTTCGATCGGATCGGGAGCCCACAAGGCCCATACATTCGTGGGCGGGATCTCCAGACTGCACAGCGCTGACGGCAACGCGTCTTCCGCCTGTCCATAGTCGGTCAGGACATAGTGGTCGCACGCGACCAGCTTGCAGCCATACCAGTGAAGAGCCGATGCCGGCCTGGCGCGCGCAGGCGATGTTCCCGGGCCGCTCAGCACGATGACCTTGGGATCGGCGGAGTAGAGGCGCCGCAGCAGGTTTTTTGTCGTTTGAAGGGCCATCAGACAGCCTGCCTGGATTTCGGTGCCGTTGCGGGTTCGAACAGCGGTTTGATGCCGAAGTCTTCCAGATCAGTGCTTCGATCGGGCCAATAACGCATCTTCGTGCTTGGCATGCCGAAAGCCCGGCACAGGCGCAGGAGTTCCGCATTGCCCACGACAATATGCGTGTAAGCCTGCTCGAACGCTGAGCATGCATTCACGGCCTGGCTCGTTGCTTGATCCCCTTCAGCGTATCCGAGCAGCGCCCATGTCTCCACCTTCAGTCGACGCAACGCGCCCATCAATGTGTGTGAAACCCCGCCATCCACCGATACGGCGCGGTGATAGCCGGCCAATGTGGAAATGGCGTCATCGGTATCCAGATGCTCGAAGCAGGGCATCGGCGTCCCCTGATAGCTCCGTGTCCATGCGCGGGACAGCAGCTCCGGCAGGGGCAATGCAATGATCTGCGAAAAGCATTTTGCGCGGCCGGGAGCGAGGGCGAATTCCCTCGCGATCCCCACGAGATGAACCTCCCACCCCGCTTCGATGAGCGTCAGTGCCAGCCTTTCGGCGGTCGCAACGCTCTCGGGCTGCCCCGAGGCGAGCACCAGGGCAGCAAGGGGCCTGGCATCGGACGATCCGCCGGGGAAGGCCGACGAGAGATTGAAGAGTTCCGGGTACAGATCGCGCGGCAGCGCCGCCTGGAGCCGGTACGTGTTCGGCATCGCCGACTTCCAATCGGCAGGGTTGGCCCCGTCTCCGGCAGTGGCGATATCCCGGCACAGCCGCGTAAAGGCCTCATCGATTGGCGCGAGATCGGCCGGCGCTTCCCTCACGGCCAGATCGAGTTCGATAGCATGCTGACGCTTGCCCGGCTGTCGGGGCAGGGCATGCAGATCGAGCGCGCGCAGCGATGCGTGCTCGACGAGAAAGGATGCCTCGACGGCCAGGATATGCGTCCGATCAGATGTCAGCCGGAACCTGTCCGTCTGCTCCTGGACAATCGTCCCCTCGCTCCAGGCCAGAAGACGATCATCGTGCAATCGATCCCGCATTGAGCACGTAACGACGGTCGATCGGGCAAGCCCGCGCTCGAGCGTCCACAAGACGCCAGCCAGCAGCGATTGCGCGGCAAGCGTTTCGCATAATGAGCTGTTCATGACGACAAGCTGCCCGGGGCAGTGACCGTAAGCAGGGCGCAGCCGGGCGCGCAGCAGACGGATGACATAGTCACTGACCGTCAGGGTCGTGACGTCGTTTTCACCGGTGAAGCACCGAACCAGCCCTGTATCGGGGTGATAGATCGCATAACGCGACCGAGCCTCGGTCTCAAATGCCAGGACGTTGCGAATACCGAACAGGAGCGGATGGCGGTTGCGGATATAGCGGAGGATCGGGGTGAAATCCCGTTCTGCCGCCACCAGCATGCTTTCTCCCCGGCGGCGGTAAGCAAAACCCGCATCGGCCACGTGGACCCCGCGAAAGCCGCGCTCGAGGCCATGCAGCCAGAATTCCCAATCCTCGACGCCCTGGCGCATCTCGGTGTCAAAACGGATCGGGGCGTCGAGCATGCGCCGTGAGACCATGCTGCCTGCCTCGCAGAAATTGCGGAACAGATGCTCCAGCGGCGAATAGGGTCCCGAGGTATCGGCGAATTCGGCGAAGCCGAACTTGTCGACATCCGGATAGGCCCAGCCGATGCTCGCATCGGCCTTGCGCAAGGCGGTCAGAAGCCGCTGCAGGAGATGGGGGCCGATGCGGTTGTCGCAGTCGAGCAGGTAGACGGCCTCCAGATCCGGGAAGGCCGCCAGAGCGAAGTCAATTCCAGTGTTGCGTGCGGCGCTCAAACCTCCATTGCGCTTGTGCAAATAGAAGATCCGCCCCGGGTAGGTCGCAGCAAATGTCTGGCAGACCTCGTCTGTTTCAGGGTGAGGACATCCGTCATTCACAATGACAATGGCGAAATTGAAATCAGTGACCTGTGCCAACGCCGTATTCAGCGCCTCGGCTGTCAGCGAGGGTTGGCCATAAGCTGGGACAATGACGGCGACTTTGACATCGGCCCCATCGCTGGACGGATCGTGCAACCGGTCGCCTGCAGGCGGGAAGAGCCATGGTTCACCCGGCACGTTGCCCATATTCATGCCATATTAATCCTGAGATTTGTCATGGAGATTAGATTGTTCTGTTCGATAATCCCGATAAATGAGGTTTTATGACGCCATGGCATGGGATTGTTGCTTATTTATATCGGATAAATTCATTCGCAAATTCGAAATAAAACCACATCGATTTCGATTTGCTTGATTGACTACGTTTTTTCTATCCTGACCCAACGAGTAGACATGCCAATTGCCACTGTTGATGTTCCGAGGCTCGATGGCACCCGTTGCCTGATCATGGGTGGCGGCGGATTTCTCGGTATCAACCTGGCCAACGCTCTGGCCCGTCAAGGCGCGGTCGTCCGGGCCTTCGGGCGCGCGCCGGCCGATCGGCGGGCGCTGGACGAGCGGGTCCATTGGAGCAGCGGATATTTCGAGGATCAAGCGGCCATCACCGAAGCCGCGCGGGGGCAGGAGATCGTGTTCCATCTCCTGAGCAGTTCGGTGCCGGGAAGCCCCGGGCAAAAGCCTGTTTCCGATCTCGAGACGAATGTGCTGGGCACGTTGCGCTTCCTGGATATCTGCAACGATGCCGCCGTCAGAAGGGTCGTCTTCGCCTCGTCTGGCGGTACCGTCTATGGCCCGGCCGACAGGCATCCGATCGCGGAAACCGCGCCGACCCATCCGATATCGGCCTATGGTGTCGGCAAGCTTGCGATCGAGAAATACCTCGCCCTGTATCACCACCTTTACGGGCTCGAATATCTCGCCTTGCGCATCGCCAACGCCTATGGCCCGCTGCAATCGGCTCTGAAGCGCCAAGGCGTCGTCGCCGCGATGCTCAGTCACGCGCTCGCCGGCAAGCCGCTCGAAATCTGGGGCACGGGCGAGATCGTGCGCGATTTCATTCATATCGACGACGTCGTCTCGGCCTTTCTCTGGGCCGCGACCTATGACGGGCCTCACCGCGTCATGAATGTTGGATCGGGGGCAGGGCTCAGCATCAATCAGGTGGCGAGCGATATCGAGGCCATCACCGGCACTGCCGGCCGGTCCAGGATCTATCGCGCCGGCCGAGCCGCGGACGTGCCCGTCAACATCCTCGAAATCTCGCTGATCACCCGGGAAACGCCTTGGAGACCCAGACGCGCCTGGCTTGATGGCCTGCGCAGCACTGCTGAATGGCTGGCGGCGAAAAAGCACGCGCCGCTGATGTGATCCGACGCATGATTTCGGGGGCGCCAGGGCAATCTCCGCACGCTTCTGCGTCCGTTCTACAGCGAGACGGGGCGGCCTTCGATCGATCGGGAGCTGATGATCCGGACGCTGCTCATCGGCCGACAGAGCGCGTTGTTCGAGACGACGATCCGGCGTTGCATCGCGGACGGGCTCGCCGGCGCAGCCGGCGGTCGTAGACGGACAGTCATCAGATTGGGATGCGAGGTCATGGCGATCGACCGCGATTTCCCCCTAGATGCCCATTGTTCTCAAGAGCCGAAGCGATTGCGGCGGCCCATGCGAAGGCATGGGCGCGACTGATCCAGACGCCGAAAGCGGTGCTGTAGCCACGGCGAACCCTGAGCTGCCCCAAGCGCTAGAGCATCGGACCGGAAAGTGGAATCCGGTTTTCGGAAAATCCGATGCTTAAACAAAGAGCTAGATCGCCGCTCCTGCGTCCGAACGGACGCACGGCGATCTAGGATTGCAGTCGTTCCGGTGCATGTCGATCGGATGCGGCGGGACGGCGGGATGGACGACTGGCGCCGCCAGAAAGTGGTGCCGAAGCGGATGATGAAGCAACAGCGCGGCTGGCGAGGCAGGGACAGGCAATGACCGTGATCAGACATGTCGCGATCGCGCTCCTGGCGGTGCTGTCGGCGGGGGGCGGAGCGACCGCTGATCCCGCCGCGGGGGTGTCCGGAGAGGTTCCTGCCTCTGTTGCCCAGGCCATAGAGCGCCTCCGAGCCAAGCCGATCTTTGCCCATATGAGCTGGGGCATCCACCTCGCCGATCTCGCTACCGGCAAGACGTTGATCGATCAGGCTGGGAATAAGTCGCTGCTGCCAGCCTCGGTCATGAAGACCTACAGCGTTGCGACCGCCCTTGACCGCTATGGCGCCGACTACCGTTTCCGGACACCGGTCTACAGGCTCGGCAACCTCAAGGGCGACGTGCTCGACGGAGATCTCGTCCTCGTCGCGTCCGGTGATTTCAGTTTCGGGCTCCGCGAGCAGCCCAACGACAAGCTTGGCTTCAACAGCCTGCCGGAGGTCGACCACAACACCACCTCTACCGGCTTCCCGGGCGGCGCCTATGTCGGGAACAGCGATCCGCTCGCGGCGCTCGATGCCCTGGCCGCGCAGGTCAAGGCTGCGGGTATCCGCGAAATCACCGGCGATGTGATGATCGACGATCGTCTCTTCGAGACCTATCGGGGGTTCTCGTCCGGGCCGATCGCTCCGATCTGGGTCAACGAGAACGTCATCGACATCATGGTGACGCCGACGAAGCCCGGCGAGAAACCTAAGCTCGACTGGCGTCCCAAGAGCGCTGCCATCACCGTCGAGAACGACGTCACCACGGTTGCCGGCACGGCCGGGCCGCTTGAGGTGACGACACGGGGCGCCGGGGTGGTTCGGGTCAGCGGAAAGATCGCTTCGGACGGACCACCGATCCTGACGGTGTCCCAGATCGCCGATCCTGCCGCTTTCGCGCGCACGGTCTTCATCGAGGCGCTCATGCGGGCGGGGGTCAAGGTCGCCGCGCCTGCGCTCGGCCCCGCCAGGCCGCTGCCCGACGCGGGCGGCTATCGCGAAGCCAACCGGGTGGCGGAATATGTCTCGCCGCCGCTGTCCGAGTTCGTCAAGGTGATCCTGAAGGTGAGCTACAACCGCGGCGCCGACCTCATGGTCTGTCTTGCCGCGGTGAAGGCCGGAAGTCCCGATTGCGGCGATGGGCTGGCCGAGGTGCTGAAGCTGCTCGCCCGGCATGGCGTGTCGTCAACCGGAACCTATGTCTTCGACGGTGCCGGAAGCAGCCATAACAGCCGGACGACGCCGTCGGATCTCGCGACCTTCCTCAGGGACATCACGACCACGCCCTGGGGCAGCGCTTTTCATGATGGCATGGCCGTGCTCGGGGTCGACGGCTCGCAGGCACTGAACGGCGCGGGGTCGCCGGCGGCCGCGCATGTCCGGATCAAGGATGGCGACATGGTCGCCGGAAGTGCTGCCGGGCAACTTGTCGCGCTTGCCACCACCCAGACCGGATATATCGACGCCAGGAGCGGGCGCCGGCTTGTCTATAGCCTGATGGTCAACAACATCCCCTTCCCATCGCTGCAGGACTATTCCGCCGCCCGGGCCGATGTGGCGGCCGTCGTCGTCGCGATCCAGCAGGGCTATTGAAGTGACCGGAGATCGTCATGCCCACTGCAGCACGATCCCGCTCGTGCCTTTCTCTGGCCGCGGCGCTCATCCTCATCGCGGCCGACGCGTCGGTTGCCGAAGATTTCTCCGGCTCGGTTGCGATCGGCGCTGGCCGCAAGATCTATCTCGAATGCACTGGCGCCGGATCGCCGACGGTCGTGCTGATCTCGGGCAGGGGGAATGGCGCTGCCGACTGGAGCGAGACACTCGATCCCGCCGACCCGGCCCACCAGGCCGATTATGACGCCGTGGCCTGGGGGAAGGGCAATCTTCGCAGGGGCGGGTCGGCGGTCTTTCCGATGGTGTCCCGCTTCACCCGCGTCTGCGCCTATGACCGGCCAGGGGTGAGGCTCGACGGACCGGATCAGTCCACGCCAGTCGCCCAGCCGCATCCGGCCGACCAGGCGGCTGACGATCTCCATCGGCTGCTGACGGCAGCGGGCGAACCGCGCCCTTACGTGCTCGTGCCCCATTCCTACGGAGGTCTGATCGCCACGCTTTTTGCACGGACTTGGCCCGATGAGGTGAGCGGGCTCGTCATGGTCGACGCTGCGACACCCCTGATGCGCGAGGTGGCAAGCCCGAAGCATGTGGCGAAATGGGACGCGCTCAACAGGCAGTCCGCGCCGGCGGCTCCCGAAGCGATCATGCTCCTCGATGCCTTCGCCAAGATCGAGGCTGCCCCTCGACTGCGGGAACTGACGGCCGTCGTGCTTGCCGGCGACAAGCCATGGCAACCGCCATCCTCCCCACCGGAGCGCGACCCGGTCGGCGGCGTCTCCTTCGCGGACTGGAGGGCATCGCAGACCTTGCTCGCAACGTCACTCAACGCCAGGCTCGTCGCGAACACGAATAGCGGCCACAACATCTATGCCTATTCTCCGCAACTCGTGATCGATGCGATCCGCGAGGTCGTGGAGGCCGCGCGGGCGGGCAATGCACGGATCGGGCCCTGAAGAGCCCGATCCGTGCCTTGCCCGCCCGGCCTCATCGGCTCCGCCCGACATTGCGCGGGACCTGCAAGATCGCTTTGAATGCTGGCGCGCCTCGCAGGGGGGCTGGCGATCGCCCCCAGCATCTTGCTCGGCTTCGCATGGATGGGCCAGTTCGCCGGGGGGAGCATGCCGACTGGCCGCACGAGGTCGCTCGCTCTGGCCCTGCCGTGCGGCGGCCCGAGCTCCGGCTCAAAGCTCCAGTGCCGACTGCCCGTTCTTCTTGCGGGTGACGAAATGTGCGATCGCCTGGATGGAATCGAGGTTCCTGGGCAGGATTTCGCTATCCTCGACGGTAATCCCGAATGTGTGCTCGATGAAGCCGACAACCTCGAGCACCCCGGTCGAATCCATGATGCCATGCTCGAGGAGCGAGGCGCTGGCCTCCAGATCATCTGCATCGTCCAGGAAGAAATTTGCCGCCAGGAATGCGCGAATGGCCCCCGTGTAAATATCGCTTGTCTTCTCGATGATCATCATTGGCCTCGTGCTCAATTCAGAACCTGCTGTTTGGGCGGATGCGCCGCGATCGGACGGCGTGATCCAAAGCGCTGGGGAAGGAGTTGCGACCCCGCCCGAGACGGTCGGCCTTCGGCGGCGGCCAGAGGTCGTGCTGGCGCGGTCACGTCGGCAATCTCCGCTCGTGCAGGTGGGACGCGGCTGGCGAATAGCTCAGCGCCACGGCCTGCTCGATCAGGGGGCGGTTCGCCGAGAGATGGGGCTCCATGACGAGGTCGAGATGGCCGCCTGCGATCGGGATGACCTCCACGCCCGCCAGGGCGCTGTCCCAGCCGAGCTCCCTCGTCATTCCCTCCCGCTTGCAGCGGAACAGCGTGCCTGCCAGGGGCAGCTGCTGCTTCGGCTCGGCCAGCCACGCGAAGAAGGCGCGGGCCCGCAAGACCTCCTGCAGCTCCAGCTGGATTCTGAAGCAGGTCGCATTGAACTGCTCCTTGGTATAGCGGTCGAGCATCCCCGCCAGGCGCGCTTCGTGGCCCATCGCGGCCGTCCCCTTCGCAAGGGCGCGGCAGGCCATCCGGGAGGCCGCCACGCGATTGGTCCGTATTCGATGGAACGTGCGGGTGATGATCTCCCGATACTTGCTTCGTTCGCCCTCGAGGCTCGTGTCCAGCAATCCCAGGAACCTGACCGACCGTCCGGCGCTGAGCAGCCGCTGCGCGACCTCGTAAGCAACGGCGCCACCAAGCGAATGGCCGAGAAGGCGAACATCGCCCGAGGGCTGGGCCCGGCCGATCTGCTGGATCGCGTCGGCCGCCATGGCGGCGAGCGTGTTCTGTCCGCTCAATATCATCCGCAGACCGGGGTATTTGATCGGGACCACCCGGGTGACCTTGCCCATGGCCGCGGCGAAGGCCGCCAGGCCCGGGCCGTAACCGACCGACCCCGGGAGCAGGAACAGGATGGGAGGGTTATCCGTCCCGGTGACGCTGCCCAGGGGGGCGACCGCGGGTGCGCCGGCAGGGTTCTTCCCCATGCGTTCGTCTTGACGAAGAGGAAGAAAATCGCGATTCGAAGTGTAGTCAGAGACGTTTTGCCCGATGGAAACACCGGCGCGCTTTGCATCACTCCGGCTTTCTCGACCTGACGCCGGTGCTTGAAATGACTCCGAAACCATGGCCAGCCCCGCCTAAGGTTAGGGGCATTTATCGGATGCCACTAGAACCGCTTCATCATGCGTTTGAATGATAGCGGGTCTCGATCGAGGCTGCGGCCTGTGTCGGCGCACTTCGCGAGCCCGCGCAGAACGCGGTTAGACAGGTCTCTCCGACTTCTGTCCGGGGCCTATTCTGTAGAGCGCGATCAGATGGCCATCGAGGATTCCATCACTATTTGCATCGTGTTGGACGATCGCGCTCATGCCAATTCAGCGCAAAACGCCTTTGCGGAAAGGCGATGTAGAAGGAGCGGTGTCAGCTGTGACTGCCGTCGGACTCCCTTGCCAGAGCGTCTGGTTCCCGGCCGACCGCAGGGGCATCGGAACTTGCGATCTGGCCTCGGCGATGCGTCTAGAACCGGTAGTGCAGCCGCACGCATCCCTTGTCGACCGCCTGCGCGCTGATGAGCGTCGGGCTCGCCCGAAAGCCGGTGAGTGGAAAGAGCGGCCGGCCGCCACCGAGCATTTCCGGGATGACATAGATCTCGATCTCGTCGAGTGCGCCGCGCTCGAGGAAGGCCATCTGCAGCTGCCCGCCGCCCAGCATCCAGACGTCGCCGTCGTCCAGCCCGCGAAGTTCGTGGATCAGCGCATCGACGTCGCTGCGGACCTCCAGCGGACCCTTCGGATCGTCGATCGTCCGCGATGTGACGACGATGACGCGCTTGTCCCCATAGGCCCAGGCGGAAGCGTCTCCCGCTACGAAATCATAGGTGCTCCGCCCCATCACCACGGTGCGCATGCGCTTGAGGAAGCTGCGGTAGTCGTGCTCGCCGAGGTTCATGTCGTCGTATTTGAACAGCCAGTCGAGATTGTCGTCCTCGGTGGCGATCCGCCCATCGAGGCTGGCGGCGATATATCCCAGAATCCTGGCCATGGCGGCTTCTCCGTTGAATAATAAACGAACGTACGTTTATATATTACCATGGCAAGACGCAAAACGATCCCTGACGAGCAGGTTCTCGAGACACTTCTCGGGACGATGCTGGAGACGGGCCCCGACGGTCTCACCTTCGCCCGCGCCGCGAAGACCTGCGGCCTCTCCCCGGCGACGCTGGTGCAGCGCTACGGCAATCGCGAGGCCCTGGTTCAGGCTATTCTCCTGCACGCCTGGGACCGGCTCGACGCGGAGACCGAGGCGGCGGACGCTGAGGCACCGCCGACGCCTGAGGGCGCGATCGACCTTCTGATCCGGCTGATGCCGTCCGAAACCGCGGAACGCGACGCCACCAACGGCCTGCTGCTGCTGAGGGAAGACATCCGCAATCCCGCGCTGCGCAGCCGCGGCGCGGCCTGGGGCCGTCGCCTCGCCGAAATCCTCGGCCGCCGCCTCTCGAGCGACCGGACGCGGGGCGAACGCCTCGGGTGGCAGATGGCGAGCCTCTGGCAAGGCGCGCATACATGGTGGGCCTTCACGCGTGACGCGCCGGCGGAACAGGCGATCAGACGCGTGTTGGAGGAGTGGGTCAGAGGGGTGAGATGACCACCGGCCGCACCAGGGGAGGTCCCCGGACGCGGGCCGGCACCAAGTCTCCGCTCATGTCCTGGCTGTCGCCTCGTCCGAAGGATCAGCCCTGCGGCGGCTTCCAGCCGGCCGATGGGATGGTGTTGATCATCCAGGGCACGCCGAACTTGTCGACGAGCGAGCCGAAGCCGGGCGACCAGAAGGTCTCGCTGAACGGCATGACGGCCTTGCCGCCTTCCGACAATTGCTCGAACCAGCCCTTTGCCTTGGCATTGTCGTCGCTGTGCAGGGTGACGTCGAAGCCGTTCTTCGGCTTGTCGATATTGGGAGCCCATTTGACGTCCATGTCGGCGCCCATCAAGGCCTGGTCGCCGACCTCGAGCCAGCAATGCATCAGCCAGGTCTTGAACTTCTCGTCCGCGATCGGCATGCCCGGAGGCGCGTCGCCATAGGATATGGCGGCGGTGATCTTTCCGCCCAGGACCTTGGCGTAGAACTCGAACGCCTCGCGGCACTGGCCCTGGAAGCTCAGGCTGGTCACGATCTTCATGGTCGTCTCCTGTCTGATTGCAGCATTGACGCGCGCCCAGCTGTAATCCCGAGGAACGCGTCATGGCGGATGATGCGCAGCATCTGCGTCATCCCCATGGCGTCGCAGCGCAACATCTTCGGCGGGGCCGAGGCCGGCCCACCAATGTCCCGGCCGGAGCGGCCAATGTGGGAACCGACCGGCCGCGGGGTCTTCATCAGCCGGGCGGCTGGATGGCGGTGAAGACCGCCAGCTGATCCGCGAAGGCGCGCTGATAGGCGGGCCGGGCTTCGCCGCGGGCGACATAGGCTGAGAGGTTTGGACATTCCTCGAGGAGGCCCGAGCCGTGCAACCGGCGCAGCACCGTCACCATCATCAGGTCGCCGGCGCTGAACCCATCATCGAGCCAATCGGCCTCGCCAAGCCGCTGCGAAAGCTCGCCGAGCCGGACACGGACCCGATCCTCGAGGCCAGGCAGGCGCGCCTCGTACCAGGGCTTGTCGCGTTCCAGGAGCACCGCCATGCTGCGCTCGACGATCGGTGGCTCGACCGTGGCGAGCGCGGCGAACATCCATGCGATCGCGCCCGCACGGGCGTTCGCATCGGCGGGCAGCAGGCCCGGGTGACTCTCCGCGATATGGAGAACGATCGCTCCCGACTCGAACAGGACGAGATCGCCGTCTTGATAGGTCGGGATCTGCCCGAAGGGATGAAGCGCACGATGCGCGGGCTCCTTCATCGCGGGCAAGGAAAGCAGGCGAACGTCGTAGCGCTGCTCCACTTCTTCGAGCGCCCAGCGAACGCGCATGTCACGCGCCAGCCCTCTGCCGCGATCGGGGGAGCGTTCAAAGGCGGTGATGGTGATGGTCATTGCAAGGCTCCGGCTTGTTGGACGGTGCACCCCGCCCCACACTAAGTGTCGAGGGGCCGTTCGCTACCCCCGAATGGCGTCACCGCGCCGTATTTTCCGGCGGAATACTCCCGCCTAGGTTGCGGCGAGGGCGGTCGGCGGCTTCGTTGGCCACGATGCCCGAGCACCGACTCCGGCGGCTCCGCGATCGGCAATTGCGATGCTTGCGCTCCACGCGCCGAGCCCATTCCGGAACAAATCCCGCCCCGGCGGCTTCCTCCCCGACAGGAGGAAACCATGCAAAAGCCCCGCGAAAACCCTGCGCTGCTCGAGGACGAGCGCGCAACGCTCGCTCCGACCGAAAGTCCGATCGAGGCGGACCCGGCTACCACGGGCCGTCGCGTCAGCGACCGCACCAATATCCATGACGAAGGCAGCGATGCCAACGACACGCCGGACGGCTTGACGGAATCCGAAGAGGCCGTCCGGCAAGCAGCCGAAGATGTGCCGACGGGGGGCTCGCTGGCCGGCAGGACGGAGTCGGTGCCGGTCTTCGAACGTGCTGGGCTTCCCCCGAAACTGTGATGGCACCCACGATCTGATCGTCGGACGACCGGAGGCTCACCGTGGTCCTTCAGGCTCCAGGCTTGGCATGGCCTGGCGCCGTGAGGCAGGGCGCGGTCGAAGCCGGATCGCCCGCTAGCGCGAGCGCCGTTCGCCCATGCAGCAGCGCGCTATCAGCGACACACGCGCCGGCCGTTGATGATCGTACAGCCGCGGCGCGCCGGCGTGACGACCACGGCGCGCGGGGCAACCGGGCGTCGCACCGCGACCGCACCATTGGGCCCGGCACAACCAGCCCGGACGACCCCGCGTGCGCAAACCACGGCGCTGGCCTCTGTCGGGGCGAGGGCGGTGGCCAGAGCCAGGGCGCCCAAGCCGAAAATGGCATATTTCATGTCGTAGCCCCGTTTCGGAACTGGAGGGAGGACGGATCTCCGACGGCCGGCACGCAGCCTGCCCCGGAGGAAGTCGTCGAGAGAGTCAGAACTTGTAGAGCAGCCGCCCGACAACCTGGTTGGTGCTCAATTGCTGCTTGAAACCGACGATCCCGAGCCCGCCGACGCTAACCGGATAGGTGTAGGTATCCTCCTGGAATTGTGAGTACCGATACTCCAGGCCAGCGATCCAGTTGTTCGTGATGGCGTATTCGGCGCCGGCGCCGAGCGTCCAGCCAAGACGGGTGCTGTCGCCTGCGCCATAGGAGTAACCCGTGCCCGTCACCGTCGACTGGGCGTCGGCCAAGGCGAGGCCGCCGGTTGCGTAGATCATGAACCGGTCGAAGGCATAACCGACGCGTAGCCTGGCCGAGCCGGCCCAGTTGGTATGGGCGGTGATGAAATCGCCGGTCAGCGCGGTGAAGCGCTGCTTGCCGGTGATGAGGGCTGCGCCGTCGATCTCGCCACCGAGGACAAGTTGGCCGATCTGGTAGTTGTAGCCCGCCAGCAGACCGACCGTAGCGCCGTCCCTGTTCAGGCTCGGCAATGAAGCAACGGCGGCCCGACCGGCGATCACGGCGCCCGGCGTCAGTTCGGTTCTGGTCTGCGCCCAGCCGGCCTGGGCACCGACATAGAAACCGGTCCATGTGAAGGCAGGCGGCATGGGAATGGCAGGCTCGATCCGCCGCGACGGCAGGTCGGCAGCCTGCGCGGCGAACGAGAACAGTGCGAAAGCAAGTCCGGCACCGAATACTGTAGATGAGGTAGACATCGTCAACGCGCCCTTCGTGAATATCGGATCGATTGCATGCACCGGCCCGCAAATGGGTGCGGGCGATCAGCTTTCGTGGAGTTCGGGTCTATTCAGTTCAGATTCGACAGCGCTTTCAGTACATGAATGGTCCTGGCCCACCCCAGGGCCCGAAATCGAAGGCGTCCTGGTTCATCACCGCTGTCATCTGTTGCTCGTTGGCCAATTTCTGCGCGAAGACCATCTGGCGAAATTGGGCGTAAGCCGCCTGGCTGCCGAAGTAGACGCACTGGCAGACGATGGGATCGGCGTAGACGTAGACGATCTCAGCGTTCTTCGCCTGTTGAACGAACTTGTTGGGGGGCAGCTTTTTCATGGCCGCAAGGCGCTGCGGGGTGTTTGCGGGCTGTGGAACGAAGCCGGCGGCCGAGAGCAGATCTTCCTTCTGCTGCACGGCCTGGGGCGTGGACTGGCACCCGGCCAGGGCCAGCCCGAGCGAGACTGCAAGCGCAGCGACGACGCGCGATGTCATGACATTCTCCAGAGATAGGTTCGACTTAGGCGGCGTGTTGACGCCGGCACGCAGCGGCATTCGCCGCGCGCGTCGGAGGTCTGACCGGCGAAGGGAGGAGTTCGGGACTTAAAGCATCGGCCCGAAAAGTGGATTGCGGTTTTCGGGGCAAAGCCGATGCAAAGACAAAGGGTTAGATCATCGGACTGGATACGATATCCGGTCCAATGATCTAGTTGCCGACGGCGGAGCCGAGCAGATAATCCTTCTGCAATGCCTGGTCCGACGACGGATACAGTGTCTGGCATTCCGACCAGTAGAAGGTCTTGGGCTGCCGATTGGCGGGATCGGCACAGATTGCGGCAAGCTGTGCCTGCCGCGATTGCGACGACTGGCAGCCTGCCAGGATCAGTCCAATCGATATTGCGATCCCAGCCAGGATAGGCGTGTTCATGTCGTTCCCTGTCGATTGAGGGCCTGGAGATGTGCCAATGTCATCAAGGGGGGACGCTCCATTCAAGCGCCCGCCCGTTGCTGATCCGATCGCCCGCCAACAGGCGCCTATTTCATCTCGATTCCCAGCTTGGCGCGCTCATCCTTGAACACGACGGCAAGCGCCTCGATGATCTTCTTGCCGGGATTGGCCTTGCAGTACACGATGACCTCGTGCTCGACGACCTTGCCCTTCTTCAGGTCAAGGAAATGCTTCTTGGCGAGGCCGTTATACCAGCCGCTATACCAGGCCGAGAGCGCATCGGCGTCCTCCTGAAAGGTTCCGGCCAGCTGTGCGCAGGTCAGGGCCTGAACATCGATGAAGCCGTTGGCATCGACATAGCTGGTGAGCGGAACCTGGGCCGTCGCCGCAGACGAGGCTGCGCAGACGACCGATACCGCCATGGCGGCAAGAATTCTGGACATGATGATCTCCTATTTCGAAGTGTGTGGGGTGCGGACAGGTGCCACCGATTTCCCGGTGCAATGACTACTTCACCAGCTCGATCTCGCTCGGCTGCCAGGTCTTGGCGAAGAACGGCTCGAGCGGGCTGTAGAGGCGCAGGACCGTGAACCAGCCCTTGCCGGGCATGGTCTGGATCCAGTTGCCGCGCTTCACCCCGGCCGGCTGAGCCGGGCTGAAGTAGACAGTTGTCGAGCCGTCGGCGTTCGGTTCTGCGGCCGGCGACGGGTAGCTTTGGCTGCCAGCGCGCGGGAAGCGCTGCGGCGTGTCCAGCATCGACCGCGTCATGTTGTCGTAAACGGTGAACGACCAGAAGTTCGCCTCCGGGATACCCTTGGGCAGTGTCACCGTATAAGTCTTGGCTCCGTCGAGGTTTTGCTTGTTCGCATCCAGCATGGACCAAAGATAGGTCGAGCCGATGCCGGGCAGGCGCATCGCCATGCCGGGCGTGATGCCGGTCACGCCGTAGAAGAAGTTCGCGCGCGCATCCATCGTCCGATAGCCGGTCGGCGGGAAGGGCTTGACGCCCTCGGGCGTGATCAACGGAATGGGAGTCTCGAACTCGTAGCCGGTCTCGAACAGATAGTTCTGCCATGACGAGTTTGGATAGTAGAACCAGCTTGGATCGCGCGCACTCATGAGCAGGGTGCGGGAGGTCGCGTTGGCGAGCGCGAGCGCGTCGCTCATGATCTTCTTCATGCGCGCGTCGGGAGCGAAAGGCTTGCCTTTGACAATGCCGATGGCGGCGACCGGTCCCATCAATTCCGGATCGAGCGAGGTGGCCGGCTCCCGCTGCACGATCTCGTTGARCATTTCGTAAAATGTCCAGTCGTTCGGCGGAATGGTGTTCATCACCTTGCCGCTGCCTTCGTGGAACACGGTCGGCGGCGGAGGCGTGACCCGACCGAGCCTGGCCTTGCCCGCCAGGAACTCGGCGACCGGAGTGCCGACGCCGCCCGGTTCGTAGGCGTAGACCTTGGTCGATTTCCGGATGCCTTCGACCACCGGCTTGGGATCGCCGTGGTTCTCCAGGAACGACCGGCCGAACCACACGATGGTGTTTGTGCGCGCGCGAGAGATGAAGAAGCCGCCCTCCGGCAGTTCACCCTTGTAGTCCGGCGGCACGATCAGGTACTTGCCGCCCTCTCCGCGATCGGGGCCAGGGACTCCGAGGTCGACGACCCAGCGGAACCAGGCGTCCTGCACCGCGCCGAGAAACTTGGGCGGCGTCTCGATCACCACGGGGCCCTTTGTCAGATCGAGCGAGCCCATGACATAGATCGTGTCGGCGTTGGCCGTCAGGAACAGCGACTTGGCGTCCATCAGCTGCGAGAAGACGAGCACCTCGTTGTCCTTCACGCCGATGTCGTGCATGCCCTTGCGCAGCGCGTGAATGCTGACGCCCCGCAGGTTGTCCATGAAGGCACGATAAGCGTAGGTGAAGTCGAGGTTGTCGTAGAGCTTCTCCGCCGTGGCCTTGCTTGGCACGCCGTCCTTGAATTCGAGCGGGCCGAGACGCGTTTCGGCCTTGTCCGGCGTGCTGAGCGACGGCGGTATCGGCGCCTGGGCGATAGCTGACCCTGCACCGGCGGCGAGCGTTGCGGCCAAGATGCCTGCAATTGAGGGAAGCTTACTCTGGCGGAGTTTCATGACGTATACCCGTCTTTGTCAGAACGATGAAGATGCAGTTCGTCCGTTCAGAAGGTCACACAACCGCATTGCTCACTGCGGTTGCGTCTTTTTCATCCCGGCATCCGTTGAGGATGCCGATGGCCGCCGCTGTGGCGGTCGGTCGTAGGGATACGGATGGCAGTGCGCCGCGCCGGGCGCGGCGCATGCGTTCTACGTCATGATACCCGCTTGATTCCCGGCGGCTGCCATGTCCCTGCGCCCGCCGGCAGGATCGAGGGCGGCGTCGGCTTTGGCCAATAGAGGCGCATCACGAGATAAATCTTGTCATCCGGCGCCGGAAGCCAATTGGCTTCCTTGTCGGCGCCGGGGCTGTCCTTCTGGAGGTACAGCGTCAGCGAGCCGTCCGCGTCCTTCTTCATCGCCGAAAGCATCGGAGAGTTGATGAGGTAGCGATTGATTGGGTTCTTCACCAGGAACTGGCTCTTGCCGTCATACATCGTCACGGACCAGAACGCGTTCACTGGCGGCAACTGGCCAGGTGCGAAGGTGATGGTGTATTTGTGCTTGCTGCCGTCGAGCGCCTCGCCGGCAGCATCCGTCCGGGTATAGGGGTACATGGCTTCGACGGCATCGTTGCCGAGAAGGCCGCCCTTGGCGGCGCCGGCCCGCATCAGCCAATCGCCGTTGAAGAAGGCCTCGTCGCCGAAGAACGCGCCGACATTCCAGCCGTTGATGTTCTTGTTTCCGCTGGCCAGCCATTTGTCGACCTTGTCGTCGCCCTGCTTCATGGCGATCAGGATTGCGGCCTTGTGTTCGAGCGAGAGATCCTTGAACGCGAAGGTCTTGCCGGGACCGATGCCGATCTTCGCAAGTTTTGCACGAACCGCCGTGTCGCGCGCCGTCTCGGGGATGAATTGCAGGGCCGCGTCGAGATACTCGAAGAAGTTGTCCTTGATCCCGGCCGTGGTGGCGGGAACGAAGGCGATGGTCGGCGCAGCCGCCGGGGCGGGCTGCTTGAGGAAGGCCGAAAGCGGGCGCGCCTTGTAGCCGGCCTGGACCTTTTCGACATTTGACATGTCGCCGGGGTTGAAGAGCTGGGTGCGGATCAGTGCGAGTGTGAACGGCGTCGTCGATCGGAAGACCTGTTTGATCCCGGCCGGCTTTTCGCCTTTCCAGTCGGGACCGACCACGAGATAGTCGCCGGGCTCCGTGCCCGTGGCGCGCGTGCCGATATAGCCGTAATTATAGGTGTTGCCGTCGATGAGCTGGACCGAGTAGTAGCGCTCCCTTTCGATCGCCGGCACCGAAACGACCATCGGCTCAGCGCGCAAATCCAGCCAGATGAACGAGTAAGGGGTGTCGCTGTTCGGCGTGATTACGGCCGTGTCCGCCGGGGTGGCGACGTGGTGCTGGTTTTCGATTTGGTTGAACGGTGCCTTGAACTGGCCGGAGTTCTTGTCAACGGCGAACTCTTGCATGACCGCATAGTTCATTACCAGCGGCAGGCCGTAGATGAAGCCTTCCTCGGCGATGTCCTTGGCCTCGAAGACATTGGGCCATTCGGGCTTGGACTGCGCAAAGACGGGGCTGGACCTCACTGTGGCGGCGGCGAATGCGGCCATCGCAGCAGAGCCAAGCAGATCGCGTTTCGTCAGCATGTGAGGAGCTTCCTTTTGGTTCGCAACGTGTGGTCAAGCGCGCGTAGGTCGCACGTTAACGCTACGCGACCTCGGCGATGATTGACAATGGAGGGATGACCGATCCTTGGAGCGGACATCGAATTCGACAGCCGAGGGTCAGTAGCAGGGCGGGTACGGATAATATCCGCAGGCCGGTCGATAGGCATACGGGGCGTAATACGCTGCGGCACCCAGCGCGCCGGCGGCAACCGCGCCCCTGTAATAGGCTCCTCGAAATGCGCTGCGTCGCGCCACGCCGGCGAAGGACAACGGCGTAAATGGCCGGCCGATCAGGTCGATGAAGATCGACGCAGGGCCGTCGCCGCCGGCAAGGTCTCCCTCCATCACGTCGACGTCGAATGTGACCTGGTCGCCTTCGAGTTTTGGTGTTTTCAGGACCACAACCGCGTCGCGAATACCCGAGCCATCCCTTGTGAAAGCTGACACGGTCGCGTTCGGCGGGTCCTTGTAGAAGCTGTCGGGGCTCTGGTTGCCCGGCAGCCACTCCTCAAGGATATGCGCCGTGAGTTCGTGACCAGCGGACCTCACCGGGCGGTCGGCGAAGACGATGGAGTTCGGCGACAGACCGCTCAGCACCAGCTTTCCGCCCTGCAAGGTGGCGCCGCGCGCGCTCAGGACAAATAAGGACGGCACGAGTTCGGGCTTCGCGGGCGTGCCGATCGCTTTCTGCAGCGGCACATGCGGGGGAACGGCCGGCGTCGCCTGAGCTGATGCAGAGTTGGACATCAATGTCAGGGCAGAAGCCGCGACAGCATGAAGAAAGAATAGGGCGATTGTATTTCGCGCGGTTTGCATGGCGCACTTCCTTCGTTTGAATTCGTTAGTGCGGTCTACTGGCTCTATTTCGGGAACAGGAACTGGAGCTGGGCCCGGAGTTGCCAATCGGCGGCTCCGCTGGGCTTTGCGACGTTGTAATAGGCTGCGAGCTGCGCATTGACCGGCTGATGGCCGATCTTGAACACCCGTCCGAAGCCCCCGCCGATCGGCACCGTCCAGCGGTCGCCATGGCCGGCCTCCCAGTCGGCGGTGATGATCGGGGACGAGGTCAGGTACCAGCCGCCGTGGAAATTGTAGTTCACGAAGGGCTGCAGCGTCATCGCGTTGACCGCGCTGCGGTTGCTCTTGCCCGCGA